>CAYMSL010000119.1:3382-4899 GCA_964393095.1 uncultured Oscillospiraceae bacterium | reverse complement strand
TTATCTATGGGGTCCAGGGGCTTTGCCCTTGGGGGGGTACGGGAGCTTTGCCCCTGGCGGAGCCCCGAAAAAGAGGGGTTTCGGCGCTTACGCGCGCCCGATCGCCGCGCGCAGCGCGTCCGCGCGGTCGGTGCGCTCCCAGGGCAGGTCGAGATCGGCGCGGCCGAAGTGGCCGTAGGCCGCGGTCTGCCGGTAGATGGGCCGCCGCAGGTCAAGCTGCTCGATGATCGCCGCCGGGCGAAAATCGAAGCAGGTTTCGAGCGCGCGTGCGATGACCTCGTCGCCATAAACGCTTGTACCCGCGGTGTCGACGCTGATCGAGACCGGCCTTGCCACGCCGATGGCGTAGGCGATCTGAATCTCGCACTGACGCGCAAGCCCCGAAGCGACGACGTTTTTTGCCGCATAGCGCGCCATGTAGGAGGCGCTGCGGTCAACCTTCGTCGGGTCCTTGCCGCTAAAGCAGCCGCCGCCGTGCCGCGCGTAGCCGCCGTAGGTGTCGACGATGATCTTGCGCCCGGTTAAACCCGAGTCGCCCTGCGGCCCGCCGATGACAAAGCGTCCCGTGGGGTTGACGAACACGCGCGTCTTTTCGTCGACAAGCGCCCTAGGCAGCACGGGCAGTATCACGCGCTCGAGCACATCCCGCCTGAGCCGCTCCATATCCACGTCGTCGTGCTGCGCGCTGACCACCACCGCGTCAACGCGCGCCGGCCCGTCCTCGCCGTACTCGATCGTCACCTGGCTCTTGCCGTCCGGCCTCAGATAGGGGATTTCGCCGCTTTTCCTTGCCAGGGCAAGCCGCCGCGCCAGCGCGTGCGACAGCTCGATCGGCAATGGCATGAGCGCCTCGGTTTCATCGCAGGCAAAGCCGAACATCATGCCCTGGTCGCCCGCGCCCGTGGAAAGCCGTTCGTCGCTCTCGCCGCGCTTTGCCTCGAGGGCGCGGTCCACGCCGAGCGCGATATCCGGCGACTGGCCGTTGAGCGCGGTCACGACCGCGAGCGAGTTGGCGTCGAATCCGTATTCGGCGCTGTTGTAGCCAACGTCGTTTGCCACCTCGCGCACGAGCCGCGCCACGTCGACATAGCAGCTCGTCGTCACCTCGCCCATCACGAGCACGAGTCCCGTCGTCGCCGCGCACTCGCAGGCCACGCGCGCGCCCGGGTCCTCGGCAAGCATCGCGTCGAGCACCGCGTCCGATATGCAGTCGCAAAGTTTGTCCGGGTGGCCCTCGGTCACCGATTCGGACGTAAAGAATCGCCGTTTCATGTTGGGTTCCTCCAAGCAATCGAATTCAATGCCCTAGCCGCGCGGGCATTCCAAGTGGAATCGGGGCCCGTTCCCTCCGTGGTTTTGGCGCGCGCGTCTTGTCTGAACGGGCAGGGCTTTCCTATAGGGTTTGCAGGCCGCGCGGCGGCGCATGCAGACCCCGCGGCAGCGGGCGGGAACACATCGCTTTTGGGGTAGACAAAAACCCCATCCGACGATGAGGTTTTACGGGTGTATCCCACGCT
>CAYMSL010000119.1:0-3372 GCA_964393095.1 uncultured Oscillospiraceae bacterium | reverse complement strand
CCGGAAGTGGCACCTTATCCACCTTGGGGATGGACAGGTTGCCGGGCTTCACAGGGCCGTTCCCTCTGCCGCTCTTGATAAGACGGTATGCAATTTTTGTTCCGTAGCAGTGTACCACGCCGGTACGCCCGCGTCAAGCGCAACGCGCGCCCCGCCGGAGCAGGGCGCGTGCGCCGCCGCTTAAGCGTCTTTTGCCGCCTCGATGCTTGCGTTTGCCGCGTGCATCTCGCGCGCGGTCTTGTCCAGCTCTTTGCCGCCCGCAAGCAGCAGGATGCCGCCGCCGCCAAAGAGGAGCAGCAGGCTCAGGATACCGACCGAAGCGCGATCGGTGAGCATGTAGAAGAGCGAGTAAAGCAGCGGGCCGATGACGGTAGCGAACTTGCCGAACACGTCGTAGAAGCCAAAGTACTCCGCGCTGCGCGATTGCGGCACAAGCTTGCCGAAATAGGAGCGCGACAGGGCCTGTATACCGCCCTGCACCGTGCCGACAAGCACCGCGAGCACCCAAAATAGAATCGTCGCGGTCTTTTGCGCGCCGTTGTAGGCGGTTTGCTTCCGCGTATCCCGCGCGTATGAGGCAAGCTCAAGGCGCACGCCCTCCAGCGCGGCGGCGGCCTTTAAACGGCTCTCCGCGCCCGTAAAGCGATAGTCCGCGCCGCCGGACTCCTCCGTCTGCCGGATCAGGTCAAGAACCGCCCCGTCAAACGCCGCGGCGCGATCCTCGGCCGCAAGCGCGTCGCGCGTGTTTTCCACGAGGTCGCGCGTAAGGTTTTCCCACGCGCGCGCGTCCTCCCTGTTCTCGAACGAAACGTCCCGCGCGGCGACGCTTTCGCGCGCGTAGGCGACATAATCGAGCTGGTGCGGCTCGACGAGCCGGCCCATAAAAAACCCGACGCCGCAGATGCAAAAGTACATCGCGATCGCCGCGACGATCATCCTAATCGCGCCGAACTTCGCCGAGAGCTTGCTAAAGAGGATCGAAAACGGCACCGCCACGAGCTGGGTTACGAGCAGGGCAAGTATCATGCCCGTCGTACCGAGGCCGAGCGTCGCCCCGTAGTTCGTCGCAAGCGAGATCACCGCGCCCAGGCCGTCGATGTAGAGAAAATAGGCGATGAGGTAGATGAGCAGTCCCTTGTTGCCCACGCAGCGCTTCATCGTGTCCCAAAGGTTGCGAAACGCGTGCCTGGCAAGCTCGTTCGGCGGGGTTTCGACGTAGTGCTTCTGCTCGACGTTCTTCAGGATCGGAATCGAGAACAGCAGCCACCATACCGTGACGATGAGGATCGAAAAGCGCATCGAGAAGGGATCGTAGTCCCTTAGCAGCATTACGGCAATCGAGATCACAAACGGTATCGTGCTGCCGCCGATGTAGCCCGCGGCATATCCCCAGGCGGAGACGCGGTCCATGCGCTCGTACGTTGTAACGTCCGTGATAAACGAGTCGTAGAACACGCAGGAACCGGAGAAGCCGATGTGCGAAATCACGTAGCCGAGCAGCATCCACCTCCAGTCGCCGACGAACGCGAGCACCGCCGTCGAGAGCGCGCCGATGAGGATAAAGGCAAAGAGCAGCTTTTTCTTATAGCCCTTAAAATCCGCCACCGCCCCGAGCATGGGCGCAATCAGCGCGCCGATGAGCGAAGCCAGCGAAACGCCGATGCCCCACCACCTGCTGCCAAGATCGCCCGCGACGCTCGCATAGAAGAGTGGAAAGATGACCGCAATGATGTGCGTGGCGTAGACGGAGTTTGCCCAGTGGTAGAAGAGCCAGCTCTTCTCCGCCTTGGAGAAGCGCTTGCTTGCATCGCGCTGCCGCATAAGTTCCATCCTCCCCATGTCGATTCGATCGCGCTTCCCATCCCGGGAAAGGCTTCGCTAAGAGCAGTATAGCAAAACCGCGCGCGCCGGACAAGAAACGTCGCTTTTTAAATGAGGATTGCAAACGGAATATCTTTGGGCCAAAGGATCTAAACAGCGCGTTTGCGGCCGTAAAAAACGAAGCCCGTTCGAACGAACGGGCTTCGCCTGTTTCCGAATATGCGAAGCGTAACCACGCCGCGTCCGCCCTTACGCCTCCGGCTCCTCCTCCTGATGCGGCGCGAGCGCCACCGAGGCCACGCGGGTGCCCTCGTCAACGCGCATGAGCCGCACGCCCTGGGTGTTGCGCGAGATGACGTTGACCTGCGCGGCCGGCATGCGTATGATCGTGCCGTCGTCGCGGATGAGCATGATGTCCTCGTCCTCCGCCGTCATCTTGAGGCACGCGAGGTCGCCGGTCTTTTCGGTAAGCTGGGTGGCGAGCACGCCCTTGCCGCCGCGGTGGTGCAGCGGATACTGGTCCTCCGGCGTGCGCTTGCCCATGCCAAGCTCCGTGACGGTGAGCACGTTGCCGCCCTTGACCACCTTGACCATGTCGACCACGGCGTCGTCGCCGGCAAGGTTGATGCTGCGCACACCCATGGCGGTGCGCCCCATGGGCCGCACGTCCTCTTCGGCAAAGCGCACGCACTTGCCCTTCCTGCTCGCGATGATGAACTCGTCGTCGCCCTCGGAATATTCCACGGCGATCAGCGCGTCGCCCTCGCGCAGGCTCTGCACGATAAGCCCGCCCTTGCGGATGTTCTGCAGCTCGGAGACCGGCGTTTTCTTGATGACGCCGTCGCGCGTAGCCATCACGAGGTAGCCCTCCGTGCCCTCGCCCTCGACCGGGAACATCGCCGTGACCTTCTCGCCCTCGCCGAGCTGGAGCAGGTTGACGATCGGCATGCCCTTGGCGTTTCTGCCCTCCTCGGGGATGAGGTAGCACTTGATGCGAAACGCCCGCCCGAAGTTTGTAAAGAAGAGGATGTGCGTGTGCGTGCTCGTAACGAACAGCCTTTCAACAAAGTCCTCCTCGCGCGTGGCCTGGCCGATCACGCCGCGCCCGCCGCGGTTCTGCGCGCGGTAGGTGTCGGGAGAAAGCCGCTTGATGTAGCCGAAGTGCGTCATGGTCACCGCCATGTCCTCGACCTGTATCACGTCGTCGAGGTCGATGTCGTCGACCATCTGCGTAATCTCCGTGCGCCGCGCGTCGTTGTAGCGCGCCTTGATCGCGAGCGCCTCCTCGCGGATGATCGAGAGCAGGAGCGTTTCGTCGTCGAGTATGCTTTGCAGGTATTTGACGCGCTCGCGCAGCTGCCGATCCTCCTCGAGTATCTTGTCGCGCTCGAGGCCCGTGAGGCGCTGCAGGCGCATATCGAGTATGGCCTGCGCCTGCCGCTCGGAGAGGCCGAAACGCTCGATGAGCTTTGCCTTTGCCTCGGCCGGGCTCGCGGACTTTTTAATCAGCTCGACGATCTCGTCGATGTTGTCCTGCGCGATGATCAAGCC
>CAYMSL010000118.1:0-5007 GCA_964393095.1 uncultured Oscillospiraceae bacterium | reverse complement strand
CTGTTGCACTTTCCCTGGAGTCGCCTCCGCCGGGCGTTACCCGGCACTCTGCCCTGTGGTGCTCGGACTTTCCTCACCCGCCTATGCGGGCGCGGTCGCCTTCCTTACTCAAACCAAACCTGTTTACGCTAATCCTCCGTGTAAAGAATTCTGCCGCAGTTTTCGCATTCGACGATGCCGTCGGTCGTGGCGATGCGCTTGAGCATCACCATCGGAAGCGACATGTTGCAGCCGCTGCATTTCTGGTGCACGACGCGCGCAATCGGCACCGCGTGGTGGAGTTTAACCTGATTATAGCGCGCAAGCAGCGCCGCGTCGACGCCCTTTGCCATACGCTCGATGCCCGCCTCGTGGCCCGCAAGCTCGCCCGCGCGATTTTCGCGCTCCTTTTCGCACACCTGCCGCAGCGCATCGTACTCGCGCTTGGCCTTGCTCGCCGCCGCCCGCGTAGACTGATACTCCCCGCCGACCCGCTCAAGATCCGCCAGCAGCGTTCTGGCCTCGCGCACGCCCTGGGCGATCTCGCGCCCGAGCCGCTCGATGTCGCCGCGCAGCTCAATCATCTCCTCGGCGGTGCTCTCGTCGTCCTGCCGCATCGTGGCAAGCTCGCCGCTCTCGATGCCGAGACGGTTCTCGAGTTTCTCGACCTGCTCGTTGAGCTTCGAAAGCTGCTTTTCATAGGTTTCGAGGCTTTCGCCGAGCTTCGCAATCGTCGTCTGCTGCGCCTTGAGCTGCTTATGCAGGCGGTTGAGCTGCAGGCGCGAGGGCGTCGAGCGAATCTCGTTTTCAAGCTGGGTCTTCGCGACCTCCGCCTCCTGATATGCCCAAAGGGCATCCATCTTCCTCATGGTTATTCCTCCTGAACGCGCCGAAACGGACTTCCGTCTTCACGCGATAGCGTATATTGTACATCAAATCCGGCATTCTGTAAACGGCGAATCAGCGGCTCGAGCACAACGCACTCGCTTTCGTAATGCCCGGCGGCGACGACGGCAAGCCCGAGCGCCCTTGCGGCGATCGCCTCGGAATGCCTGATTTCGCCGGTGAGCAGCACGTCGGCACCCGCCTCCGCCGCGGGCAGTACATCGCTGCCGCCGCCGCCGCTGACCACCGCGATGCGCCGCACAATCGCGTTTTCGTCCCCGACAAACCGCACGCATGTATTGAGCGTCCGCTCCGCGCGGCGGGCGAACCGCCCGAGAGTGTCCGGCTCCGCAAGCGCGCCGACGCGCCCGACTCCGTCGTTGAACGGAATCGCATTTTCGACGCCGAACAGCTCGCATAGCGTGTCGTTGACGCCGCCCTGCGCCGCATCGAGATTCGTGTGCGCCGCAAACAGCCCGATGCCGTGCCGCAGCAGCATGCACGCGGCCGCTGTGGCCGGATCGTCGTAGCTAAGCCGCCGCACCGGATGAAAAAACAGCGGGTGGTGCGTCAGCACAAGGTCAACGCCGAGCCGACCCGCCTCGCGCGCCACGTCCACCGTGCAATCGAGCGCGACGAGCACGCGGGAGATCTCGCCGTGATCCGGCTGCACAAGCAGGCCCGGGTTGTCGGATGGAATCGCGAGCGCGCGCGGGGCGATGCGCTCCATCGCAAGAAGAAAATCGTCGAGCTTCATCGGTGCTCCTCCCATAGTCGAATCACGCGCCGTAGATCATCCGCCCGCCGCGTCAGCGCCTCCGCCCTCTGCGTGCGCAGCCTGCGCTCGGTCTGCGCGAGCAGCCGTTCGGCCATCGCGCCGAGCAGCGGTTCGCCGCGCTCGAGCGAGACAAACCCAAGATCGAAAAACCCCTCCGGCCAACCGTCGGGCGGGGTCTGCCGCCGCCCATCCGGAAAAGCTGCCGAAAACACCTGATAGTAGCGCCCGCCCTCGAGCACGACGCGATCATCCAGCACCGCGTAGCCGCGCACGAAGAGCCAGCGGCGAATCTCCGCGATGCCGCGCATGGGCTGCAGCACGCATTGCTTCGCGCCCATCGGCGGCGGCCGCGCCGCCCCGAGCATGCGCGCCATCAGCGTGCCGCCGATGCCGAGGATCGCCACCGCCTCCGCCTCGTAAGGCGCGAGCGGCCCAAGCCCGTCGCCAAGGCGCGTCTCAACGCGTTCCGACACGCCGGTAAGCGCCGCAAGATCACGCGTCTTTTCGATCGACGCGGGGCTTAGGTCGATGGCGATGCAGCGCGCGGCGGGATTGCGCTGCGCAAACGCGCAGGCAAGCCGCCCGTGATCGCAGCCGACGTCCGCCGCCACGCGCGCGCCGGAAAACAGCTCCATCGCGCACATCAGCCGCGCGTCGAGGTGAAGAAAACGGGGCGTTTGTTCCATATCCGTTACCATTATAGACGATATGCCGTATCCATTGCAAACGGCGCGGCGGCCTCAAACGAATTTCGCTAAAAAACGCAATTGGCGCGATCGCGCGGCGCTTCGCGCACGCAGGCCGCCCAGGTGTTCCCAGAAAAAATATCGATTTAAAAACAGCCTTAAATGGAAATCGCTTTCTTTGGCTCGGTTTGCTCGATCACGCCGCCGCCAAGGCACGTCTCGCCGTCGTAGAAGACAACCCACTGGCCGGGCGTTACCGCGCGCTGCGGCCGTGCGAACGCAACGTGCGCGCCCTCGCCTTCGACCGTGACCGCCACGGCCTGATCCGGCTGGCGGTAGCGAAACTTCGCCGTACAGGAAAACGTTCGTTGCGGCGCTTCGCCCGCGATCCAGTTGATCTTCGGCGCCTCGAGCGAAAGCGAAAAAAGCTCGTCGTGCTCGCCCTGCTGCACGATGAGGAGGTTGCGCGTAACGTCCTTTCCGACGACAAACCAGCTCTCGCCCGTGCCGTCGCCGCGCCCGCCGATGCCAAGTCCCTTGCGCTGGCCGAGCGTGTAGTACATGAGGCCGTCGTGCCGGCCGATGGTACGGCCGCGTTCGTCCACCATCTCGCCGGGCTGCGCGGGCAAAAATTGCATCAAAAATTCCTTAAAATTGCGTTCGCCGATGAAGCATACGCCCGTGGAATCGCGCTTCCCGGCGTTTGGCAGCCCGCTTTCGCGCGCAAGGCGGCGTACCTCGCGCTTTTCGAGACCGCCGATTGGAAAGCACACGTTCGTAAGCTGCTTACGCGTCAATCCCGCGAGAAAATAGGTCTGGTCTTTGTTTGTATCGGCCGCGCGCAAAAGCCGCACGCCGCCTTCGTTTGAAAGGCGCGCATAATGGCCCGTCGCAAGCAGGCCCGCGCCGGTGGAGCGCGCAAAGTCGAGAAAGGCGCGGAACTTGATCTCGCAGTTGCAGAGCACGTCGGGATTCGGCGTGCGGGCGCGGCGGTATTCTTCAAGAAAATAGGAGAAGACCCGCTCGCGGTACTCCTTTGCGAAGTTGACCGTGTAGTATGGTACGCCCAGCGCATTGCAGACGAGCTTAACGTCCTCATAGTCCGCCGCCGCCGTGCAGGCGCCGTCCTCGCCGTCCTCTTCCCAGTTCTTCATGAACACGCCGACGACGTCGTACCCCTGCCGCTTGAGCAGCAGCGCCGCCACGGCGCTGTCCACACCGCCGGACATGCCGACGACGACGTGCCCGGCCCTCAGCTCGCTCACGCGGCCTGTATCTCGAGCAGTTCGTAGCCGGCGTCGTCGAGCACCGCGCGCACCGCCGCCTCCAATGTGTTTGCTTCAAGCTCGGAGGCAATGCGCGCCGAGCCAATCTCGCATGCGAGCACCGTAAAACCCGCTTGGGTCAACGCGCGCGTAACGCTTTGCACGCAGTGCATGCAGCCCATGCCGCCGACGTTGAGTTGATAGGTCTTTATCATAGCTTCGGCCTCCTCTGGTATACGTATAGTATACCATAAAGGAGGCCGCGCGTACTACCGCTTTACCCTAGCAGGCGCTGTTAGCGGCAGGTGCCAGGGCAGGTGCCGGGGCAGGTACCGGGGCAGGTACCGGGGCAGCTGTCGCTATCGCCACAGAAGCGCGAAAGCAGCATGATCCAGATCAGGGATTCGCAGGTGTTGCCGTTGTTGCACAGCAACAGGAGCAGGATCGGCCACATGGTATTTCCCCCCCCGCAAAAATCACTCAAGCAACCCATTCGTTACATCCTCCTATCAACCGTTTCAGTTTTCGGCGTAAATTTCACCGATCACTGTATACTACGCAACACGGCAAAATCCGGTGACACCCGGTTAAAAATCCCCGCCCGCGCGGTTTACGGCGCTTTGGGCCAACCCGCTTTGCCTTGACAAACCGCTTTGGTTCTTGCGATAATAGGCCTTGATTGATGGTAAGGAGCAAACTGGATATGTCAAGCGGCTCTACTGGCTTTACGATGGAACAGATCGTCGCGCTTTGCAAGGGGCGCGGCTTCGTCTACCCCGGCAGCGAGATCTACGGCGGCCTCGCCAACTCCTGGGACTACGGGCCGCTCGGGGTGGAGTTTAAAAACAACATCAAGCGCGCCTGGTGGCGCAAGTTTGTGCAGGAGTCGCCCTACAACGTCGGCATGGACGCGGCGATTCTCATGAACCCCGAAACCTGGGTGGCCAGCGGCCACGTGGGCGGCTTTTCCGACCCGCTTATGGACTGCAAATCCTGCCATGCGCGCTTTCGCGCCGACAAGCTCATCGAGGACTACGCTGACGAACAAAACCTCGCCGACGTGCACCCCGACGGCTGGCCGAACGCGCGGATGGAGGATTTCATCCGCGATCACGCCATCCCCTGCCCTACGTGCGGCAAGAACGACTTTACGGGCATCCGCAAATTTAACCTCATGTTCAAAACCTTTCAGGGCGTAACGGAGGATTCGGCCTCGGAGCTGTACCTGCGCCCCGAGACCGCGCAGGGTATCTTCGTCAACTTCAAAAACGTGCTGCGCACCACGCGGCGCAAGCTGCCGCTCGGCATCGCGCAGATCGGCAAATCCTTCCGCAACGAGATCACGCCCGGCAACTTCATCTTCCGCACCCGCGAGTTCGAGCAGATGGAGCTGGAGTTCTTCTGCAAGCCCGGC
>CAYMSL010000117.1:0-5046 GCA_964393095.1 uncultured Oscillospiraceae bacterium | reverse complement strand
GCCGTCGTAGCGGCTCTCGCGCCTTTGCTCGCGCTTGACGACCTTGACGCAGTCGTCGACGATATAGCGCACGGGCGCCTCGGCAAGGCCGGAAAGCGCCGCGTTCTCCTTGGCCCAAGCAACCATGCCCCGCGCCGCGTCGACATGCACGACTTCCGCGCCCGCGGCGGCGCACGCCACGCTCGCGCCGCCCGTGTAGGCAAAGAGGTTTAGCACACGCGGCGCGCGGCCGTATCGCGCGGCAAAGCCCGAAAGGCGTTTGCGCATCCAGTCCCAGTTGACGGCCTGCTCGGGGAAGAGTCCCGTGTGCTTAAAGCCCGTCGGCCGCACGGAGAACGTCAGGTCGCGGTAGCAAATGTTCCACTGCGCGGGCAGCTCGCGGTAAAACACCCAGTGGCCGCCGCCCGTATCCGAACGCAGCCAGACCGCCTGCGGGTCGGGGCGCAGCAGCGTTACATCGCCCCAGCGTTCGAGCTTTTGCCCGCCGCCGGCGTCCAGCACGCGAAAGTCCTTCCATCCGTCGGCGAGAAACATGCGCCGCCTCCTCTTTGCCGCTCCGATGCTGGCATGTTCGAATCATGCCGCCGCGATTCGGGGCCCGTTTTTCAAGCGGGGCCGGTATTAGTATATCGGCTCTTCGCGCGTTCTGACAAGGCCGACTTTCAGGAAGCCCCGCCGCGCGCGGCTGCCGCCGTATTGCGTTTAAGCCGGACTGTCTGTATACTTTTTGCATGGATGGTGGAAACGGCCCGGGGCGTTCGATGCGGGGGAAGATCGTCATTGTCACGGGCGCCAACGCGGGCATCGGCAAGGCCACGGCGGCGGCGCTCGCCGACCGGGGCGCGCGGGTGATTCTCGCCTGCCGCAGCCGCGAGCGGGGGATGGCCGCGCTTGCCGAGCTGCAACGCGTACGCGGGCGGCGGCTCGAGCTGATGCGGCTCGACCTTGCCGACCTTGCGAGCGTGCGCGCCTTCGCGGCGGCGTTTATGGCGCGCTACGAACGGCTCGACGTGCTCGTCAACAACGCCGGCCTGCTCGCGCGGCGGCGCGCCGAGACGGCGCAGGGCTTCGAATCGCAGTTCGGGGTCAACTATCTCGGGCACTTTTTGCTGACACTGCTGCTCCTGCCGCCGCTTGAAAAGGCAAAGCAGGGCCGCGTCGTGATGATGTGCAGCGTCGCCCACGCCTGGAAGCCGCTCGACTTCGACGACCTCCAATGCGCGCGCCGTTACGACCGCTTCTCGGCGTATGGCCGAAGCAAGCTCTGCAACCTGCTCTTTACGCGCGCGCTGGCCAAAAGGCTTGCCGAACGGGAAAGCCGGGTGACGATCAACGCCGTGCATCCGGGCATCGTCGCCTCGGACATCGTCGTCAACCGCCGCAGCGGCGCGCTGCGCTGGGTGGCCGTTTTGAGCCGCGCCGTACTGATCTCGCCCGAACGGGGCGCGGACACGAGCGTCTACCTCGCCTGTGACCCGGCGGCCGCGCGCCACAGCGGCGCGTACTTTGTGCGCAGGAGAATCGCGCGCTCCTCGTCCGCCTCGAAAGACCCTGCCGCCGCCGAACGGCTCTACGCGCTGAGCCTCGCGCTTGCGGGCCTCGGCGCCGACCCCGTGCCGTACAAAACGCCCACTTCACCCGTAGAGGGGTAACTTTTGCGGCGCGCCGCAGCCCGGAAAGGCAGCTGTTTCCCTGATCTGCCGTAATTTGCGGGACAGGATGAACGCGCGTCCCGTCCCGTATTTTTGCGCCCGGCGGACACCCGACGCGGGCGTTCTTTTGCCTGTGAGAGCCACAATCATGGCATGTTTATTAACTTTTCTCGGTTTCGCTTTCCCAAAAGAGGTTATCTGATATAATATCGTTGCTTCCAGGGGGGAGATCAATGGAGATCGGCAAGACATGACATACATCAAGCGAATTCTTGCAATACTGCTTGTGCTGGCGACGCTTGGCGGCGCGGCGCTCTCGGGCGGCTGCTCGATGGTCGCGCGCGGCAGCGATTACTGTTACCGTTTTTTGGACTATATCGTCGAGGGTTCCTACGACAAGGCGTATGAGATGATCGCCGACAGCATCAAGGCCCCCGAGACCGAGGATGAGCGCGCCGAGCGCCTGGAGGACGAGGAGAGCGAAAAGGAGGCCAACCGCCAGATCTGGCGCGAGGTGTTCGGCCTCGAGACCGAAGGCTCCGCCACGCCCGCGCCGGACGCTTCCGCATCGCCCGACGCGTCGCCTTCCGCTTCCGCCGACGTCTCGCCGGATGCTTCGCCCTCGCCGGACGCTTCGGTCTCGCCGGACGCCTCGGCTTCGCCGGACGCCTCGGTTTCGCCCGAGCCTGGCGGAGCGACGCCCGCGGTCGATCCGAACATGGTCGATCCCGACGATATGCCCGCCGACCAGCGCGACACCGACCTGACCCCCGCGCCGGGCTCGCCCTCGCCAACCCCTTCGCCCACCCCTTCGCCCGCGCCGACGCCGACGCCCGACCCCAACGCCACGCCCGATCCCAACGCCACGCCGACCCCGAGTCCCTCGGCCACGCCCGAGCCGGAGACGACGATTACAAAGCAGCAGTTCATCGAGCGCTACCAGAGCATATTCGACGAGTTGCAGCTTACGGGCATTGAATACGAAACAAGCGACGTGCTCGACGGCGAGATCATCGCGCGCGTGGACTATACCCTCACCTACCACAGCGCGCGCGCCGGCGAAGACCTCGTCTACGACTTTACGATCACGGCCAACCGCATCGAGCACCAGTGGACGATCGAATGGTCGCCGGGCCTGATCTTCCCCGAGATGACGTGGGGCGACAGCCTCCGCGTGGGCATTTTGCAGGCCAACCGCGGCGAGATCCTCTGCGACGGCGAGGCCTACGCGCAAAACGTGCCCGCGATCACGATCTACTGCGTTCCCTCGACGATACAGGATGTGGAACAGTTCATCCGCGACGTGGCCGCCGTGCCCGAGATGGAGATGAGCGAGGAAGCCGTGCGCGAGGCGCTGACCAAGCAGCGAAACGACTTTTGCAAACTTCAAACCTTCTACCCCGACGAAGCCACGCTCGATTTACAGCACCGCCTGCTCGAAATCAAGGGCCTTGCGATCGACTCCGCCAACTACGGCACGCTGCGCTATTACCCCTACAGCGAATCGCTCTGCCATATCATCGGCTACGCGGGCATCATCTCGAAGAAGGAGAAGATCAACTTCGAAAGCTACGGCGACGTGCGATACGACGAGGAGAACAGCCGCTTCGTGAGTACGCCCACGCGCTACAACGGCGACTCCTACATCGGCAAATACGGGCTCGAGCTGCTCTATGAAGACGACCTGCTCGGCACCAACGGGCGCTTTACCTATATCCAGACCGCGCAGGGCGGCAGCCGCGGCATGCTCTACTCGGACGATGCCGTCGACGGCTACGACCTGCACCTGACCATCATCCCGGAGCTGCAGGAGCGGCTCGAGGACGTCATCGACACGATCGTCTACGACGAATCGATCCACGGCAGCGTAATCGTGCTCAATCCGAAGACCGGCGCGATACAGGCCCTGACCTCCTGGCCGGGCTTCGACCTCAACGACCTCTCCCGCGGCGTTCCCGAGGAGGAGTGGCTGGCCATGCAGAACGACAAGATCAACCTGCCGCTCTACAACCGCGCTACGCAGGGCCTCTACCCGCCGGGCTCGACCTATAAGCTCTTTACGAGCGCGGCGGTGCTTGAAACGAACACGCTCACCGCCAACGACGTTTTCCCCGCTTCGGAGGAGATCGACGTCGACGACTGGATTCCATCCGAGTCGTTCCTCAACAGCCTCTCCGAACGCGCGAGCGATAAGAAGTTCATGGAGCAGAGCAACGATCACGTGCTCAAGCGCACGCACAGCGACAGCCGGCCGACGCCCATGAACCTTTCAAGCTCTGTGATCTCCTCGGACAACCTCTACTTCTCCTACGCCGCGCTGCGCATAGGCTGGACGAAGTATAAGGATTACCTCATCAACAAGATCGGCTGGAACACGCCGATCCAGCTCGAGGCGGCCGGCACGAAGCCGCGCATCTATTGGGACAGCGGCGCGGACGGCATCAGCTGGCAGAACCTCGCCGAGGGCGGCGAAGACGGCTATGTACAGGACGAAAGCGGCAACTGGGTCAAAAAGGAAGGCGTGGGCCTCGTGCTCGACAAGATGATCCGCGGCCTCGACGTGAGCACCCCGCAGCTGCACAACCAACGAAAGGAGAGCAATCCGCTCAGCGACTACGACCTCGCGGTTACGGGCTACGGCCAGGGCGAGCTGCTCACCACGCCGCTTCAGCTCGCGTGCCTCTCCTCGGCCTACGCCAACAACGGCGCGGTCATGCAGCCCTACCTCGTCGATTCCATCTGGCACGCGACGGGCACCGACTACGAGCTCATCGAGCAGCGCCAGCCCAAGCTCTACAGGCAGATCATCCAGCCGGGCACCGTCGAGGCGGTCTACCCCGCCCTGCTTCGGGTCTGCACCGAAGGTACGGCGCGCTATATGACAAAAAGCTTTATCACGAGGGGACCGCTTACCGTAGGCTACACGCTCGCGGGCAAGACCGGCACCGCCGAGCTTGACGACGACAAGACCAAGGAGCTCGCGTGGTTCGTCTGCTGGCGCGACAGCTTAAACGGCACGCCGGTCACCGAGGAGAACGCGCGGCTCGTGTGCGTCATGCTCGAATTGAATCTGCCGGTGACGACCGCGTCGGAGATCATGCAGATGAAGTTCGACATCGCGCGCGCGTTGCTCAAGAGCGACGTGCTCAACAACGACCCCGTCACGAGCTGAACGCGCCGCGCCGGCCGCCGAAAAGCCGCGGTGGACAAATCCCCCGCTTCGGCATACACTAGATAAGGACACGCCACAGCGCACACGACCGGTCCGCGCCGGCCGTGTGTTTTTCGGAAGGAATGCATGCAGATGGCAGTCGGTTCGGGGGCCAAGGCGGAAACCAAACCGCAGAGCGGGCCCAAACCCATGGCGGAAACGCGCCGCATCGTATTCACCGGC
>CAYMSL010000116.1:0-5066 GCA_964393095.1 uncultured Oscillospiraceae bacterium | reverse complement strand
GGCGCGCTTGAGAATCATTTTGTCGGCGTTGGCGTAGCGGTTGTCGCCCGACTGCGTGAAGATCGGAATCATATGATCCGATACGGTGCAGCCGTATTCCTCGGCGATCACATAGCACATGGGCACGGCCCTTGCCTTTGCAACCGCGTCGAGGATGGCCTGCGACACGCCGTAGCGGATGGCCGTATGAAGCGGCGCGCCGCTCTCGGTGCGGATGTTCTCGATTTCGGCCGCGAGCGTGCGAAAGCCCGTGATCTCCCGGCCCTCGAGCGCCGGGGTGATATAGCGCCTGAGCAGGGGAATAAAATCCTCCGCGAGAAAGAGTGGATCACGCCCGCCCGCACCGGAGTACTGCACGGCGGCGCAGTCGCCATAGGCGAGCTGGCCGTCGTCCAGCAGCAGCATCACGGAAACCGACTCGCCCGCCTGCCGCACCGCGGAGAAACCCTCCGTGCGGGGCTTGCCAAGATACGCCTCCCCATCCGGCTCGGCGCCTGCCTTGATGGCCTTCTGATCGTCGAAATAGAAGCCGGTGCGCCCTGCGGAGTACATAACCTTTTTGATCTTCATTGCAAGTATCCTCCTGTTGTATCCATTACCGCGGATGGCCGACCAGGCGGCCTTTTCCGACGGCGTACACGTCGTCGATCACCATCTGGAAGCTGACGCCGCGCTTTTCAAGGCGCGCGCGCTCCTCGATCTTCTCCCGGTGGAAGTCCAAAAGTTCCCCGGACAAGGGAATGTTGCCCGCTTTGAGCATGCGAACAGCGCCCTCGTTGTCGCGCGCGGGCAGCATGATCCCCGCGTTGAACTTGCTCGGGGCAAACGGGATATCGATCACGCCCGCGGCAAACGCGTTGACCGCGCCGACGGCGATGTCACCCCCGCCGAGCGCGAAGCAGCGATCGAGTATGCAGCGGGTCTCGGTCTCGATGATCGCCTGCTCGCGTCGGACGCCCTCGTCGTCCATCTCTTGGTCGCCGAGCATGGAGATCACCTGTTTTGTGCAGCGAAGGCCCTGCGCGTTCGACTCCATGGTCGGCACGCCGAACGCCTCGTGCGGCGTTTTGACGATGATCTTCGTCGCGCCCGCGAGCACCGCCGCCACGCTGCCAAGCGCGATCACGCCGAAGGCCTTGGCCTCGTCCTGCGGAAAACCGCCCATCCACTGGTGCATGACCGTGGTGAGCACCGTATCGCCATATCCGTACTGCGCAAGGTATTCGCGCGTGAGCTTTCTTAACGAGCGGATCGCCGCGACGTCCTGCACGAGGTTGCCGCACTGGCCGTAGCCGACCGTAATGTTGCGGCAGCCCTGTTCGGCGGCAAGCAGCGCCTCGATGATCGCCACCGCGTGGGAGATGCAGGGCGGCACAAGCGTACCCGTCAGCGGGCCGAAGGGCTCGCGGTTGATCGAAACGCCCGCCTCCTCGTAGAGGCCGGTGAGCCGGTCGACATACTGCCAGTCGCGGATCGTACGCTCGACGGAAACGTTCTTCGCGTAGGGTATGTTGTAGGAGATGCCGCCGCCTTCAAAGCTTGTAAAGCCGCCCGCATAGGAAATCTCCGCAAGCAGACGCGCGTCGGGCGTGCCGTGGCGCACCTGCACGGGCGTTTGCAGCGCGTCGATGATGCGCCGGCAGCCCGCCACGCCGTGGTTGACCCCGGGAAAGCCGTTGAGCATGGATTTGCCGCTGCGCTCGCTTTCGCGGATGCCATTTTCCGCTTCTTCGTAGCGATTCAGCCGGGTGTAGCTGTCGATCGTGGTCGGCAGCAGGTCGGCCTCGCCCTGATCCTGCAGGTATTTGAGCAGTTCGATGTGCTCGCTAATCAGCGCCACGCCCGCGCGCGGCTGTACGAGCGTGACGCCCGCGTCGTCCGCCTTTTTGAGTTTTTGGGAGAAGATCTTTTGCGCGGGCAGGGCCTTATGATACGCCACGGAGGCCTGAAAGTCCACATCCGCGCCCGTAGGCCACGCTTTGAGCACCTCAGCCTGAATGGAGGCGAACGCCTCCCGGCTAAGCTTCCTGTTGGACAGTTCCATGAGCGGTTAACTCCTTTTTCATGATCCGCAAAGCCGTCTCGGGCCTCGAAGCGCTCAATAGCCCCATGGCGGCAAGGATGTAACGTTGATCGAGCAGCACCTTCGCGCTCAGCGGCCTGAGCGACGCCAGGTCGGCTTTATCGTAGAGCGCGTGCGCCGCGATCCGGCGAACGTTTTGCGCGCCGATCAGCGCCCCGCCCGTAAAGACAAGGTGCGCTACTTGGCGGAGATCCTTGCCCGTCTGCAAGTACGACCAGCCCATCGGCGTACACACGCTTTCAAGCGTACCCGCGTGCCGCCTCGCGGCAATCTCCACGGCAAGCGAAGCGAGCGCCTCGTCGAAGCGGCGGCCTCCCTCGTCCTGCGGCAGCTCGTCCGTATGCAAAGCCAGAAAGGCCACGCGCGCGCAAACCTCCTCCGGCGATCGGTCGGCAAGCCGCGCGATGCGTTCCGGCCCCGCGCTTTCGAGGATGCCGGACACGCCGTAACGCATGCCGATGTCGCCCTCGACCGTGCGCTTCGCAAACGGCTCGGTCAGCCCCTTGATCACCGTGTTGGGTTGGCGCGGCTCGCCGCTTGCGATCGAGTAGACGTCCGTCGTCGCGCCGCCGAGATCCACCGCCATGAGTTCGCCGAGGCCCCGCTCCCCGGCGCAGCCGCTCGAAAGCAGCAACAGCGCCTGATGCACCGCCGCCGGCGTCGGCATCACAATATCGTCGAGCAGGCTCTGCGCGCTGCTTAGTCCCTTTGCCATGACGATGCGCTCCATGAACACCGAGCGGATGCGGGCCTGCACGGGAGCGATGTTGAGCTCGTTGAAGCGCGGCATTACGTTATCCGCCCGATACACGCGCTTGCCGGCCAACAGCGCTTCGCATTCATCGGCGCAGGCGCGGTTTCCCGCGAGTATGACGGGGCAGCCGAGGCGGCTCGCGCCAAGGGCGCGCGCGTTGGCGAGGATGCACTTGGAATCCCCGCCGTCGGTACCGCCGCACAGCAGCAGGATATCGGCGCGCATGCGCTCGATCTGCGCAATATCCGCGTTCGTAAGTTGGTAGGAGTAGGTCTTGCACACCTTCGCCCCGGCGCCAAGCGCGGCAAGCCGCGCGGCCTTGCTCGTCAGCGCCGGCACAAGCCCGCAGGCGCACATATTGAGCCCTCCCGCGGCGCTTGAACAGGCGTAGCGCGCGGCAAAGTCGAGCTTGCCCGTCTGCGCCTCAAGAAGGGACATGGCGTGCAACAGGCCGTCGCCTATGTCGGTCTGCGCCGTGGTGTAGCTGCGCGCCGTGCCGAGAAGCCGCCCCGCCGCGCAATCGACCGCCGTGACCTTGGTATAGGTACTGCCAAAGTCGATGAGCAGCACTGGCTCAGTCAATGTCAAAAACCTCCCGCAGCACCTTGATCCCGTCCTGCGGATCGGAGCCGGGCGGAAACACCCGGTCGAAGCCCATCGCGAGGAAACGCTCCTCCACCTCTTGAAAGGGCTGCTTGCCCACAACGAGGTTGCCGCCGACGAGCAGGGGAATGCCGCCAAGGCCGGCCTCGTCGCACTTTTCGCGCAGGCCCCGGCAATCCAGTTCGCCATGGCCATAGAGCGAGGAGACGATGATCGCGTCCGCGTTGGTTTCGACCGCCGCGTCGATAAATTCCTCCTGCGAGACCATTACGCCGAGGTTGACCACATCGAAACCCGCGTCCGTAAACGCGTGGTAGAGAATCTTGTTTCCCACGGCGTGCACATCCGCGCCGATCACGCCGAGCACCAACTTTTTCTTCATGTCAATCTCTCTTGCATTTTGCATTGTTCCCGGGAAAGATAGTCCTCGCGCCCTTTGACATACAGGCTTTCGCCGCGGCTATCGAGCGCCACATAGGCGGGAAACGCCTCCACCTCGAGCCGGCGCACCGCCTCCGTGCCGAGTTCCTCAAAGGCGACGACCTCCGCGCTTTTTACGCGCGACGCCAGCAGCGCCCCGAGACCCCCGATGGCGCAGAAATAGACCGCGCCGTTTCGCACGACGGCCTCCGCGACCTCCTTTGCGCGCTCCCCCTTGCCGATCATGCCAAGCAGTCCCGCGTCGAGCAGCGCGGGCGCGTAGGCGTCCATACGGTAGCTCGTCGTAGGCCCCACGGAGCCGATCGCACGGCCCGGCGGCGCGGGCGCGGGCCCCGCGTAGTAGATGAGCGCGCCCTCCAGGGGAAACGGCAGCGGCCGGCCCACGTCAAGCAGCTCGGTCAGCTTTTTATGCGCCGCGTCCCGCGCGGTGTAGATCGTGCCCGAAATGCTCACCCGATCCCCCGCGCGCAGCGGCGCAAGCGCCGCGCGGCTCAACGGGAAGGTAAGTTGAATGCGCTCCATCACAGCACCTCCGTGGCGTGCCTTGCTACATGGCAGTTGATGTTCACCGCGCACGGCAGGCCGGCGATGTGCGTCGGCATGGCCTTGATGTGCACCGCGAGCGCGGTTGAAGCGCCGCCAAGACCCCCTGGCCCGATGCCGAGCGCGTTAACGCGCGCCAAAAGCTCCGCTTCGAGCGCGGCGTAATAGGGGTTTTCGTGCGCCGATCCAAGCTCGCGCAAAAGCGCCTGCTTGGCATAAAGCGCCGCCTTGTCGAACGTGCCGCCGAGGCCTACGCCCACGATGATCGGCGGGCAGGGATTGCCGCCGGCAAGCTCCACGCTCTCTACCACAAAGTCGGATACGCCCCCAACCCCGTCGGAGGGGCGAAGCATCTTGATGCGGCTCATGTTTTCGCTTCCGAAGCCCTTTGGGCAGACGGTGATGCGCAGCTGATCGCCCAAGACGGGCTCGTAGTAGAGCATGGCCGGCGTGTTGTCGCCTGTATTGACGCGCTCGAGCGGGTCGCGCACGACGGATTTACGCAGGTAGCCTTCCTTGTAACCCTGCCGAACGCCCGCGTCGACGGCGGCGGCGACGTCGCCTTCGATATGGACCTCGTTGCCCACCTCGAGAAACACGCACGCAAGGCCGGTATCCTGGCAGATGGGCAGCCGCTCGCGT
>CAYMSL010000115.1:999-5147 GCA_964393095.1 uncultured Oscillospiraceae bacterium | reverse complement strand
GAAGTGGCTCTGCGAATATGTGGATTTTAACGTCACGAACGAGGCGTTCATCGAGAAGATGATGTGGCGCGGCTTCGAGTGCGCCGGCATGGAGCGGGAACTTACCGGCGTGGATGGCGTCGTAGTCGGCCGCGTGCTGTCCGTATCCAGGCATGAAAACTCCGACCACCTGCACATCTGCGGGGTTGACGTCGGAACCGAAACGCTCACGATCGTCACCGGCGCGGACAACGTGTTTGACGGCGCGCTCGTGCCGGTCGCTGTGGTCGGCTCGAAGCTTGGCGGCACTGTGATGAGCGCCGTCAATATGCGCGGGGTTATGAGCTACGGCATGCTCTGCTCCGGCGGGGAGTTGGGACTTGGCGAGGCGGACTATCCCGGCGGCGGGGTGCACGGGATTCTGATTTTGCAGGAGGAGCATCCGCTTGGCCAGCCCATCGAAGAAGCGCTTGGTTACGACGATGTGATCTTCGAATTTGAGGTCACGCCGAACCGGCCGGACTGTCTCTCGATCATCGGAATGTGCCGCGAGGCCGCCGCCGCGCTCGGGCAGGCGTTTCGCGAGCCCGCGATTCAAGACGTACCGGGTACGGGCAACGCCGCCGAGCATGCGCGCGTGAGCGTGGAAAACTTTGAGCTCTGCCCGCGCTACACCGCGCGCGTGGTCAAGGACATCCGCATCGCGCCCTCGCCCCTTTGGATGCGGCGAAAGCTCAAGAGCGCCGGCATGCGCTCCATCAACAACATCGTCGACATCACAAACTACGTGCTCATCGAATACGGCCATCCCATGCACGCGTTCGACCTTGCCTGTATCGAGAGCAGCCACATCATTGTGCGCAACGCGCATGATGGCGAAATCGTTACGACGCTCGACAACAAGGCGCGGCCGGTTACATCCGAGATGCTGCTCATCGCAGACGAGGGGCGCGGCGTGGGCATCGCGGGCGTGATGGGCGGGCTCAACTCGGAGATTACGGACACGACGAAGACCGTGCTCTTTGAATCCGCCGTGTTCAAGGGCAGCAACATCCGCGCCACCACGCGCAAACTCCGCCACACGACCGACGCGGCCGCGCGCTTTATCAAGGGAGTCGAGCCGGTCAACGCGCTGCTCGCGCTCAAGCGCGCGGTGGAGCTTGTGCAGGAACTCGGCGCGGGTACAATCGTCGGCGAGACGATCGACGTGCGCGCCGAAACGCCTGTTTTGCGCACAATCGACGTGAGCGTACCGCACATCAACAGCCTGCTTGCGCTCGACCTCTCCGCCGACGAGATGGCCGTTATGCTCGCCACCATCGGCATCGGCGCGGCGCCGCGGGGGCACGCGCTGCACGTCACAATTCCGCACTACCGCACAGATGTTGAAAGCGGCGTCGAGGCGGATTGGGACATCGCCGAGGAGATCGCGCGCATCTACGGCTACTACCGCATACAGCCCACGCTCATGCGCGGCGATACCTTCCGCGGTAGGGTCGACAGCGCGTTCGCGTTCGAGGACAAGGTCAAGGATACGCTCGTTTCGCTCGGCGCGTACGAGATGTACAACTACAACTTCACGGGCCCCGCCGCGATTGACGCGCTGCTGTTGCCGCCCGCGAGCGAGCTGAGAAAGGCCGTGCGCATACTCAACCCCTTTGGCGAGGATCAGAGTCTTATGCGCACGACGCTGCTGCCCGGCATGCTCGACTCCCTCGTGCGCAACCAGAACCGCAAGAGCGGGCACGGGCGCTTCTTCGAGGTCGGCAACGTACACATCGACCACGGCGGAGCCTTGCCCGAGGAGCGCAAGATCGTCGGCCTCGTACTTTCCGGCGAGGGCGAGACGTTCTTTACGCTCAAGGGCCTGCTCGAGGAGTTGCTCGGTGTGATCGGCGTGGATGGCGCGTCGTACGCGCAGAGCGACGCGCCCTACCTTCAGCCGGGCCGCGCGGCGCTGATTCGCGCGGAGGACGGCACGCCGCTCGGCGTGTTCGGAGAACTGCATCCCGACGCGGCGGAGGCGTTTCGCGCGGACGGGCGGGTGTATGTTGCGGAGCTGCCGTTTGCCGCGCTGCTCGCCTGCCGCCGCCCGCAAAAGAGCTTTACGCCGCTTCCGCGCTTCCCCGCCGCCACGCGCGATCTTGCCATCGTCGTGGATGCGTCGGCCGCGTCCGAATCATTCAAACGCGTGATCGAAACGGCGCAGTCGGGCGTGCTCGTCTCCGACGTACGGCTGTTTGATACCTACAGCGGCACGGGCATCGTTCCGGGCAAGAAGAGCCTTGCGTTCTCGTTTTCGCTGCGCGCCGAGGATCACACGCTTTCGGAGGAAGAGATCAAAACAGCCATGGGCGCGATCATCGCCGCGCTCGCGGCGAGCGGCGCTCCGCTTCGCGCATAAGCGGTAATTGAAATGGCTTCGGGGCGGCGCGTTACTGCGTGCCGCCCTGTTTCATTCGTTAGAAATCCGGTTGCCAAGCGATATGCCTTACCGTATACTGAATATGATAAAAGGTGATCGAGAAATCCATGTTTCACGGGCGTCGCCCGCCGCCCCTTCGTCTTTCGAATGCCCGTATGGCAAGAAAGTGTAGCGCCCGGGCAAAGCGATCCGCTTCGCGATTTTGCCGACGCAAACCGGCATAAACGGGTTATGTGCCGCGGCCTCTGCCAATTCCCCAAGGCATTTTAAGCGCACATATTTTGATATGGACAGGCCGGACACGCCGGTTTTGAGCATATATTAATATCAAACCGATTGGGGGAACCCCGCATGACATTCTGCAAAAGCTGCAAAGCGGCAATCGGCGACGGCGAGGCATTCTGCCCGGCCTGCGGTGCCGCCGCACACGCGGCGCATCCCGCGACCGTGTTGCGCGCGGAAGATGCGCGCCCGTCCAAGGCGTCTGCATACGCGGTGATCGGCTCATGGTCGTATGTCGGCACGTTCCTGCTCATGGCGCTCCCGCTCGTGGGCTTCGTTCTCACGATCGTCTGGGCCTGCGGCGGCGCACACAACATCAACCGCCGAAATCTTGCGCGCTCGCAGCTGCTCCTGCTTCTGATTAACGTCATATTCGCCGCCATCCTGGTGGCGCTGTTCTTCGCCTACGGTTACACGCTGGATTCTCTGGTCCAGTTTGCAAACCTATAACCACGGCGGAAAAATAAAATTAGGAGGAATACAACCATGGCATTCTGTTCCAAGTGCGGCGCACAGCTCAACGAAAGCGAACATTTCTGTCCCAACTGCGGCACAGCGGCCGACGGTTCGTCTGCCGCGCCGGACAAATCCGCCGACTCGACCGGCACGCTGATGGGCATTCTGTCCTACCTGGGCATACTCGTGCTCATTCCCTATTTTGTCAAAGATCAGACGCCGTTTGTGCGTTCCCACGCGATTCGCGGCATAAACCTCTTCCTGCTTGAGGTCATCGCGGGCGCGGCTGTCGGCCTGCTGGGCGCCGTACTTCCGATCATCGGCGGCATCGTCGGCTGGCTCGTTTCGCTGGCCTCGCTTGCGCTCTCGATCATCGGCATCATCAACGTCTGCAACAAAGAGGACAAGGATCTGCCGGTCATCGGCGGCATCCGTCTGATCAAAAAATAGGCGGCGGGCTTACCGGACGTTGTCCGGGTACGCTTGCCTGTATCATACGGCGCTTAAGCGAACCGGCGCACCCGCCTGCGCGGACAGCGGCGGTTGGGTTTTAGTAGCCCGCATCCATGCGTTTTCACCGCGCTGTTCGCCGCGGCATGTGCGCGCTGCCCGGAAGCGGCGTGCGCATCCTTCCCGCAGGCGGCGGCGTCTTAAAGCATGATCACTACTGCGCCGGGCGCGGCGCGGAAACGGAGGCACCCATGCAAACGATATTCGTCATCGGCGGCGCCGCCATCGACATCGTTGGCAAGCCCCACAGCATCTGCCGCGAGCGCGACAGCAACATTGGCCGCGTGGTCATGACCCCGGGCGGCGTATCGCACAATATCGCCAAGCGTCTCTGCGGCTACCGCTACGACGTCGAGCTCGTCACCGCGATCGGCAAGGGGTTCCACGCCGGGCTGATCCGCAAGGACTGCGAGGCCTATGGCGTGTCGCTTCGGCATACGCGCACCTCTGAGGAGCACACAGGCACGTATTTAAGTGTGCTCGACGAGGACGGCGA
>CAYMSL010000115.1:0-989 GCA_964393095.1 uncultured Oscillospiraceae bacterium | reverse complement strand
GACCTGCTGGTGGGCATCAGCGACATGTCCGTACTCGAACAGCTCACGGCGGCGTACCTCTCTCCCCTGCTGCCGCTCATCAACGCCGCCGCGCTCTGCGTCATCGACGCAAACCTGCCGCCCGAAACGTTGACCTACCTCTGCGCGAACGTAACGGTTCCTCTGTTTTTCGACCCGGTCAGCTGCGCCAAGGCCAAGCGCATCGGCGATAACATCGGCAGGTGCTACGCCATCAAGCCAAACCGCTTCGAGGCGGGCTTTCTCTCCGGCAAATCGTGCGACACGATCCGCGGGGTCTACCGCGCCTCCGACTGGTTTATCGAACAGGGCGTCAGGCGCGTGTTCATCTCGCTTGGCGCGGAGGGCGTGTTTTGGGCGGATCAGGACGGCTGCGGCGTGTTGGGCGCCGAATGCGGCGAACTTGTCGACGCCACCGGCGCGGGCGATTCGATGTGCGCGGCAATCATCGACGGCTGCGTGCGCGGCCGCTCGAGCGAGGAATGCGCCAAGCTTGGCAACGAGGCAAGCGCGCGCGTCTGCGAGCGACGCGGAGCGTTTTAGGGGAAAGCGGTCTGCGCTGCCCCGCCGGGGCAAAGCTACGCGGACCTTAGCGCTTTTTGAGGGCTCCACGCCCACGCTCCCAAACGAAAGAGTTACACACCCCCAATTCCTTGTTTTCGGGAGGGTCAGGCAACAACATCAAGACCTTTATCAAGGCCGATATTAAACTGTTCAAAGTCAATAGCAAAGTCGATGTGAATCTTATATCCACTCGAAACTTCAACGCGGGTAATCAGATATGAGATAATCATCTTTTTGGCTTCCATCGTCGCACCGTCGTATATGCGCGACCACTCAATGAGACTGTTGTATTTGTTCTGTATAGATTCAATCAAGCAACTGCTGTCATCGAAATCGGCTTGCGCCAATTCGTATGCGGTACTCACCTCACGAACCTTTGCCTCCGCCTCGGCAATCAGGTCATTGAG
>CAYMSL010000114.1:4100-5218 GCA_964393095.1 uncultured Oscillospiraceae bacterium | reverse complement strand
GTCGGTCAACTACATCGAGGCCGTCGCTCGCAGCTGGTCCGAGGAGGGCGTACGGACGCGCGAGCAGGCGCGCGCCTACATCGAGCAATACGATCTCCGCCAACACGGCGCGAGCGCGATTCTGCGCGAGTGGAACCGCCGCCGCAAGCCGACAAAGCCCGAGCTCGCGCTCTACGATAAGTGGACCGGCGAATGGGGCTTTTCGCTTGAAGCGATCCTCGCGGCGCTGCCGAAGCTTACCGTCTCCGGCACGCCGAACTTTACCTACCTCGACGAGCTGCTCGACGCGCTGCGCCACAGCGGGCAGACGCAGGCGGCGGACATCGCGCGCGCAGACGAGCGGGACGCCGAGGAGCGCGCCTTTGCCAAACTCGTGTTCGAGCGCGCCGGCAAGGTCGAGCCGGCCACGCGTACGCAGCGCGCGCAGATCTCCCTCTATCGCGGCGATTACGGCATGCCGGCGGAGCTGCTGCTCTTTGGCGCCGAGCAGTGCCGCGGGGCGAACGAGCCCTTCGGCATGATGAAGAAACTCTGGAACGAGTGGCACGACGCGGGCATCTCCACCATCGAGGGCGCGCGCGCGCAGCTCGAGGCCAAGGCCTCCCCCGGCCGGGGCCGCGCAAAGCAGACCTACCCGCAGCACGATCTAAGCAACGCGCAGCTTGAATCGCTGCTCGTCGACCTCGACAGGGACATCGAATGACGAACGAAGCGCTCGAGAGCCTATACGATCAAATCCGTTCCGAGGAGCGCAAAGCGCTCGCCGAACGCGTGGCCAAAGCGCGTTCCCTCGCCCCGCGCCTCGGCGAGCTCGACGAACTGCGCGCGGCGTTACTGCGTGAGACGTCTTCAAGGCGCATCACCGCCGCCGAAGGCAAGCGCCGCCTCGACGACATCGCCGCCGAGGAGCGCGGCACGCTGCTCTCCATCGGCATGGGCGCCGACGCCCTCAGCCTGCGCGTACGCTGCGAGCTCTGCCGGGACACGGGCTATGTCGGCCTGGAACGCCGGCCCTGCGCCTGCCGGCTGCTCTATCGCGAGCGGCTGCGTGGCGGCGAGGGCGTCAACGAGCGCGAGACGTTCGAAACCTTCTCGAGCGATATCTTTCCCACCCCCGA
>CAYMSL010000114.1:0-4090 GCA_964393095.1 uncultured Oscillospiraceae bacterium | reverse complement strand
CAAGCACACGCTCAACGCCAGGATCCTCTGCGAAAGCTACGCGAAAGCCCTGCCCAAGCCCGGGAAGCCGAACCTGCTCATCATGGGCATGCCGGGGCTTGGCAAGTCCTTCCTCGGCAACGCCATCGCGCGCGAGGCGCTTTCGCGCGGGGTCGACAGCCTGCGCGTTTCGGCTTACGCTTTTACGCAGAACATCCTCGCCGACATCCGCGGAAACACGAGCCACGCCAAGCGCTACCAGAGCGTACCGCTGCTCGTGCTCGACGACCTCGGCAGCGAGCCGGTGATTCCGAACGTCTCGACCGAGTGGCTCTTCGCCGTCGTCAACGAGCGGCTCGGCGCGCGGCTGCCGGGCGTATACATCACAAACCTGACGCTTTCGGATTTGCAGGCGCGCTACGGCGAGCGGCTCATGAGCCGTCTGTGCGAGCGCGCCACCACGCAGGTGCTGCAGCTTACCGGCGACAACCTGCGCACGAGGTAAGGAGTTATGCTGCTTTTGTGCGCCACGCCCATCGGCAACCTCGGCGACCTGACGCCCCGCGTAAAAGAGGCGCTTGCCGCCTGCAACGCGATCTACTGCGAGGATACGCGGCGCACGCTGGCGCTGCTTCATCATTGCGGCGTCAAAAAACCGCTTCTCTCCTGCCATCGGCACAACGAGCTCCAGCGCGCCGCCGAGATTGCGGCGCGCGTACAGGCGGGCGAGACGATCGTCTACGTCTCGGACGCGGGCATGCCGGGCGTCTCAGACCCCGGCGAGGCGCTGCTGCGCGCCTGCGTCGAGCGCAATCTGCCCGTGAGCGTCCTGCCCGGCGCTTCCGCCGTGCTCACCGCCGCGGTGCTTAGCGGCCTGCCCTCCATGCCCTTCTCCTTCTACGGCTTTTTCCCGCGCGAAAAAAAGAAACGCGAGACCCTGCTCGCGTCGCTTCGAAACTGCGATCATCTCGTATTGTTCTACGAAAGCCCCAACCGCGTAGCGGACACGCTGCAAGCGCTGCTTGCCGCGCTTGGCGACCTTGACGCGGCGCTGCTGCGCGAACTTACGAAGCTCCACGAGGAGGCCGTGCGTGGGCCTCTTTCCGCGCTTGCCGCGCGCTACGCCGCCGAGCCGCCGCGCGGCGAATGCGTGCTTGCCGTGCTCTGCCGGGTCGAACGCGAAGCCGCCCCCGCCGCCGCCCTCGACGAAACGCTGACCCGCCTGCTCGCAGACGGGCTGTCCGTACGCGACGCGTCCGCCGCCGCCGCGCTGTTCCATGACCTTCCAAAAAAAGCGGCTTACGAGCGCGCGCTTGCGCTTGCCGGAAAACGCTGACCAAAGCCGCGCGCTATAAACGCCGCCTTGCCGGGGAAACCCGGCTTTTATTTTAGATTTTCTACGGAAGGCGCCGCGCCGTATCTATGCCCCGATCGCGAGGTTCCACGCGCGTATCAATGCGTCCCAGGGTACGCAGTTGAGCGCAAGATACCAGTATAGCAGCGCAAACGACGAGATGCGCAAAAGCTTCATGCCCTCCCGGAACACCCGCACGCCGGCGGCCGCGAGCAAAAACGCGACGTAGCACATAACCCACAGACCCAGTACGCGGCGGATCGTAAGGCCATACGCGCCGATATAGAGCAGCAGCCGCCACGCCGCGGAGGCAAGCAGGAGCGCGCTCGCAACAAGCAGCAGCAGCTCGAATGCGCGCATCGTCCGCGTCGGTCTGGCCTTGACCAGACACACGCCGAGCACCGTTACGTTGATGAGCGTAACCAATATCAGCTCGTTGAAGCCCGAAACGGCATATTCGGAGTAGGTCAGCTCAATCGGCAGCGCGCCGCCAAAGAGATAGCCAAACTGCACGTAGGCAAACAGTGCATAGGCGGCGAGCAGCAGCCCGATGACCACCGCCGGCGCCGCAGCCTCCCATGTCTTTTGCGCAGGCTCCGGCAATCGGTCGCGCTTGCCCCAGATGAGGTTATAGAAGAGCGAATAGAACAGCGCCGCCACCAGCACGACGCGCAGCGCCCGCCACAGCCAGAGCGCAACGTCGAATCGCGAAAAGACCGTGCCGAGCAGCTGCCGCATCCGCCCGTCCGCCGAGGAGAGCAGCGCGAGCACGATCGCCAATAGCGGCAACCCGGCGAGCAGGCCGATGCCAAGGCGCCGCGCGGTCGAGCCCCGTCCGCCGCGAAGCGTCCCGATGGCGCGGAAGAAGTCCGGTATCGCGGAAAAGGGCTTGATCACAAGGCCGCGCACCACGCCGAGCGCCGCGATTCCCTCCCGGCCAACGGGTATCTCCTGCGTGGCAAACACCGCGAACGTCATCATGACCGCCGGCGTGGCAAGATACAGCCCATCAGCGATCGACTCATCGACGCAGCCTGCGGCGAGTGCGGCGGCAAACAGCGCGGCCGGTATGCCGACGGCGAGCGCGGTTTTGTTCGCGATGAGGCTTTTACCTTGAAAACACACGAACACCGCGAGCGCGACGAGCCAGAATACGCCCATCCAGGTATCCGTGCGGCCGTATCGCGCGTTTAGCAAAAACTCCGCCGCGATGCCGATGGCGAGCACGCCAGGCAGCAGTCCGCGCTGCGCGCGCGTCACCGGCGGCTTCTCCGCGCGCGGCTCCGCCTTCGTTTCCTCGTTTGTCCGCTCAGTTATCCGCTCCACCGTCTTCTTCTCCTTCCTCGTACGCGAGCAGGTCCGAAACCTGACACTCTAAAATGCGGCACAGGTTTTCAAGCGTTGAAAAACGAATCGCCCGGCACTTGTTGTTTTTGAGAATCGAGAGGTTCGCAAGCGAAAGATCCATCCGTTGCGCCAGCTCGTTGAGACTCATGCGACGTTTGGCCATCATCACATCGAGGTTTACCCGTATCATGCGTTCACCCCCTAGACGGTCAGGTCGTTTTCCTGCTTGTAGGCCACCGCTTTTGCAAACACCTGCTCAAGCACGAGCGAAAACAGGCCGCACATGGCCACCGGCAGCGCCGCGATCACCGCAAGCGGCACCGGGTGCAGCAGCATCGTGCTTAGCCCGAGCAGCGCGATGCCAAGCGCCACAAGCCCCATGTTCCGCAGCGCCCGCACGTTCGCGGGCACGAAGGGGTCGTCGCCGAGCGTACGCATCATCCGAAGCAGCGTCAGCGCAATATACTCCGCGCCGGCGATGCACAGCGTGCCGATGATCAGCGAAAGCCCCGCAAACAGGCGCGGCTTGCCCTCGAGCGCGAAAAACTCGTATACGGTCGGCGCGATCTCGATATAGAGCAGCAAAAGCAGGCCGACGCCCAGAAGCATGCCGAGCACGATGCAGCATTGCACGAACCAATTAAGAAATGCGTTCTTCATAAAAACCGTCACCTCACGGCGACAGTTTAGCAAGGAATTTATCGAATGTCAATAAATTTAAAACGAAAGACTTGTCCTTTTTATTGTTTATCGATAGACCCGTATGTGAAAACCTACCGGACGCGGAATATCGTCCTGCGACAGCGGCCCTCGAGCGCGTCGCGGATGCGGTTTTGCGCGTTCGCGATCACGACCGTCGTGCCCTCGCGGATCGGCTGCTTGATGAAGTCGAGCTTGGCTTTCGCGCCGTTTGCGCCCGCGCGGCTTGCGCCAACGCAGCTATCCGAGAGCACGTCGATGCCGGCGATGATCTCGTCCGCGTCCTTGCCCTCGACCGCCGGCACGAGCGTATCCGGATCCGCGGGGTCGCGGTAGATGCCGTCGACGCTCGTAAGGATCACGAGATATTTCGCGTGCACAAGCGAGCAGATGACCGATGCGGTTTCGTCGTTGTCGATGCACTCGACCACGTTCTCGCCGTGCTCCCTTAGATGCGCAAGCTCCATCCTGCGCACCTCTTCGATGCTCACGGGGTCGTTGTAGTTGACGATCGGGATCGCGTTCTGCTCCGTGCAGCGCATGAGAAAGTCGCGGATGTGTTTCCGCTTTTCCTCGTCGTTGAAGTGCGTGTGCTCGACGAGCAGCTGTCTTACGCTATAACGATCCGGGATATAGCGGCGATACTCCATCATGAGTATCGTCTGGCCCTGCGCGGCGTAGTCGGCCTTGATCTCCTGCGCGTCTCCAAGC
>CAYMSL010000113.1:4288-5278 GCA_964393095.1 uncultured Oscillospiraceae bacterium | reverse complement strand
GATGGGGATCATGCTCTTTGCGCGGCGGATGAGGTTGCCGCTTTCAAAATCCGCGCCGCGCGCCATCTGCGCCTTTTGGATGCGGTCGGTCTCCTCGATGAGCGTCGGGATAAAGCGCAGCGCGATCGTCATCATCATCGCAAGCTCGTGCGCCGGAAAGTGCAGCTTTCTCAGCGGTGAGAGCAGCTTTTCGATCCCGTCGGTCAGGGCGATGGGCGAGGTGGTCAGCGTCAGCACCGAGGTGCCCGCCACGAGCAGCACGAGCCGCAGCGTGAGAAACGCCGCCTGTGTCAACGCTTCCTTGGTAATGCGGATGAAGCGCCAGCTCCAGAGCACCGTCTCCCCGTGCGTGGCAAAAAGGTTGACGACGAACATGAATACGATTAAAAGCCGCATGGGCTTAAGCGCCGAGAAGAAATACGACGCGGGCACGCGCGCAAGCAGGAAGATCGCCATAAGCAGCACGGCGGGCAGAAGGAAGCCCGCGAGCGAGCGCACGACGAACACAAGCGCGATGTAGACGATCATGAGCAGGATCTTCGTGCGCGGGTCGAGCCGGTGTATGACGCTGTCGAACGGCAGATATTGCCCGAGCGTGATGTTAACGCGCATCGCGCCACCTCCGAATCAGTTCCGCTTCCAGTTCGTCCATGCGGTAGTAGTCCCGTTCGATCGCGACGCCTTTTTCGCGTAGCGCGCGTACAAGCTGCGTGGCCTGCGGCAGGTCGAGGCCCATCTTGAGCAGCTCGTCGCCACGCGAAAAGACCTCGGCCGGCGTGCCGAGCATTGCAAGCGCGCCGTCGCGCAGCACCGCAATGCGGGTCGCGTAGCGGGCCACGTCGTCCATCGAGTGGGAGATCATCACGATACAGGTGCCGTTTTGCTGCCGCAGCGATTCGGTGAGCGCGAGAATCTCCGCCCGACCGCGCGGGTCCAGCCCCGCCATCGGCTCGTCGAGCACGAGGTACTTCGGGCGCATCGCGAGGATGC
>CAYMSL010000113.1:0-4278 GCA_964393095.1 uncultured Oscillospiraceae bacterium | reverse complement strand
GCCCGCAAGCGCGGCGCGCCGCTTTTCGCCGCCGGAGAGCTCAAACGGGGACTTCTCCGCAAACTCCTTTGGCGAAAGGCCCACGAGCGCGAGCGCCTCTTCCGCGCGCGCGCGCGCTTCGTCTTCATTTAGGCCCATGTTTTTCGGGCCGAACGATACGTCAAGCAGCACCGTCTCCTCGAAGAGCTGATACTCCGGATACTGAAACACCATGCCCACGAGAGAGCGAATCTCTTTTCGCAGCTTCTTTTCGCGCGTGTCGAGGCCGTCGACAAGCACACGCCCGCCAGTAGGCAATAACAGGCCGTTGAAGTGCTGAATCAGCGTGCTTTTGCCGGAACCCGTATGGCCGATTACGCCGAGAAACTCGCCCTCCTCTATCGTGAGGTCGATGTTTTCGAGCGCGGGGTAGGCCAAAGGGCTGCCCGGCAGGTATGTGTGGCTTAGCTGCTCTATGACAATCGGCATAGTTCCTCACCAAGCTCTTCGCAGGTCATGGCCGCGCGGGAAATCGGCAGGCCGGCCGCGATGAGATGATCCCTGAGCCGTACGAACGCCGGCGCTTCGAGGCCGCAGCGTTCGAGCAGCGCGCGCTCGTTGAAAATCTCGCGCGGCGCGCCCTCCATGGCGAGCTTGCCCTCCGAGAGGACGAATACGCGGTCGCACCCGAGCGTTTCCTCCATAAACTGCGTAATCATCACGACCGTCATGCCGAGGTCGCGGTTGAGGCGCAGCACGGTTGAGAGCACCTCGTTACGCCCGCGCGGGTCGAGCATGGAGGTGGCCTCGTCAAGCACGAGCACCTCGGGCCGCATCGCGAGCAGGCCCGCGATGGCGACACGCTGCTTCTGCCCGCCCGAGAGGGCATGGCTTGCCTTTTCGGCGTATTCGCGCATGCCGACCTCGTCCAGCGCCGCATCGACGCGCGCGCGGATCTTTGCCGGCGGCACGCCGAGGTTTTCGGGGCCGAAGCCCACGTCCTCCTCGACGATCGAGGTCACAAGCTGGTTATCCGGGTTTTGAAACACCATGCCGACGCGCCGGCGTATTTCAAGCGTATGCGCTTCCTCGCGCGTGTCCATGCCGCCGACGAGCACGCGCCCCGTGGTTGGGATCAGCAGGGCGTTAAAAAGCTTGCAGAGCGTGCTCTTGCCGGAGCCGTTGTGCCCGACGATGGCCGCCACCTCGCCGCGGCGGATCGAGAGGCTCGCGTCGATGAGCGCGGGACGTTCCGCGCCGGCGTAGGCGTAGCCCGCGCCGACGAGCTCGATGATCGCGTCCGATGCCATGCATACCTCCGTTTTGCGCCGGTTTGCGCAAGGTTTGTCCCGCCATTTGGATCAAACGCGCCGGGACGAATCGCAGGGGATAAAGGGCGCTTGCCCCGCCGAAAACAGGGTGGCAAACGGCGCGAAAGCGCGCGAAAACTCACGGTTTTCGGGGCCGTCAAGGGCAATTCAGTATAGCAAATGCCTGTACAACTGGCAAGCGCTTTATTATAATGGAACGGGCGGGAAAACGCTTTGACGGAGGGAACATCGATGAAGACCATCCTTAAAAATATCCATACGCTGGTCACCTGCGACGATGCCGACGCGATTCTGCATAACGTGGACGTGCGCATGGACGGCGGCGTGATCGATTGCGTTGGGGACGCGGGCGCCGATGCCGGCGAGATCGTCGACGCGAGCCGCTGGATCGTCTATCCCGGCCTTATCAACACGCACCACCATCTATATCAGTATTTCACGCGAAACCTGCCGCAGATGCAGAAACTCGAGCTCTTCGACTGGCTCAAGGCGCTCTACGCCATCTGGGCCAACCTCAACGCGGATACCGTGCGCCTGAGCTCGCTTTGCGGCATGGCGGAACTGCTGCTTGCCGGCTGCACGACGTGCTTCGACCACCATTATGTATTTCCCCGCGGCGCGGGCGATCTCTTGGAAGCCCAGTTTGCGGCCGCCGAAACGCTCGGCGTGCGCATGGCGGCCTCGCGCGGCAGCATGAGTTTGTCCGAGAAGGACGGGGGACTGCCGCCGGACTCGGTCGTGCAGACCACGGGCGAGATCCTCTTAGACAGCCGCCGCGCGATCGAAACCTATCACGACGCGTCGCCGCTGTCGATGCGGCAGGTCGTGCTCGCGCCCTGCTCGCCGTTTTCGGTGACGGGCGAGCTGATGCGCGAGAGCGCGGCGCTCGCGCGCGCCTACGGCGTGCGGCTGCACACGCATCTGTGTGAAACCAAGGACGAGGTCGGCTTCACGCTCGCGCGCTTCGGCGTGCGGCCGCTATCCTATATGGAGCAGGTCGATTTTGTCGGCGCCGACGTGTTTTACGCGCACGGCATCTATTTTAACGACGAGGAATTGCAATTCCTGGCCGATACCGGCACGGGCGTGGCCCATTGCCCCTGCTCGAATATGAAGCTGAGCTCAGGCGTCGCGCGCATACCGGATATGCTGCGCCTGGGCGTGCCGGGGGGGCTTGCGGTGGACGGCAGCGCGAGCAACGATTGCTCCAACCTCCCCGAGGAGATCCGCACGGCCTACCTCTTGCACCGCCTGCACAGCAGCAGCCTTGCGCCCTCCGGCTATGACCTGCTCAAGATGGCCACGCGCGGCGGCGCGCGCCTGCTCGGGCGCGACAAGCTTGGGCAGATCGCCCCGGGCTGCGCGGCAGACCTGTTTGCGATTCGCTGCGACCGGCCGGAGCTCGTCTGCGCCGAAAGGGACGAGGCGAACCTGCTCGGCACGGTGGGGTATCACGGCAAGGCGGACTCTGTGTTTGTCGGCGGCCGCATGCTCGTTTGCGACGGGCATCTGCTTACGCTTGACGAGGAACGGCTTGCGCGCGAGAGCAGGGCGGAGGTTTCGCGCCTGCTTGCGTGCGTATGAACGCGCGGGCGCTTGTGCGCGCGGCCGTGATCGCGTCGGTCTACGCGCTGCTTACCATCTTTCTTGCGCCGATCTCTTCGGGGCTTGTTCAGTGCCGCATCGCGGAGGCGCTGTGCGTACTGCCGTACTTTTCGTTTTCGGCGGTGCCGGGGCTGTTTATCGGCTGCCTGCTTGCCAATCTTCTCATCGGCGCGCCGCTCTACGACGTGCTCTTTGGCAGCATGGCGACGCTGCTTGCGGCGTATATGACGTTCCTTTTGCGCAAGCGCGCCCCGAAGTACCTAGCCCCGCTGCCATCGGTTGTGTGCAACGCGCTCGTCGTCGGGGCGCTGCTCGTTTTCGTATACGATGTCGGCGTGCCGTACTGGGCGGCGGCGGGCTACGTCGCCATCGGGCAGGCGATCGCCTGCTATGTGCTCGGCATGCCGCTTTTGGCCGTGCTCGAGCGCTACGGTTCGCGGCTGTTCTAGCGCATTTTGCGCGCCGTGCATCGTAAAATCGGCCGGCCCGAACGCCGCCAATGGATGCAGGGCTTCCTGCAATTCATCGCGCAAGCGGCGCGCCGGGTCGTGGTTTCTGCCGGGCGTTCCTGCAATTTACCGCCGCGGTTGATTGACAGTGCGATTGGGGAAGCATATAATAATAGTTGGTAAGAATCGGGCTTTTCCGTCTTTTCTCTCGCAAAAGCCTGAAGCTATACACATCACTTAGGAGGCTCATAGTATGGCAAAGACCATGACCATCGACGGGAATACCGCCGCATCGCACGTCGCGTATGCGTTTTCCGAGGTAGCGGCGATCTACCCGATCACGCCGTCCTCGCCGATGGCGGAAGTGGCGGACGACTGGGCGGCGAACGGCCGGAAGAACCTGTTCGGACAGACCGTTCGCATCGCGGAGATGCAGAGCGAAGGGGGCGCGGCCGGCGCGGTGCACGGTTCGCTTAAGGCGGGTGCGCTGACCACCACGTTCACCGCCTCGCAGGGCCTGCTGTTGATGATCCCCAACATGTACAAGATCGCGGGCGAGCTGTTGCCGTCCGTTTTCCACGTCAGCGCCCGCGCGCTCGCGGCGCACGCGCTTTCGATCTTCGGCGACCATTCGGACGTGATGAGCTGCCGCCAGACGGGCTTTGCGATGCTCGCCTCCGCGAGCGTGCAGGAGGTTATGGATCTTGCGCTGGTTTCGCATCTTGCGACGATCAAGAGCAGCGTACCGTTCCTGCATTTCTTCGACGGCTTCCGCACGTCCCACGAGGTGCAGAAGATCGAAGAAATCGACTATGAGGACATGAAGAAGCTTTGCGACCTGGACGCGATCCGGGCGTTTCGCGCGCGCGCGCTGAACCCGGAGCATCCGCACCAGGGCGGCACCGCGCAGAACC
>CAYMSL010000112.1:0-5302 GCA_964393095.1 uncultured Oscillospiraceae bacterium | reverse complement strand
TTCGGCGCGGAGATGGGGAGGCGCTCGCGCGGCTTTTGATTCAAAGCGCCGAGACATACGGCGTGATCCGCCTGGACTTTATCGACGCGCCTTTTTTAAGCAACCACGACACCACGCGACTCAGCGCCCAATACGCCAACGACCTGCGCAGGATGAAGCTTGCGGCGGGTCTGCTGTTAACGATGAGCGGCAGTGTGTTCATCTACTACGGCGAGGAGCTCGGCATGAACAGCCTTGGCGATCAGGACGAAAACAAGCGCCTGCCCATGCGCTGGTCGGATGCGGACACGGATGGTACGCCGCTACCGCCCGCGGGCGCGGATAAAGTAACGCAGAAATTCCCCGCGCTCGACGAACAGATCGACGATCCGCTCTCTCTGTTCAACTACTATCGGCGGGCGCTGCGCATCCGCAACGAAAATCCCGAGATCGCGCGCGGCGGCATAACGGCGGTACCGGCGCTTTCAACGGGTTCGGTCGCCGCCGTTGAAAAGGGCGCCGGAGACGGCGCGCTGCTGCTGCTTTATAACATCGGTTCCGAGGCCGTGCAGCTTTCGCTTGACGGCACGGCGTATGAAGCGTACGCGCTCTATGGCTATCTTGCCGTCGACGACGCGCCCGTGACGCTCGATAAGGCGATGCTGACGCTGCCCTCGTATGCCATCGCCGTGCTGCGCCGCTAACCCGCGGCAGAGCGGGTGAAGCCGCGCGCATCGCAAGACGAAATTGACGAACCAAGGGCCGGCAAGCCTTCATACGGCCGTCGGCCCTTGTTTTGTTCCGGCACGCGGGGGAAGGCCGCAATCGCGTAAAAGCGCGCAAGCGGCGCGGGCCGCCCCGGGTTCGGCAGCCGTCCTCCGCGGATCAGCCTTTACGAACAATTCATATTTTGCCTCTTGACAAAATCTGCCACGTGATTATATTTATAATCATAGACTGGTCTGCTACAGCAATCGGGCCGCGCAATGATCCTAGTCGGCGCGGGCCCGCCCCAAAACGGCAATGGAGGCGATACGATGAAGGACACGCTTACCCCCAACGAGTGGATCGTGATGAACGCGCTTTGGGAGCAGAGTCCGCTGACGCTCTCCGAGGTGATCCGGCGCATCGGCGCGCGCGCGCACTGGAATTACAAAACCTATCAAAGCTACATTCTTATCCTCGAGAAGAAGGGCTTCGTTTCGGCCGAGAAACGCGGAAGGGACAAGTTCTATTCCGCGAGCGTAACGAGGGCCGAGTGCGTGGAGTCGGAGAAGCGCAGCATCCTCGGCAAGATGGGGCGCGAAGCCGTCGGCATGCTCGTGGCTGGCATGGTGCAGGACGGCGACCTCAGCGCGGAGGCTTACCGGGAGCTGCAATGCCTGCTCGACGAGCTGCTCAATAAGGAGGAATCGTGATGGAACATGTGCTGTCCGTCCTTTTGGAGGTTGCAATCTATTCCGCGGTCATCATCGGCTGTATCCTGCTCTTTCGCCTGCTGCTTCATAAACACATCTCCCCGAAGCTGCAATACCTGCTCTGGCTGATTCTGATTCTGCGGCTGCTTTTGCCCGTGACGTTCGAGAGCGGCTTCCACCTCGAGAGCCTGCGCGCCAAGCCCGCCGCACAGGCGCAGGCGTCGCTTTCGCCGCCGGAAACGGCGTTCGTACCCGGCACGGCGGCCGGCGAAGCGGCGCCGCCGCAGGCGGCAAGGCCGGGCGAGAACGCCGCCGCGGCAAAGCTTCCCGAAACCGCGCCCGCAAAGGCGGGCGTCGACTGGACGAAGGCCGCGTTCTTTCTTTGGCTCGGCGGGGCGGCGCTGACGCTGGCGTTTACGCAGTATGCGCGGCTAAGCTTTGCAAAAAAGCTGCGCCGCAGCGTTGTGCAGAGTGGCCCGGAGGCGCAGCTGCTCTTTGCCGGCTGCAAGGAGGCGCTCGGCGTGCGTAAAGACGTGCGCCTTATGACGACCACGCTGCCCATTTCACCCGCGCTGACGCTGCTTCGCGGCAGGAGCGTGCTGCTCCTGCCCGAACGGCTGAACGAATCGCGCGCGCTTCGGTACGCCATGCTTCACGAGCTGACCCACTACCGGCGGCGCGACCATTGGATGCTTGAGATGCTCTGCGTGCTGCGCGCAATCTATTGGTTTCATCCGTTGCTCTGGTTCGCATTTTCCGAACTGCGCGCGGACATGGAGACGGCGTGCGACGCGAGCGTGATCGCCCTGCTGGAACCGGCGGAGAAAAAGAATTATCTGAACACGCTGCTGCGGCTCTTTACGAGCGACTTCCAGCCCGCGCTCGGCATGGCGCAGGCGGGCACGCGGCGTATGGCGCGCAAGCGCCTGAAAGGAGCGTTTATGAGACATACAACTGCGAAGCCGGCGCTTGCCGCCGCGATCGTATTAACCCTGCTGCTTCTCTTCGGCTGTTTTACGACGGCCTGCCAAACGGCCCCCACGGCGCGGGCGGAAAAGGAAGCCGCCGGCAGCGATCCCGTCGTCGCCGTCGATGCGGGCACAGGCGAGGACGCCTTCAGCGTAACCGCGAAAAACGGTCATACGGTGAGCATGACCTATCGCGAAGGCGGCGCGATGGAGGGCTCCTTCCTGGACGGGCCGCGCGATGAAAGCAATGTCATCTCCGTCAGGGAGGCTGCCTATGCCGCCGCGCAGCGGCTCGTGCGCGTGTTCGACGAGGCGGTGCAGGAAGGCGAACTGTACGTTTACTTTATGAACTACGAAGATCTAAGCCTCGAGCTGTATGAGTTCTATTACGGCGGGAAGGGCTACGAAACCGCGGACTATTACGGCTTTCTCGACGCTTCGACGGGCGACGTGCTGAAGGTGGAGGAGCTCGCAAGCTGGCGCGAACCGGCTCAGACCGACGCGGCGCCCGATTCTGCCGAGACGAACTGGGAGGAGGCGGGCGAACAAACGCTCGAAGCCGCCAAAGCCTTTGTACAGGAGCGTTTTTCGGATATCGGTACGATACAGGCGGACAGCTACTTCGACGGCGTGCAGGGAACCTTCCGCGCGGACGACCCGATCTGTGTGGACAACTACATCCACATGGACAAAGGCGCGAGTTACATGCTGCGCATTTTCTACCCGAGCCTAAGGATCGGGCATTTCGAGGCGTTCCCGATGGGCTGGGAGTATTGCCAGCACGAAACATGGTATTACGAATACATGCACCCGGAGGACTACCGCAGCGAGTATAGCGCGCTGACCGAGCCGGAGCTGCAAACGATCGCGGACTGCGCGGCCTCGCGCATGGGCGAAACGTATGTCGGCGCAGACGGCGCAAAGGGCTGGCAATACGCGCAGCAGTTCGTATCCGCAATCTGGGCGCAGTACGGCGCGGAGGGGCGGGTGCTGCGGCGCACGGTTATCGAGCGCGCGTCGGGCATATCGTCGTACCCGGCGGGTACGCAGATCACCCTGATACGCGGCGGGGATGAGCGGTGCGAGGCGTTCTACCTTGGTAATGGGAGATACGTCTACGCAAACGAAGCGACGGGGACCGTCGTCGAGGGCGACTTCAACGCGGACTTCGGCAAGGCGTTCACCGCCTGCGAGGCCGCAAGCGCCGCCTATGTGCCGCGCGCGGGCAAATACGCCGTCGTGATTCCAACGGAAGGGGCGAATCCCGCGCCGACGCCCATGCCGATCCGGGGAGATCAGGAGCTTACCGAAGGCGACTATTTCGTGCTCGCCGAGACGGCGCGAAGCTTCGTTGGCCGCACGATCACGGATGAGTTTGAACTGCTCGACGAATCCACGGATTTGAATACCCACAGGTTTATCGAGTACCTCTGCGACCTTACGCACGTCGGGGTGGGCGGCAAAGGGTGCGCCGACATCCATTCCGCCGGCGATCCGGCGCTCATAGCGGGGCGTATGATGGACTTCCGCGGCCCGGAGAACCGTTACCGCACCGGCATCTGCGCAGGCGGCGGCAACTATGTGATGCTCGACCCGAATACCCGTGTCGTCGGGCTGTACAGCATAGCGGACGCCCTCGCAAGCGGGGAATACGAGTACGTGACGGTCAGCGAGCTTTACGCGCCGGGCTATTATTGATGAAGCGGCGCGTAAGCCCCCTCTTTGGCGGCTTGCGATGCCGCGCTGCGGATGCAGGCTGCCGGGAACCACCCGTTTTGCGGGTGGTTCCCGCTATCGTTCGTCTTCGCGCCGCCCGCGGGGCGCCGACTCCCGGGGCGATAGAGAGGCGCCGGCGAAAGCCGGCGCCTTTTTTCGTTTCACGCAGTTTATGGCGGCCTTATTCCTCAAAGCGGAAGCGCTTGAGGCGCAGCGCGTTTGAGACGACGGAGACGGAGCTGAGCGCCATGGCAGCGCCCGCGAACACGGGGGTCAAGAGCGGGCCGTCGAAGGCGTAGAACAGCCCCGCGGCAAAGGGGATGCCGATGATGTTATAGGCAAAGGCCCAAAAGAGGTTCTGGCGGATGTTGCGAATCGTCGCGCGCGAAAGGGCGATTGCCGCGCCGGCGGCGGTGGGATCGCCGCGCATGAGCACGACGTCCGCCGACTCGACGGCCACGTCCGTGCCGGTGCCGATGGCCATGCCGACGTCGGCCTGCACGAGCGCGGGCGCGTCGTTGATGCCGTCGCCAACCATGGCGACGCGGCGGCCAAGCGCTTGCAGCTTCTGCACCTCGGCGGCCTTGCCGTCCGGCAGCACATCCGAGAGCACATGCTCGATGCCGACGCTCTCCGCAACCGCCGCGGCGGTGCGCGCGTTGTCGCCTGTGAGCATGTAGACCTCAAGTCCCATGGCCTTGAGCCGTTCAATCGCGCGGCGGCTTGTGGGCTTGGGCGCGTCCGCCGCCGCCATAAGCGCGGCAAGCGCGCCGTCGACGGCGATGTACATGAGTGTTCTGCCCGCGTCGGAAAGCGAGGCCGCGCCCTCCGCCGCGCCGAGCAGGTCGATGCCGTTTTCGCGCATGAGCGCCTCGTTGCCCGCGAGTACGCGGCGGCCCGAGACCACCGCGTCGATGCCGCGCCCGGCGACCGCCCGGAAGCGTTCCGGCTGGGTCAGCGCCAGCGCGCGCGCCTCGGCGGCGCTGACGATGGCGCGGGCGATCGGGTGCTCGGAGCCGCGCTCGGCGGAGGCGGCGAGCGCGAGCACGTCGGCCTCCGTTTCGCCGCTATAGAGCAGGATGTCGGTGAGTTCGGGCTTGCCCTGCGTGATGGTGCCCGTCTTGTCGAGCACGACGGTATCGACGCGGTGCGTCGTCTCAAGCGCTTCGCCGCCCTTGATCAGCACGCCGAGCTCCGCGCCCTTGCCGGTGCCGACCATGA
>CAYMSL010000111.1:0-5355 GCA_964393095.1 uncultured Oscillospiraceae bacterium | reverse complement strand
CGAGGACCACATCTTGGTGGCGTACTTGCTAAACGCCGTTGTCACCGCGTTGTAGCCAAGGAACCACAGCGTGATCGTGGCAAGTATCAATATCAGGCTGGTGCGCACGGCGGGCGGGAGTTTTTCTTCGCCGTCCACCTCGATGGACTTGCTCTGATCCTCCTCCTCGGAGACGCCGTAGTTGATCGCGCGCATTTGTTCAACGTACTTGTGCTCCGGCACCGTAAAAACGACGGTCAGGGCCGCGAGCAGCATCAGCACGCCGACCGCGAGGAAGAGATAGAGATACTCCGTGCGGCCGTTCGCGCCGTCGAACACAAGCGCGCTGATGGCCACGAGCGAAAACGCGCCGCCGACCGCGCCCATGAGGTTGATGATGGCGTTGCCCTTGCTGCGCACGGGCTTGGGCGTGACGTCCGGCATCAGCGCCACGGCGGGCGAGCGGTAAGCGCCCATAAAGATCAGGAGGATGCCGAGCGCGGCGCCGAAGAACAGGAGGCCGAGGTAGTGCTCGGCGTACTGGAGCACGGCCATGGAAAGCACCGCGCCGATCGTGCCGAAGAGGATGTAGGGAATCCGGCGGCCGAGCTTTGCGGCTTTGCGCGCAAGGAAGGTCATCAGCGGCAGCACGACGAGCGCCGCGGCGCAGATGCTCGCGAGGATCTCCGTAATCAGTTCGATCGTCGGCAGCGAGCCGGCGAGCCGGGGCAGGCCGGCCGCGAGGTAGGCCGCCGTGCCGGCGGAACCCGCAAGAAAGCTCAGCGCCCCGGAAACGACGCCCGCGCCGAGCAGGGCAAACCACACCCACTTCGGCGCGCGGTTGCCGTCGCTGACCGAGCCGAACAGCGGCAGGAGGAACAGCGCCACGACGTTGTCGAGACCCATGATGATGCCGGCCGGGCCGTCGAGCATGCCGTAGGTGTCGCGCAGAATCAGGGGGATGACCGTGTCGTACATCTGCCAGAACGCGCTGATGGAGAGAAACGCAAACCCGACAAGAAATGTACGCTTATAGTTGAGCTTCATACCCATACCTCCCAATCGATTGGTTTTTCCCCGTCCAGGGGGCTATGATTGCAAATTACACATCCAGGCGGCGGACACAACCTCGCCGCCAAGCAGCACCGTTTTCACCTTGTTCAGGTTTTTTAAATCGTCCAGCGGGTTGGCTTCCACAATAAGCAGATCCGCCGCTTTGCCTGCCTCCACCGTACCCAGCCGTGCCTGCTGGCCCAGTATGGCCGCGGCATGAACGGTGGCTGTTTTCAGCGCCTCGTAGCTGCTCAGCCCGCAGGACTGCAAAAGCAGCAATTCATCGGGCACGCTGCCCAGCGTGTCGCTGCCGGCACCAATCAGAATGCCGTGCCGATAGGCCTTATGCACACTTTCGCGCTGGGGCTCCACCACCAACTCGCGCATCATGGCGGCCAGCGCTTTGCTGCCCGCGGCTTCCTCCCTGGCGGCCACGGCGGCGATGCCGCTCATGGTGGGAACATAGTATACGCCACGCGCGGCCATCATTTCCAGCGCCTCGTCGTTGAGGTTTGTGCCGTGCTCGATGCCGTCCACCCCGCCGCGCAAGGCGTTCAGCACCGGGCCCGTGCCCATGGCGTGCACGGTAACGCCGCGCTTGTGGCTGTGAGCGGCCGATACTGCCGCGGCGATCTCCTCTACGGTAAATTCGCTCCACGAGGGATGTTCATGCTCGGGCATACCGCCAAGCCCGCCGCTGACCATCAACTTGATGAAGTCGGCCCCGAGCTTGAGTTCATAGCGGGTCGCCTTAGCCACCTCGTCGGGGCCGTCCGCCTCCACGGCGCCCTTGTAGCGGTGGGTTTCATGTCCCCCGGTGGAGGCGATACCCATGCCGCACACATGCATGCGCGGGCCGCGGATCAACCCTTCGCCAATGGCCTTTTTCAGCTCTGAGGCGGTGCGCCCCACGGAACATAGATCCCGTATCGAGGTGATGCCGCTAGACAGCTCGTACCAGGCGTTGCGCGCGGCGTACAACATACGAATTCCATCGCTGCTGTTCTCTACGGCGGGCGCCCCCTGGCGGAAGGCGCCGCCCCCGCGCGAGAGATGTCTGCGGTTGATGTGGGCGTGCAGGTTGATAAGCCCCGGCAGCACAAAGCCGCCGTTCGCGTCGAGTATCTCTTCGCCGGCCGCACCCTCGGCGGGGCCGCACGAGACGGATTGAATAAGGCCGTCGCGGATCTGTACGCTTGCCCCGGGCATCACGTCGCCGACACAATCGATTACGGTGCAGTTTTGAATCAGCATGGATCTCCTTTTCCGATTGTCCATAAAAATGAAAACGGGGGCAAAAACGAAATCAGAATGGGAATCCGGCGCGATAAAGGCGCCGAATTTCATATACATGGTATCGCATTTGACTTATAATAACAATATAAAAAATCGAAACGGGGGATACAAAGCCAATGTGGATCGTGCTTGCCGTGCTGATCGTGCTGCTTGCCGGCTGGATCGCGCTGATTTTGCCGGGGCGCAGTCAAAGGGCGCAGCGCGCGCCGTTTGCCGGACGGGCGTACGCGCACCGGGGGCTTTATCAAGCGGATCAGTCGATCCCGGAGAACTCGCTTAGTGCCTTCCGCCTCGCGGCCGAGGCGGGCTACGGCATCGAACTCGACGTACAGTTGACGAAGGACAGGGTCGTGGTGGTGTTCCATGACGACAGCCTTTTGCGCGCCTGCGGCGTGGACGCGCGCGTCGACTCGCTGACCTTTGCCGAGCTTGAAAAGCTGCCGCTCTTTGGCAGCGAGCAGCGCATTCCGCGGCTCACCAGCGTGTTCGATGCCGTGGGCGGCCGGGTGCCGCTGATCGTTGAACTCAAGGCCGGGGGAGACTGGAAGCAGCTTTGCGAGCTGACCCGCGGGCATCTTGCCGCCTACCGCGGGGATGCGTGCGTGGAGAGCTTCCACCCGCTGCTCGTACGCTGGTACTATAAAAACGCCCCAAAGATTTTGCGCGGGCAGCTCTCCGAGCCGTACCGCCATTCGTCGAAATCGCTCGCGTGGTTTCAGTCCTTCGCCATGAGCCGGCTTCTGACAAACGCGCTCACAAGGCCGCAGTTTATCGCCTACCGCCTGGGGCCGAAGTGCTTTTCAGCGCGGTTGTGCGAGTGCGTTGGCGCGATGAAGGTCTGCTGGACCGCGCGGGAAGCGTGCGCGCATGAAACGCTCATGCGCAGAAACGACGCCGTGATCTTCGAGCACTATCGCCCGGCGCCGCGCGGCTAGGGCCTGTCCCGCCCGGCGGCGGAGAAAACCGCGCGCCGGGATTGCGCCTTGCTGTGGCTATTCCTTGAGTCTTCGAATGACTTCGCGCATCTTCTCGCGCTGACGCTCGGTGAGCATCGGCGCGAGTTTTTCGTAGATGTTCTCCATGCGCGTGTCGTCGAGCCGCCCGGCGGAGCGCTCCGCCTCGGTGACCTGCTTGAGCGCGTCGAAGAGTTCATCCTCCGAGCGGCCGCCGAAGTGGTCGACGGTCTCGCGCACCTCGTCGGCATTGACGCCCGGGTCGGTTTCGATGCTGTAATCCGCCATGCGTTCATCACCTCGTCTATACCTATGCCGGAGCGGGTCAAAAGGGAACTGATCATCCTGTCAGGATCTGGCGGCGCGGCAGTGTCGAATTACGCCGGGGCCGCATAGTATGATGCTGAGGACGCGAGGTGAGACCATGCCAAATGATCCGCACAATCCGTCCGCGCGGGGTCAGCCCGGTGCGGAAAAAATACTGCCCTATGTACGCGAGGCCGTCGCGGTTGGTGAGCACATCCGTCAGGAGCATGGGCGGGATGGCGTGCGCCGCTATGTTACGGCGATGGCGGAGCTTTTGCCGCTCCCGTTTGTTGAACAGCTCGCGGACTTTCTTGGCGTAGAGCGGCCGCAGCCACGGCCGAAGCGGCCGCCGCGCGCCGAGGGAATGCCGCCGGAGAAGCTGCTGCCCCTCCTGCAGGCGATGTCGGGCGGCAAGGATAAGGAGCACGGCGTCGATCCCATGACGCTCATGAAACTCTTCCAGAAGTAAAAACGGCGTATACGGCGCCCGCGCGTTTTTTGCGCCGGGCAATCATCCGTCAAAAACCTGCGGCGTGCCCGCAGGTTTGGACGTTGCGCAAGAAGCGAGGCTCTCGCAGGGCGGTTTCCAAGCGCCGCCCTGCGATATGCGCGGCGAAGCGGAATGCCGTTGCGCGGGTCGGGGCTGCGGTCCTTCGCCGATAGAATCCGTTGTGTCGTCGTGGCCGACACGACGCACCGCCGCGCGGGGGCGTTTTCTCCGTGTCCTTTGCCGCCCGTGCGGACATGGGATGCGGGGCAAAGGGCGGCGAACCCGGTACAAATCGGTTTTTTAACGCGCGGAAAGCAAAAGCCCCCGTTCTCACGGGGGCTTTTGCTTGGGATGGGATGGGAGGTAATATTGGGGGTCTGTCAGTCTTTGTCCTTGCTCTGGAGATAAGATAACCCATTCCTGTGTTCTGGCAATGGATAGAAAGTGAACTTCCTGTTACAAGAGGACGGCCTTGTTCATCGTTTGGAAACATGCGGTGAAAACGCGGAAAAACCGTGTGAATCCGCCATTTTTCGCGTGCCGCCGACGCGGCGCATGAAACGGCGCGCGCGGGCGCAAGATAGCCAAGATAGGATGTGAAACGCTCATGCAACTCTCCTCGCTTTTGCTATGCTGCCTGTTTGTGCTATGCTGCGCAGGCGTGATGCGGCGCACCTGCGCGCGCCTCAAAATCGCGCCGGGCAGCCTCGCCGCGGCAAGCCTGATGCTGCTCGCGGCCTCGCGCTTTTCGCTCACGCTTTTTTCCTCTCCGTTCGGTATCGCCGTGCTGCTGACGGTGTTGACTGCGGCGGCGCTTGCCGTGCGCACGCCGCACGCGGGCTTTTGCATACCCGCCGCAATGGCTTCGGGCCTGCTTTCCTGGCTGCTGTGCGCGGCGTTTCCGAGCGCCTACGAGCCGGGTGCGCTCATCGCGCTGCCGGCGGCGCTGCTTGCCTGGCTCTTGTTTGGCTCGCCGCGCCTCGGGCTGCTCGTGGCGGTGCTCGCGCCGCTGTGCCACGGGGCGATCGTCGCCATCGAGGACTGGTATCTTTTTGATGCCGCCCTGCTCAGCGTGGGCGACCCGGCGCGGCTGGACGCCCAGATCTGCGCGGCCGCGCTGCTCGCGCTTCTCTGGTATTTGCCTCGACCGACGGAGCTCGTACGCCATGCCCAGCAAAAAACGTCTTGATTTTTTTCCGGCCATGTGTATAATAGAGTTGCGAAACGGGGTTATAGCTCAGCTGGTCAGAGCGCTACGTTGACATCGTAGAGGTCGTT
>CAYMSL010000110.1:0-5360 GCA_964393095.1 uncultured Oscillospiraceae bacterium | reverse complement strand
GCATGATCGAGGCGGCGTACCGCAGCTTCGACACGCCCGAGGTCGCGCCGCTGGTGCGCCTGAGCCAAACCGAGCAGATCGCGGAGCTTTGGCACGGGCCGACGATGGCCTTTAAGGACGTGGCGCTGCAGATGCTGCCGCACCTGATGCGCGAGTCGCTGAGGCAGACGGGTAATGGAAGCGGCGTCTACATCCTCGTGGCGACCTCGGGCGATACCGGCAAGGCGGCGCTCGAGGGCTTTCAGGATGTGGAGGGCACGCGCGTGCTCGTGTTCTACCCGCACGGCGGCGTATCCGCGGCGCAGAGATTGCAGATGGTCACCCAGGAGGGCGAGAATGTCGACGTATGCGCGCTCGAGGGCAACTTTGACGACGCGCAGACGGCCGTCAAGCGCATCTTCGCCTCGCGCGAGGTGGAAACGCGGCTTGCCGCGCGCGGCTGGCGGCTTTCAAGCGCGAATTCCATCAACTTTGGCCGCCTGCTGCCGCAGATTGTCTATTATTACACAAGCTATGAAGCGTTGGTGCGCGGCGGCGAGATTCGGCCGGGCGAGCCGGTCAACTTCTGCGTGCCGACGGGCAACTTCGGCGATATCCTCGCCGGGGAGTATGCGCGCAGGCAGGGTCTGCCGATCCGCCGGCTCATCGCGGCGTCGAATCGCAACAACGTGCTCACGGACTTCTTCGAGACGGGCGTCTACGAGAGCCGCCGTCCGTTCTACCGGAGCATGAGCTGCTCGATCGACATCCTGATCTCCTCGAATCTCGAAAGGCTGCTCTTCGAGCTCGCCGGCCGGAACGAGGAGACGGTGCTTGGCTGGATGCGTTCGCTGAGCGGGAGCGGTCGCTACGCGCTGCCCGGCGCGGCGCTCGCGGAACTGCGGGAAACGTTCGCCGCGGGCTGGTGCTCCGAGGCCGACACGCTTGAGACGATCCGCCATACGTTTGAAACGCGCGGGTACCTGATGGACCCGCACACGGCCGTGGCGCAGCGCGTCTACGAGCGTTACGCCGCGCGCACGGGGGACGCGACGAAGACCGTGCTGCTCTCCACCGCGAACCCCTATAAGTTTGCCACCCACGTGCTCGGCGCGTTCGAGCGCGCGGATGAAGACGACTTTGTCAACGTGGAACGGCTGCATGCCTTGACGCACGCGCCCGTTCCGGCCGGGATGAGCGGCCTTGCCGGCAAGCCCGAGCGGCACACGCAGGTGTGCTCCCTCGAGCAGATGCCGGAGCGCGTATTGCGGCCCGTCGGCGCTTAGCGCGGCGCGGCCGGCTGTGAAGGAAGCGATGGAACCGATGAAACAAAAGCCCTCTCCTCTGCTGATTCTGCCGATCTGCTTACTGATGGTTGCGGTGCTGGCCGGGGCGGCCGCCTGTGCGTTCGGCGATTGGACGGCGGGCCGTGCGGACGGCGCGGAGGCGTTTACGGAGCTGGCCGACACGATCCGCTCCGAATACTACTATTACGACGAGAAGGGGCTAAGCGACGAGGCGCTGCTCGACGCCGCCATGCGCGGCATGGTCGGCTCGCTTGGCGATCCGTACGCGCAGTATTATACCGAGGCGGAATATGCCGCCCTTCAGCAGGAGCATGCGGGCGACTATGTGGGCCTCGGCATCAGCGTGCTCGCGCCGGATGAGGTCGGCGGCGCCATCGTGAGCGTCTATGCGGGCGGTCCTGCGGATCTTGCGGGCCTGCGCGCGGGCGACGTGCTCACGGTGGTCAACGGCAGAAAGATCGCGGGCATCGCGATGGACGAGTTCCTCGCGTGCTTCTCGACGGACGACGCCGTGCCGGACGAGATCACGTATCTACGCGACGGCGTGGAGGCGAGCGTATCGATCTTGCGCGCCGCCGTGCACGTCAACCGCGTAAATTCCGCTCTTCTAGGCGATTCGGTCGGCTATATCCGCATCACGGAGTTCAACGGCAGCGTCGCGGAGGATTTCTGGAGCGCGGCGCTCGCGCTGCGCGATCAGGGCGCAAGCCGGCTCGTGATCGATCTGCGGGACAACCCCGGCGGTGGCCTTGGCGAGGTGCTCGCCGTGGCCGACCACCTGATCCCGGAGGGAAAAACCATCGTTACGATCAAGTCGCGTAGCGACGGCGAGGACGTCTACAAAGCCAAGGGCGGCGAACAGCTCGGCATGCGCCTTGCGGTGCTTGTCAACGGCAATTCCGCCTCCGCAAGCGAGCTGCTCACCGGCGCGCTGCAGGACCATGACCTTGCAAGCGTCGTCGGCACGCAGACCTACGGCAAGGGCATCGTGCAGGGCTTCTACCGCCTGCAGAGCAACGGCGGCTGGGTGAAGTTCACCACTGACGCCTATTATACGCCGAACGACGTCTGCATTCAGGATATCGGCATCACGCCCGACGTCGTCGTCGAGCTGCCGGAGGAATTGCAGGGCTCCTCGATCGAGCTGCTCGATCCCGAAAGGGATACGCAGCTGCAGGCGGCAATCGCGGCGCTTCTAAACAGCGCCACCGCCTCGCGCGCGGAGAAGCGCTGACGCGCCGCGCAACACAAGAAAGCATTGAATGTTGGAGGTCGGCATGGGCTGGATTCGCGATGGTTCGCTTGCGCCCGAAGGCGAGCGTAAAATTGAATGGGCGCGGCGCAACATGCCCATACTCGCCGGTATACGCGAGACGTTTGAGCGCGACAAACCGCTTGCGGGGCTTACGATCGCGCTTTCGATTCACCTCGAGGCAAAGACGGCCTGTCTTTGCCGCGTGCTCGAGGCGGGCGGGGCCACGATGTACGTTACGGGCAGCAACCCGCTTTCGACGCAGGACGACGTGGCGGCGGCGCTTGCCGCGGGGGGCATGCAGGTGTTTGCCGCGCACGGCTGCACGCAGGAAGAATACGACGTGTGCATCGAGCAGGCGCTGCTAGGAAAACCGGATATCGTCATCGATGACGGCGGGGACATCGTGCGGATGCTGCGCACGCGCTTCCGGCATCTCGAAAGCAAGCTGCTCGGCGGCTGCGAGGAGACGACGACGGGCCTGCTTCGCCTGCGCGCGCTCGAGCGCGCGGGGGAGCTGCGCTTTCCGATGTTCGCCGTCAACGATGCAAACTGCAAGCACCTCTTCGACAACCGTTACGGCACGGGCCAGAGCGTGTTTGACGGAATCAACCGCACGACGAACCTCGTTGTCGCGGGCAAAAGCGTCGTTGTCGCGGGCTACGGCTGGTGCGGCAAGGGCGTGGCGATGCGGGCAAAGGGGCTTGGCGCGCGCGTGATCGTCACCGAAGTAGACCCCATACGCGCCATCGAGGCGGTGATGGACGGCTTTTCCGTGATGCCCATGCGAGAAGCCGCCGCCGAGGGCGATCTCTTCATCACGGTCACGGGCGATTGCAACGTCGTCGACGAAATGGACTTTGCGCTCATGAAGGACGGTGCGATCCTCTGCAACGCCGGGCATTTCAACGTGGAGGTCAACGTCGAGCGTCTCAGGGAGCGCTCGCTTGAAGCGCGCAGCATGCGCGAAAACATCGTAGGCTACCGCCAAAGCGACGGGCGCTGGCTCTATCTGCTCGCGGAGGGAAGGCTCGTCAACCTTGCGGCGGGCGACGGGCACCCCGTGGAGATCATGGACATGAGCTTCGGCATCCAGGCGCTCTCGGCGCGCTACCTTGCGGAGCATCGCGGCCGGCTTGAGCCGCGCCTGCATCGCGTTCCGCCGGAGATCGACCGCGAGGTCGCCATGCGAAAACTCGAGGCGCTCGGCTTGGCCATCGACCGCCTCAGCGAGGCGCAGCGCGCGTATCTCGACTGTCAAAACGCCTAAGCGGCGGGCTAAAAGGCCGAAATTCGTGGTTTACAAGGGCTTTTGGAACTGGTACAATATCTGTTGGCATATGTTCGGGGAGACGGTCGTCCCCTCGGAGCGCAATAGAGCGAAAGCACATGAAAACTTGAAAGCACAGGGGGAACCGAAATGAAGGAATTTACCGCGAAGGACATCCGCAACATCGGCGTTTTCGGGCACGGCGGCGAGGGCAAGACGACGCTGACCGAGGCGATTCTCTTCAACGCCGGGCTCATCGACCGCCAGGGCAAGGTTGAAAACGGCGCGACCACCACCGACTTCGACCCCGAGGAGGTCTCTCGCGGCATCTCCATCAACGCGGCGCTTGCGCCCTTCGAGTGGAAGAATACAAAGGTCAACCTCATCGACGCGCCCGGCTTTTTCGACTTTTACGGCGAGGTCGCGGCGGCGATGGCGCTTGCGGACAGCGCGATCATCGTCGTCGGCGCGGTCTCCGGGCCGGTCGTCGGCACCGAGAAGGCCATGGCCATGTGCGAAAAGCGGCATAAGGCGCGCATGATCGTGATCAATCAGCTCGACCGGGAGAACGCGAATTTCGTCAAGGTCATGACCGCGATCAACGAGAAATTCGGCCCGAGCGTCGTGCCGATTCAGATACCGATTATCGAAGGCGGCGTGTTTACGGGCTATGTCGACCTTGTGCACATGACGGCGAAGCGTTTCGACGGCAAGGGCGAGAAGGAGATTCCGATCCCCGCAAGCCTCGAGAGCGAGGCGCAGGGCTTCTACGAGAAGCTCGCCGAGGCCGCCGCCGAGAGCGACGAGGCGCTCATGGAGAAGTACCTTGAAACCTTTGAACTTTCGCGCGAGGAGATCATCCGCGGCCTGTCGATCGGCGTGCGCGAGGGCATCGTAACCCCCGTGTGCTGCGTGTCCGCCGCGCAGAACATCGGCGTGTTTACGCTCATGGACAACATCATCGACTATTTGCCCTCGGCGGATCTTGCGAAGGCTCCGAAGGCGACCGACCAAAAGAGCGGCGCGGAAGTCGTCGTTTCGAAGGACGGGCGCTTTGCCGCGCAGGTGATCAAGACCGTCTACGACCAGTTCGGCAAGTTCTCGATCGTCAAGGTTTACCGCGGTTCGCTCGACGTATCGACGCCGCTCTACAACGCTTCCGCGGAGAGGGGCGAAAAGTCCACGGCGCCCGTGCTGCTGCGCGGCAAGAAGAGCATCCCGCAGGATAAGCTCAACGCCGGCGACATCGGCGCGCTGCCCAAGCTGCAGCTTACAAACACGGGCGATACGCTCTGCGATCCGGCCGAGCCGATCGTGTTCGAGCCGGTCGACTTTCCGAAGCCCGCGATCTCGCTCGCGGTTTCCGCGAAGAAGCAGGGCGACGAGGACAAGGTCATCTCCGGCCTCAACCGCATCCGCGAGGAGGATCCGACCATCCGCATCGAGAAAAACGCCGAGACGGGCGACGTGCTGATCATGGGCCTCGGCGAAATGCACATCGACGTGGTCTGCGGCAAGCTCAGGAACAAATCCAACGTCGAAGCGCAGATTT
>CAYMSL010000109.1:0-5410 GCA_964393095.1 uncultured Oscillospiraceae bacterium | reverse complement strand
GTTTCCCTTCATAAATCAAAATTCCTTTCGCTGTGCTTTTTATCTCATCGCCACAGGGGCGGTGGATACGCGCTTGCGGAATGAATCGATACCGCTCAAAGCCGGACGCTTGCCTTGGCCAAGCTTCGCGCAACGTTCTATTTCTATTTTATATAATTCCCCAATAAAAGGAAAGGCTAAATTGCTTTTTTAGGGTTTCCAGCGCTGCGGCGGCCCGCAAACCGGCGATACGGCGTAAAAGACGCGCCGTACGGCGACGGTGCCGGTTCCATTGGCCGCGGGTTTTTGCTATACTAAGCACATTGGACGATTGGAGGATGGAAAACCGCGTGCATCAGGGAAAACTCCGTACATACTGGACTTTGTTTTTTACGTTTCTGAAGGTGAGCACGTTTACGTTTGCGGGCGGGCTCGCTATGCTGCCCGCCATCGAGAACGATCTTGTGGAGAAACACCGCCTGCTCGAGAAGGATGCTTTTCTCGAATACGCGACGCTGGCGCAGACCTTGCCGGGGGTGATCGCAATCAACTGCGCCACTTTGGTCGGGCGCGCGACGGGGGGGACGCTTGGTATGATCGCCGCCGGCATCGGCGCAATCATGCCCGCGTTTATCTTCATGATCCTTGCGACGATCCTCGCGGCGCTGCTGCCGCAGGAGGGGCGGCTGGTTGGCGCGATGCGCGGTGTGCGCGCAGCCTCGGCGGCGCTCGTGCTCTCGGCGGCGTTTTCGCTCGGGCGGCGCAACGTCAAGGGCGTGTTTGCGCTGATCGTGGCGCTCGCCGCATTTTTGCTCATCGTCGCAGGCAAGCTGACCGCACCGCTTGTGGTGCTGCTTGCCGGAGCGGCCGGATGGGGCTATCAGCGTATTCGGCGCGGCCGGGAAAGGAAGCGCGAACATGCTGCTTAACTGTTTGAATTTGCTATGGACATTTTTTAAGATCGGCGCCGTCGGCTTCGGCGGCGGGTACGCGATGCTTTCGATGATCACGACCGAGGCGCAGAAATTCAGCGTGACGCTTGCGCAGATCGCTGACCTCAACGCGCTGGACATGATCGTGCCGGGACCGATTGCGATTAACGCAGCGACCTATGTCGGCTATCTCTACGCGGGTTTCTGGGGCTCGCTCGCGGCGACGGTCGGCGTCTCCCTGCCGTCGTTTGTGCTGGCGATCGTCGTATTGCGCTTTCTTACGAAATTTCGAAACAGCCTGTGGCTAAACGACCTGCTCTCGGGCATCCGGCCTGCCGCCGTCGGGCTGATCGCGGCGGCCGCGCTGACGATCGCCTCGGATGTGCTCATGAAGGCGGGCAGGGACGTTTCGACCATTTGGAGCGACCCGCTCGGAACGATCTCGCTCGTCAGCGTGGCGATATTCGCCGTCGTGGCGGCGCTCAACATCCGCTGGAAGGTCAATGCCATCCTGCTGACGCTGCTCGCCGGCGTCGTCGGAGCGTTTGTACTGGTTTAGCGGAACCACCAGCCCGAAAAAAACGAAAGTCACATGGCGCTGCGTTTAAAAACGCCATCCAAACGCAGGGAAGGGGCCGCGGGGATTCCTCGCAGATGCATGGCAAAGCGTGCGCTGCCGCCGCCGCGTCGCGTGGCGCTGCAATAAAAAGACCGCCGTCCCGCACGCTTGGAAGAATCCGAACGGGTTCTTGCCACGCATGAAACGGCGGGGTAGGCCCGCGTTTGGTTTTCGCGCCGGAGGCGGCCGCGCGATCAGACCGGCTTCTGTGGCGGCCGGTCTGTTTTGAAGTCCTCGTAGGATACGAACCGCATGCCGCGCCGCGTGACCAGCGCGATCGTACCGTCCTTGCTTTGCGGCGTTTCGCCGCCGCCCGAGCAGAGTACGATCGCAGTCTCTTTTCCCTGCGGGATAAGGGCAAGCGCCGCGTTGAACGCGGGGGCGGGATAACCTGCCCATACGGGCGCGTAGAGATCGACGCGCTCGTATTTGTTCCAGTCGATCTCAAACGGCAGGATAGCGGACGCTATGCGTTTCCTGGCGTCCGTACAGCCGGGGAAGAACGAGCGGAACAGCGTGCGCTTACGCGCCTCGCGGATTTCGTAGAGATCGGCGCCCTGCGCCTTGGCGCGCTCCTCCGCGAGCTTGCGGGTGGAACCGCCGAAGGAATAATAGAGAATCGCCTGCATGTTCAACCGCCCTCCAACTGGATTTTGATCCGGATTTGATTTCATTATAGGAGCGCCATCAACACGCGTCAAGCGGGGCGCGCGGCCTTGTTTGGCGGCATCGTTCATGGTATATTGTAGGAGTATCATGCGCCGCGGCGCGGCACGGGGGAACGCCATGCAGCTATACGACCTACACACGCACACAAACATGTCCGACGCGAGCTTTCCGCTTGAGGAACTTGTCGAGATCGAGGAGGCGCAGGGGCATATCCTCGGCGTTTCGGATCATATCTTCTGCTGCGGCATCTATACGCTAAGGGATATTGCAAACTATCTGGAATTGCTCAGGCCTTATCGCGTCTATCGCGGGGTTGAGGCGAATATGGAACAGCGCTTCGACCTGCCGGACGAAATCGACACGCAGCTCGACTACGTGATTGCGAGCGTGCACAGCATGCCGGACGGGCGCGGCGGCTTCGTGCCGCTTAGCGGCTATATGGCCAAACGCGCGGGCGCGGTCAGTTTTTACGAAAAGAATTACTCCTCCGACATGAACCGCTACTATCTTGCCTATGTGCTGCGCCTGATTGAAAAGACCTTCTCGACGCAGCGCGTCGACATCCTCGGCCACGCCACGGTGCTGCCGCCCTGTGACGAGCTTTACGGCACAAAGTTCCTCCTCGATTGGGAGAACGCCGTGATCGATCTGTGCCGGCGGCACGGCATCGCGCTTGAGATATCCGGCCTTTGGCGCGTGCCGAATATGGATATGATCCGCCGCGCCAAGGAGGCGGGCGTGTGCTTTTCGATGGGCAGCGATTGCCACGACCGCCTGCAGATCGGCGTGCTGGATTACGTGGAGCTGGCCATCGAGGAGGCGGGCCTAAGCGAAAGCGACTTTTTTGTGCCGAGACGCGCGCTCTAGCGCGTCTTTTTTGCATTTGGGCATATTAAAAAGTTCAGGAGGGTCGTATGCGAAACATTCGGGTGGCCTTGTGGGGCTTTGGCGCGATGGGCGGCGGCGTGGCGAAAACGCTGCTGAAAAAGGGCGGCGTGGAGATCACCGGCGTGTGCGACGTGCGCCCCGATCGCGCGGGCAGGAGCATATTCGACCTGCTCGATATCGAACGGGGAGCGCGTGCGGACGTGATCGTCTCGACGGATATCGACACGGCCCTGCCGAAGCGCGGCGCGGACGTATGCGTGGTCGCCACGGATTCGTTTACGCGCGAGGTGTATCCCAAGCTGCTCGCCGTCGTGCGGCGCGGCGTCAACGTCGTTTGCACGGCCGAGGAGATGTGCTTTCCGGCGGCCAGGGAGCCGGAGCTTGCAAGGGAGATCGACCGCGCCGCGCGGGAAAACGGCGTGACCGTGCTCGGCACCGGCATCAACCCGGGCCTCATGATGGATCTGCTTGCCATCTGCCTGAGCGGCTGCATGACGGAGGTGGAGCGGGTCTCCTGCCGGCGCGTGAATTCGCTTTCGCCCTTTGGCCCGGCGGTGATGCGCGAGCAGGGGGTGGGGTTAAGCCCCGAGGCGTTTGCCGCGGGTGAGGCGGACGGTTCCATCGCGGGGCACGTCGGCTTTGCCGAGAGCGTCGGCATGATCGCAAAGGCGCTCGGCTGGCGGCTCGACGGCTTCGAACAGCAGATGAAGCCGATCGTTACGGAAGTAGAGCGGCGTTCGCCCTATGGCTTTGCGGCAAAGGGCAGCGTGGCGGGCGTCGACATGACCGCGCAGGGTTATGCCGGCGGAAGGATCGTCATCGACATGGCGCATCCGCAGCAGATCGAGCCGGCGCTCGGCGGCGTAGAGACGGGCGACTATATCACCTTGGAAGGCACGCCGCGCGTTAGCATGGCGATCCGCCCGGAGGTCGACGGCGGCGTCGGCACGATCGCCATGTGCGTCAACATGATTCCACATGTGATCAACGCGCGCCCGGGGCTTAAGACGATGATCGATCTGCCGGTGCCGCACGCAATCATGGGGGACATGCGCGAATATGTCGAAGAGGGAATCCTGCTTTAAGCGCGTGCCGGCTATCTAGCGGCGCGTTATTTTATGAAACGGGGTGCTGTTATGGCAAGAAAAGGCGATTGGGTGCGCATTCACGCCGTCGTGCTTGAGCCAGGCGAGCGGGCGCTGTCGGTGCTGCCGGAGGATACGCGGCGACTGCCGCTTGAACTCTGGACGAAGGGGTACCTCTGCGCGGACGCGGAGCTTGGCGGCGAGGTGTGTGTGACCACGCGCACGGGCCGCGAGGCACGCGGCACGCTCGTCGACGATCATCCGCACTACGAGCACAGTTTCGGCGACTTTGTGCCGGAACTGCAGCGGGCGGGCGACGCGGCGTTCGCCTTTCTCTACGGAGGTGACGAGGCATGACAAACGACACGAGCTACGCCGCCGTGATGGCCCGCAAGGGTGAGATCATGAAGGCCGCGGTGGGCATGGACTACGCGCGTTTTGAAAGCGGTTCGATTGCGTTTGACTACGAGGGCATGATGGCGGCGACGGGCTATTCGCTCGCGGACGTCGCTGAGATTCAGCGGGGCTTTGCCATCGGCAACACGCCGCTGATCGAGCTGAAAAACATCACCGCGCTCGTGCGCAAACTCGCGAAAGACGGCTATGGCGCGCGCATCTTCGTCAAGGACGAAGCGGCAAACCCGAGCGGCAGCTTCAAGGTGCGCCGCGCGGCGACCTCGATCCATCACGCCAGGCATATGGGCTATCGGGGCGCGCTTTCGGCCACGAGCGGCAACTACGGCGCGGCGGTGGCAAGCTGCGCCGCAAAGGCGGGCCTTAGATGCATCGTCGTGCAGGAATGCTACGACTCGCGCGGCGTCGGCCAGCCGGAGATCATCGAAAAGGCGCGCAAGTGCGAAGCCCTCGGTGCGGAGGTCATCCAGCTTTCGGTAGGGCCGGAGCTGTTTTATCTGTTTTTGCGCCTGCTTGAGGACACGGGTTACTTCAACGCCTCGCTCTATACGGCCTTTGGCGTCGTGGGCATCGAGACGCTCGGCTGGGAGGTTGCGAGCCAATGCCGCGAACAGACGGGCAAAGACCCCGACGTGGTCGTCTGCACGAACGCGGGCGGCGGCAACCTCACCGGCACCGCGCGCGGCCTCATCAAGGCGGGCTGTAAGGCGCAGATCGTCGCCGCAAGCGTCAATCTCAAGGGCCTGCACATGGCCAGCGACACGCAGTTCAACCGCAAGTCGTTTACGACCGGGCACACAGGCTTTGGCGTGCCGTTTTCCACC
>CAYMSL010000108.1:0-5411 GCA_964393095.1 uncultured Oscillospiraceae bacterium | reverse complement strand
GACTGCACGCGCCCCGCGGAAAGCCCCTTTCGCACCTTGCGCCAGAGGATCGGGCTGATCTCATAGCCCACGAGCCGATCGAGGATGCGGCGCGCCTGCTGGGCGTTGACAACCCGCATGTAAAGGGGGCGTACGCTCTTGATCGAGTTCTTCACCGCCGTCGAGGTGATCTCGTTGAACACGATGCGGCACTTGCTCTTCTCGTCGAGGTCGAGCACCTGCGCAAGGTGCCAGCTGATGGCCTCACCTTCGCGGTCGGGGTCGGTGGCAAGGTAGATCTTGTCCGCGCCCTTGGCCTCCTTGCGAATGCGTTCGAGCACTTCGCCGCGCCCGCGCAGCGTAATATACTTCGGCTCGAAGCCCGCGTCGACCTTGACGCCGATCTGGCTTTTGGGCAGATCGCGCACATGGCCGTTCGAGGCAACGACCCTATAATGGCTTCCTAAAAATTTAGCGATCGTCTTCGCCTTCGCAGGCGACTCCACGATCACCAGGGTATCCGGCATCTGTGATTCCTCCCGTGGATCATAGTATCTTCCAATATAATCGGACACTTTTTATCTGTGTATAAACGGAACGAATCCGTCCGTACGCCTTGCCGATCGGGCGCGTTTTACACGTCGTCCCATGCGATTCGGACGGCGTTGAGCACGTACACCCGTCCCGGCAACTGCTTCATTATTCCCGAAAACTCCAATGCTGTCAAGCATGAATTCAGTACCCCGACGGGCAGTTCGAGCGTCTCGCAAAGTTCGTCAAAGCTGCGCTCGCCTGTTTGCAGCGCGGTACAGACCAGCCGCTGCTCCGCGCTCAGCGCCGAAAGCGCCACGCGTTTTTCCACCACGGGGACTGGTTCGTACACCACGCGGTATTCCGCGAGCACATCCTCCGGCGTAAACACCGGCTTGGCCTCGCCGCGCGCGATCATGCCGTTCGGGCCGGCGCTCATGAGGTCGTTGACGCGGCCCGGTACCGCGAAGACGTCGCGCCCCTGCTCGTTTGCATAGCCCGCCGTGATCGAGGTGCCGCTGCGCTGCGCCGCCTCGACGACGAGCGTGCCGTGCGCCATGCCGCTCATCACACGGTTGCGAATCGGAAAATGGTGCCGCTCGGCGTGCGTGCCCGGCCAAAACTCCGAGAGAACGGCCCCGCGCTCGACGATCTCATGATACAGCTTCGCGTTGGAGTTGGGATAGATCACATCCACGCCGCAGCCGAGCACCGCGACGGTTGGGCAAGCGGCCGCTTCGCACGCGAGCGCCCCGTATGCCGCCGCCGCGTCCACGCCCTCGGCCATGCCGGAGACGATCAACGCCCCCGCCGAAGCCAGCTCGTAGGCAAACGAGCGCGCCGTGTCGAGTCCGTAGCGCGTGGGGTGGCGCGAGCCGACCACCGCGATGGCAAGCGCCGGATCCGGCTCGAAGCGGCCGATGTAAAAAAGCAATCCCGGCGGGTCGGATATCTCCCGAAGCAGCCTCGGATAGTCCGCTTCGCCGGGGTAGGTAAAGGCGATGCCGCGCCGCTCCAGCTGTTCAAGCAGGCGTTCGACAAAGCCCGCACGGGCCGCTTCGAACAAACGCGCCCGCACGCGCGCGCCAAGCGAGCCAAACGCCTCCTCCCCCGCAAGAAACGCCTCGCGCGCCGCCAAAGGCGAACCGTATCGCTCGAGGATGCGGGTGCAAAGCCTTGCGTGGTATTCCACGCCGTAGCCAAGCCAGAGCCGCGCCTGTTCCTCCTCGCCGTACGTACGCATCGCTTTCACGCGTCCCTCCCGCGCCGATCGAGGCTGCGGTACTGTATCGCCTCGGCGTAGTGCTCCTCGCGCACGGTCTCCTCGCCTTCGATGTCCGCGATCGTGCGCGCGACCTTGAGGATGCGCTGATACGCGCGCGCAGAGAGCCGCAGCGCGTCGTAGGCTTGCCGCAGCAGCTTTTCGGACGCCGTGTCCGGCGCGGCGAATGTTCGCGTCCGGCGCGTATCCATCTGGGCGTTGAGCAGGATACCCTCGTCGCGAAAGCGCTCGCGCTGCACCCGCCGCGCGCGTTCAACGCGCGCGCGTATGGCGCCCGACTCCTCGCCGCGCGCCTTCACGGCCAGCTCGCCAAAGCCGACCTCTGGCATTTCAATTTGAATGTCGACGCGGTCGATCAGGGGGCCGGACACGCGGCCGCGGTAGCGCTCAACCTGCGAAGGCGTGCAGCGGCAGGGGTGTATGCGCGAGCCGTAGTTGCCGCAGGGACACGGGTTCATCGCGGCCACAAGCACGAACTCCGCCGGATACGTCGCCGTGGCCGCCGCGCGGCTTACCGTGATAAAACCATCCTCAAGCGGCTGGCGCAGCGCTTCGAGCACGTCGTGCCGAAACTCCGGCAGCTCGTCGAGAAAGAGCACGCCATAGTGCGCAAGGCTGATCTCGCCGGGCAGCGCGCGCGAGCCGCCGCCGACAAGCGCCGCGCTCGACGCGCCGTGGTGCGGCGCGCGGAAGGGCCTTTCGCGGATCATGCCGCGCCCTTTCAGCGCGCCCGTGACGGAGTGGATCTTCGTAATCTCAAGCGATTCGGTATACGTCAACTCCGGCAAAATCGACGGTATCGCGCGCGCGAGCATCGTCTTGCCCGAGCCGGGCGTGCCGATGAGCAGCAGGTTGTGTCCGCCCGCGACGGCGATCTCCGCCGCGCGTTTTGCCCCCTGCTGGCCCTTGATCTCGGAAAAATCCGTGGCGTAGCGCGTCTCGCCTCCGCGCCAGGGCTCCGCCGCGCGCGGGGTGATGTCCGCCGCGCCGCGCGCAAGATCGGCAAGCGCGCGCAGCGAAGCGACCGGCAGTACCCCAACCCCCTCGACGCAGGCGGCTTCCTCGGCATTGCCCTCCGGCACGGCGAAGGTCGTCTCGCCGCGCGCGAACGCGTCGATGACCATCGGCAGCGCGCCCGCGACCGGGCGTACGCCGCCGTCGAGGCCGAGTTCGCCGAAGACGACGAAATCTAGCCGGGGCTCTGCGCCGAGCTGTCCGGAGGCGGCGAGTATCGACAGCGCGATGGGCAGGTCGTACACCGCGCCCTCCTTGCGCAAATCGGCGGGCGCAAGATTGACCGTGATGCGCGCCGCGGGAAAGAGAAAGCCGGCGTTCCTGACGGCCGCGCGCACGCGTTCGCGGGACTCCTTGACCGCCGCGTCCGGCAGGCCCACGATCTCAAACGCGGGCAGCCCGTTCGCGATATCGGTCTCCACCTGCACCGCAAAGCCCGCAATGCCGCTAAGACCATGGCTTTTTACGCGCGAGAGCATGCCATCCCCCCCCATCCGCTCGCCTGTGTTTTCTATGGTTTTGCTTAGGCGATCGCCCCCGATTTCTCCGACTCGCCGCTTTCGGCGGCATCGGCCTTGCCGCGGAAGACAAACAGGCGGTTGCCGATGAAGTTGACAACGATGGCGCAGGGCGTGGCAATGAGCTTACAGACCGTATCGCCCTTGACAAAGCCCGCAAGCGAGGCGGGCATCCATGCCGCCACCCAGGCGTCGGTGATGCCGAACGCCTCGCGGCAGAGCCAGAGCACGCCGAGCGAAACGCCGAGCGAAACGAGATTGACGATCAGGAAAAGAACGATCTCGCGCAGCGTTCGCTGCCGCTGCGCGCGGAAGGTCCAGCCGCTGTTTAGAACGTAGCTGTTGACGACGCCCGCGCTGTAGCCGAGCACCTGCGCGGCGTAGACCCAGCCGAGCAGGAGGTTAAGCGCCTGAAATACGGCGAAGTCCACAAGCGTGTTGAGCACGCCCACGAGCGCAAACTGAACAAACTGCCGCAGCGTTTGCCTTGTCTTTTCATTGTTTGCCATGTATCCGTTCACCTCCGGGCAATTTTGCAGGAAACGCAATCTTACGCGCCATATATCCGTTCGTCTTTCGTCGTTTATCGGGAAACGCAATCTTACGCGCCGTACATCAGGCCGCCCCCGGGCAGTTTTGCGAGAAACGCCGCCCACTCGGAGGAGACCGGCAAGCCGGAGATGCCCGGATAGAGCAGCAAAAACAGCGTCACGGCAAGCCCCGCCCAGGCCCACTTGAGCCACCAAAGCGCGCCATGGCGCTCCTCCAGCTTTTGCAGGAGGTATACCGCCGCCATGAGCATAAACGGCACGGTCGCAAAGAAGTGGTAGATAAACGTACAGCGCGTCACAAGCACCCAGGGCAGGTAATTGGCGCACACGCCGACGCAGAATATCTGCATCGCACGGTCCTTTGCCACGCGGCCGCTCACGCGCATCCACAGGAGCGCCGCCGCCCCGACGGCGGAGATCCACCAGACCGCCGGGTTGCCGGAGGCGGAGAGCGTCGAGACCGCTCCGCTCAGGTAGTAGTTGTAGTAGTACCACATGGGCCGCAGCGTAAACGGCCAGGAATACCAGCTCGACTGGTACGGATGCGTTGCGTTGAGCGTCGAGTGGTAATTGTACATGAATTTCTGGTAGTTCCAAAAGGTATCGAACATACCCTTGAGCCCGTAAGACGCGCTCTTGCCCGCATCAAAAATAAAATACGGCGCGTAGGAAAGAAAGTAGATCGCAAACGGAATCGCAACAAAGAAGAGCAGGCACCAGAGGATGGTGCGGTAAAAGGCGTCCCAATAGCCGCTTACGCGCTCCTTCTCCGCCATAGACCCCTCCGCCTGCACGCGGATATACTCGAGGTAGCGCGCAATCAGCGAGCCGAAAAGGAGTACGGCAAGCCCCGCGCCGGCATAGATGCTCGTCCACTTGCACGCGGCGCCAAGGCCGAAGAACAGCCCCGAAAGCGCGAGCGGCTTGAGCGTGCTCTTTAGGCCGTCGACGAAGAAGTTCATCGTGACGTAGCGATACATGTAGTAATACATCAAAAGGATGAAGAATACGGAGTAGACGTCGATCGTGGCGATGCGCGTCTGCGTAAAATGCATAAAATCGAAGGCAAAGAGCACCGTACACACAAGCGCGTAGTCCGAGCGCTTGAAGATGCGCTTGCCGAAGGCATAGAGGATCGGCAGCATGCCCACGCCAAACAGTGCGCCCACGACGCGCCAGCCAAACGCCGTCATGCCGAACGCCGCCACGCCGAGCATGATGAAGATCTTGCCGAGCGGCGGATGCGAGTTTTCATAGGGGGACAGGTTGTGCAGATGCTCATAGGCCGTGCGGCCGTGGTAGAGCTCGTCGAAATACATGCCGTTAGAGTAGGACGGAATCGCCGCCACAACGTCCTGCTCGTCGAAAAGGCAGGCCTGCGAGCTCTCCGCGCCTGCCACCGCAAGCGGAATCAGCTCGCCCGCGTCGTTAAAGAAGGCCATTTCGTTGAGTTTCAGCGAACCGGAATAGACCGTAAGCGTAACCTCGCTTGCGGTAAAGTCCGTACCGACCCGCTTCCAGCGGAACATATCGTCG
>CAYMSL010000107.1:0-5413 GCA_964393095.1 uncultured Oscillospiraceae bacterium | reverse complement strand
TATGCAGTATTCCTCGCCACCGGTGCCGAGGCGGCTGCTCCGAAAATACCGGGCTCCGACTCGGATGCGGTGGTTACGGTGACGCCCGTTTTGACCGGAGAAAAAACCTGCTCCAATCAGGAGGTCGCCGTCATCGGCTCCGGCATGACCGGACTTGAGACAGCGGAATTGCTGCTGGAACAGGGAAATAAAATCACCGTAATCGAGATGGCGGATAAACTCGCCCCAGGCGCGTACGCCATCAACGCTTCGGATGTGATAAAGCGGCTGGAAAAGGGCGGGGTCAGGTTCCTCCCCGGCAGGAAGCTGGAACAAATCGGCGACGGGATGCTGTATCTGAGCCGTAAAGACGGCGTTCTGGAATCAATCCGTACGGATGTGACGGTGCTGGCCATCGGCGTGCGTAGTTGCAACGTTTTGGCAAAGGAATGTTCCGGTCATTATGAGCGCCTTTATACCATCGGAGATGCGGAGATACCCGGACGCATTGGCAACGCGACCCGCAGAGCTTTCGAACTGGCACGCTCTTTAAATTGAGACAGGTTTGCTAAACAAGCGCAAGGCAGGTGTATGTTATGAAAAATCATACGGTTTTAGTAGATCCTGTAAAATGTATCGGATGCGGTATGTGTCAAAAGGATTGTCCCGCAAACAATATTTCGATCACAGCCAAGAAAGCGGTGATCCGGGCGCAAAGCTGCATAAAATGCGGACATTGCGTAGCGGTCTGCCCGAAAGCCGCGGTTTCCATCACAGGTTTTGACGAACCGCCGGTTGAAATCGAAAATCCTACGATTTTAAATCCGGAGCAACTTCTAAGCGCGATTCAAACCCGAAGAACCATTCGGCAGTTTAGGAATCAGCCGGTCGCGCCTAGGGTTATCGCGCAGATTATTGAGGCCGGACGCTGGACGCCAAGCGGAAGTAACGCACAGAATGTATCCTATGTCGTACTGAAGGAAGGCATGGAAAGCTGTGAAAAAATAGCGGTGCGGTTGTTTAGAAGACTGCTGCCGATCGCAAAGCTGGTGAGCCCCAGCATAAAGAACGCGGTGATTGACGATCACTTTTTCTTTAAAAAAGCGCCGGTCGCCATTCTGCTTCTTTCAAAAAGTGAGATCAATGCTTCTCTTGCCGCCTCCAACATGGAATTGATGGCACAGGCGCATGGTCTGGGAGTCCTTTACAGCGGGCTTTTTACCAAGGCCGTAAACCTATCTATAAAACTGCGTAAAGTACTACATCTGACGCGTAAAGACCGAGGGGTGACAACACTGGTACTCGGCTATCCGAACGTAAATTATCATCGCACCGTACAAAAAAACGCATCCATAGTCCGATATTTATAAAAACTTGAGCCGCCTGTTCATTGTTCAGGCGGCCATTTTGATGTCTTGGAGGACAAGCACCGCCTTCTCAAACGGTGCTTTCTAAATGCCTGTCGGATAGATGTCCTGCCCTGCAATCGCTATTTTTAATGTCATGCAAAGGCGGTATCAGCAAATGGGCCGGCCCCCCCCTTGGGAGGCCCGGAACGGGGACGGATTATTAGCAAATTCAGAGGGCCGCCGTCTGTTCTAAAGACCATTCGTCTTCTGTTAGCAAGCCCGGATTTATTAGCAGAAATTTTCATCGTATTAGCAAAATGGAAGGGAAGCTGAAAAAAGAGGAACGCCGAAAACCCAGTAAAACCAAGGCTTTCAACGTTCCAGATGGCACGCCCGACGAGATTCGAACTCATGACCTTCCGCTTAGGAGGCGGACGCTCTATCCTGCTGAGCTACGGGCGCATATGAAGTTTGGAGTGTGTTCTCCTTCGGCTGAAAGCGAACACAGCAGGTTCTCCTAGGAGGCGGACGCTCTATCCTGCTAAGCTACGGGAACAGGATCGTTTGTGCGCTTACGCGGGGCGTACGGCCGATTGGATTGATGCGGGCGCCGCGCGGCTCCGCCCGGCCAAGCCCTCCGCACAGGCGTGATTATACCGAAGCCGCGGCGCGTTTGTCAACCTGCGCCGCAACAAACGCCGCGCAACGCGCCGCCACCGCCTCGCGCTCGGGGCCGTAGGTGCAGCCGTGCGGGGAGTTTTCAAACAGCGCATACTCCACCTCCGGCACGTTGACGGCCCGGCGCATAAACAGCGTTACGCTCGCGGGATCAACCTTGTCGTCGTGCCCGGCCGCGACGATCAGCGTCGGGCATTCGATGCGCGAAAGATTGCGCTTAAGCCGCCGGGCGAGGCGGCCGAGGTCGTGCAGCTTGCTTGTGGAAAACCCGTCGTACATCTGCGCGTAAGGGTTTTGCCGCCAGGAGGGATGGCCCTCCTTATCCTGCGGATAGGCGACCACCGGCAAAAGCGGGCTGACGGCGCGCGCGACGCGCAAAAAGCGCTTCATCTTCAGCGGCGCGCAGATCATAACAAGCCCGTCGAGCATCCCTTCTGCCGCCAGCAGGCCGCAGAGTATGCCGCCAAGCGAAAGCCCGAGCGCGTAGACCTGTTCGCACCCGAGCGCTCTCAGGCGCTCCGCCGCCTCCGCGGCGCAGCGCATCCACTGCCCATGCGTCGAGGCATTGAGCGCGCGCACGCTTTCCCCATGCCCCGGCAGCGTCGGCGAGAACACCGTATAGCCAAGGCCGCACAGCGCGTCCGCCACGGCGCGCACGTTCGCGGGCGTGCCGCCGATGCCGTGCAATACGAGGCAGCCGACCTTGCTCCCCTCGCGAAACAGCGGCTGCGAAAGGTCGTCGTCAAAAGCGGGACGCCCGTCGAGTACGCGTTTATCCGGCAGATATTCGTGCAATGCTTTCCAAAACGACGGCATACCCATCCCCCCTTGATCGCAGGTTCAAGCCATTTAGAGCAGCTTCCGCGTCTGGCGGTAGACGTCGCCGGAGCCGACGGTCACGACGATATCCCCCGCCCGCGCGTGTTCGTCGAGATAGAGCCTTATCTCCTCAAACGTGGGCAGGTACGTGGCGTTGTTCGACGCGGCGTTGATGGCGGATACCATATCGCGCGCGTGCACCGCCCCGGTGTCCTTCTCGCGGCCCGGGTAAATATCCGGCACGAGCACCCCGTCGGCGGCGGCAAAGCAGGTGACGTTGCTGCAAAAGAGCGTCCTTGCGCGCGTATAGCTGTTGCACTGAAACACGCAGAAGAGCCGCCGGTGCGGCACGTTGACGGCCGCCTCGAGCGTGGCGCGGATCTCGTTTGGGTGGTGGCCGTAGTCGTGAAACACCTTTACGCCGTTTCGTTCGCCGTAGTACTCGAAGCGGCGCTTCGTGTTGCGAAAGCGCGCGAGCGCCGCGGCGCACATCTCAAACGAAATGCCCAAAAGCCCCGCGACGGCGAGCGCCCCGAGCGCGTTGTTTACGCTGTGCATTCCCGGCACGCCGAGCTGGACGCGCCCGAGCAATTCGCCGCGCCGCACGGCGTCGAACGAAGCGTTGCCTAGCTCGTCGAAGGCGACGTTCGCCGCGGTATATTCCCCGCCGCCAAGGCCGTACGTTACAAGGGTACGCTCACAGCGCTCGGCAAGCCGCCTTACCCGCGGATCGTCGACGCAGGCGACAAACGCGCCGTCCTCGGGCAGCAGGGCAAGGAAACGCGCATATGCCTCGGTGATGTGCTCGATGTCGCGGTAGTAGTCGAGGTGGTCGTCGTCGATGTTGTTGATGAGCGCGATTGTGGGCTTGAGGGTCAGGAAACTTTCGACATATTCGCAGGCTTCGGTGACGAAGAGATTGCGCTTGCCCACGCGCACGCCGCCGCCGAGAAACTCCACATAGCCGCCGACGTGGATCGTCGCGTCGGTGCTTGCAAGCTCGTTGATGATGGCGAGCATCGCGGTGATCGTCGTCTTGCCGTGGCAGCCGGCGATCGCCACCACCGCCGGAAAGCGCTCGGATATCTGCCCGAGCGCCACGCTGCGCTCGAGTTCGGGCACGCCCTTTTCGCGCGCCATCACGCGCTCCGGGTTATCGGGCTTGATCGCGGCCGAGTAGATCACAAGCTCCGCGCCGTCGAGACACTCGCCCGTATGCCCGATCGAATAGGGTATGCCCGCTTCGTCGAGCGCGTCCATAAACGGCGTGCGCTCGCGATCGGAGCCGGAGACGATATGCCCCTGGGATTTAAGGATCAGCGCGAGTCCGTTCATGCTGCACCCGCCGATGCCCACGAGATGTATGCGTTCCGCTTCGTCGATATGTGCCATTCTCTCTCTCCAAACCGTTGAAAATCAATTTATTATACGCTTATTGTGCGAATTTGCGCAACGCCGGACACGCCACATATTTTACCGCTTGTACATTCGGTTGCAGCGCGCATGTTTCGGTTATGCTAAGTTGCGGCGGAACACGCCAAATGAAACGAAAGGAGCAACCGTCATGTCTTTTAACGACGAGCAGACCAAGTATCCTTACTCTGATCCTTCCAAGCAGAAGTCCAAAACGAAGGACCCGCAGCAGGAACAGCAGAAGAACCGTCAGCAGCAGCAACAGCAGCAGCAACAGCAGCAGCAACGGCAGCAGCAGAACCAGTACGAGTTCTAAGGAGGTCCGAATTCATGCACCGCCAGGAACAAAAGCGGCTGCGAGCGGCGATCGGCGCATTACCCTGGCAGGGCGCCATGCCCATACCCTCGGACGTGCTCGGCAGCTATACGGGCCGCGCCGAAGACGGCTCGAAGCCCGTGCAGGACGCGGACGATCTGTAAACGACGAAGCGGGAGCGCGCCATTTCCCGGCGCGCCCCCGCGCTCCCCGGCCCACCGCCAAGACGGCGCCGATCCAACCCGCCAGCGCGGCCCGCCGCCTTGCTTTACGGCCGGCCGCGTTTGCGTTGCTATTCGCGGGAAATTCCTGTATACTACAGCATATATTACATTTTAAGAGGTTGAGCGCATGCAGGATATCGCAATCATCGGCGGCGGGCCCGCCGGGCTCACAGCCGGACTCTACGCCGCGCGCGGCGGCGCGTCCGTCACCCTCTACGAGGAGCTCTTCATCGGCGGGGCGATCGCCAAGACCCCCGTGGTCGAAAACTTCCCGGGCTTTCCCGAGGGGCTGGAGGGCTACGCCATCGGCGCCCTGCTCCAGCGGCAGGCCGAGAAGTTCGGCCTCAGCGTTACCTATACGGATATCGCGGCGCTCGATCTGGCTGGCTCCGAGAAGCGTTTCCTCGCTGGCGGAGACTGGCATACGGCCAAGGCGGTCATCCTCTGCATGGGCGCTTCGCCGCGTAAACTCGGCCTTGCGCGCGAGGACGCGCTCACCGGCGCGGGCGTAAGCTACTGCGCCACCTGCGACGGCGCGCTCTTTCGCGAGGCGAACGTGGCCGTCGTCGGCGGCGGCGATACCGCGCTTTCCGACGCGCTCTACCTCTCGCGCTTCTGCTCGTCCGTAACCGTCG
>CAYMSL010000106.1:1244-5451 GCA_964393095.1 uncultured Oscillospiraceae bacterium | reverse complement strand
GGCGTTGTATACGGGTACAAGTACGCTAAAAAACATCGCGCCTAAAAGCCCTCCGCCATTCGTCTCAACGGTACCCTACCCTTTTGCCACACGTTCAAGATACCGCCTCCATTCCGCCGCGACGCGCGTTGCGTCGAGCCGCGTTTTGATCCGTTCGGCGCTTTTACCGAGGCGCTCGGCCAAAGCGGGATCGTCCGCCGCCGCGAGCAGTGCGGCAAGCAGCGCGTCCTCGTCGCCCGCCGGCACGAGCAGGCCGTTTTCGCCGTCGCGTATCAAGGACGCCACGCCGCCGATCGGGCAGTCTGTCGCAATGCAGCAGAGCCCGCAGGCCATGGCCTCGATGAGCGCGTTCGGCATGCCCTCGTAGTCCGAGCTCAGCGCGAAAATCGCGCAGTCGCTGATGTCCTCGGGCAGCGTCTTCGTCTGTCCGGGCAGTTCCACCGCGCCCGCAACGCCGAGGCGGCTTGCGAGCCCGGCGAGCTTTTCGCGCTGCTCTCCCTCGCCGTATATCACAAGCGAGTAGTCGTGGTGCACGCGGTAGAAGCGGGCAAACGCGCGTAGGAGCATGGCAAAGTTCTTCTGCGGATGCAGACGCCCCGCCGCCGTAATCACCTTTTTACGCGGCCCCTCATAGGGCGCGGGAATGCGCGCTCCGTCAAGCGGATTGTCGAGCACGACGCCGCGCGCGCGGATGCGCGTCCCAAAATAGGCCGCCGCTTCCTCGGTCTGGAAGATAAAGCCCGCGGCAAACGGATATGCGAGCCGCCGAAGCAGGCGTTTGACGCGGCTCTCGGGGTGGCGGTGCGGATCGTTGCGTTCGCTGACGACGACCGGCACGCCCGTGCCGAGCAGGGCCAGCACCGTCCAGACGTTGACCTTCTCCGGCATGGCGAGCACGACGTCCGGCCGCTCGCGCCGCACGAGCCTCCTGAGGCGAAGATAGGCGCGCGGGATTTCGCTCGAACGCAGCGTTTCGCCGCGGCCGAGGTAGACATGCCCTACGCAATCCGGCAGGCTGTAAAAGGAGGACACGGCGCACTCGCTTATCAGCGTGCAGTCGACGCCATCCGCGCTGAAGCGTTCGAGCAGTTGGGCGATTACGCGTTCGCAGCCGCCGCCGCTCATCTTATGCGTTACAAGAAAGAGCTTTTTCATCTGCGCGCCTCGCTAGCAAGGGCTTCGTATTGCCGCATCAGCGTCTCCGCGTTGGTCGAAATGTCGTACCCGGCCGCCCGCACGCGGCAGATCGCCTCCTCCGAGGCCTGTGCCCGTTCCGGTCGCGCAAGCGCGGCAAGCGTTCGCGCATACGAGGCCGCGTCCGCGACGGGCGCGAACGAGACGAGCCCGGTCAGCGCAATCTCGCGCGTGACGTGCTCGGAGGCAAGGCAGGGCAGCCCCGCGCACTGCGCCTCAACAAGCGTCAGCGGCAGCCCCTCGTAGCGCGACGGCAGGGCAAAGGCGTCCGCGGCAGACAGTACGGGCGAAACATCATCCATCGCGCCGAGAAAGCGCGCGCGCGCGCCAAGGTTACGCGCCGCCGCCTGCGCTTGACACAAAGCAAGCGTCGGCCCTTCGCCCACGAGCAGCAGCATCGCTTCGGGGCGGAGAGAAAGCAGATTTTGAAACGCCTCAAGCAGGAACGCTTGGTTCTTCTGCTCGTTGAACGCGCCGATATGGCACAGGACGAACGCCTCGCCGTCAAGCCCAAAGCGCGCGCGCGCCTCCGCCCGCGCGGCCGCGTTGAAACGGAAGCGCCCGGTCGGCACGGCGTTGTTGAGCACGCTAAAGGGCGCGCCGCCAAAGAGCCAGCGCCCAGCCGCCTCGCCGCAGGCCATGGCATGCGTATAGCTGCTTTGAAAGGGCCCGCGCAGCAAACGGTCGGCAAGCTTCATGCGGCAGGTCGTGTTGTGCGAGTGGGCGATGCGTACGCTTGCGCCGCCGCGTTTTGCCGCGCGCATCTCGGCATAGAGCGTGGCGCTGTTGCCGTGCGCGTGCACGACCTCTTCCCCGCGCGCACGCACGATGTCTTTGAGCAGGCGCATGTAGCCGAACGGGTCGCGGTTGCGCTTCGGCAGCACGAACACCCGCCCGCCCCCGTGCTCGATCGCCTCGATTGCCTCCTCTGGCGGCTCGTTCGGCGCGACGAGGTCGCAGCGTATCCGCGCCGGGTCGAACTGCCCGGCATAGTTCATCACGCAGCGCGTGATGCCGTTATGCGCATAGCGAACCGTGAGAATTTCGAGGACGCGGACAGGCTCATTGGGCATCATATCTACCTTCCGAGCGCGCGCAAAGGTTCCTGCGCCGCGCCCGTCTTGTCGTGTTCGTAAATTTTGGCGTCGACAAGGAAGCGGTACCAATAGCTCTCGAAGAAGTGATACAGATACCCCTCGCGCCCGTCGAGAAAACCGAGACGAAAATAGTAGTTATATACAAACCACAGCCACGCGCGCAAAAACATCGGCGCGCGGTAATAGAGACGGAATTTTTTCCTGCGATGCCGACGCAGCCGTTCATCCGTATTGACATCGACCGGCGCGCCGCCGCGAAAGTCAAGGTAGTCCTGCAGTTCGCGGATGGCGTACCAGTTATAGCGGGAGACGTAGCTTGTCAGATCCTTAAAGTCATAGTGCAGGAAGCGCTCCCGAATCGCCACGCTCCGCCCTTCGAAGAGAATCGTATGCGCGTCGCGCCTGCGGTCCTCGATGCGCCCCTTGCCCGTGCGAAAGAGCATGATCTTGCGCTTTTTACTGCCGCCGTGCTTCATCTGCCGGCCGAGGAAGAAGAAGTCCGACTCCATCACGACGCCGTTGACGTCGTCGTCCCCGTGTTCGGCAAGCAGCGCTTCGCAGCGCGCGCAGACCGCCTCGGTGAAGCGCTCGTCGGCGTCGAGCCGCAGCGTCCAGGCGGTATCGATCCCGGCGTGATCGATGCCCCAGTTGAACTGGGCGGCGTAGTAGGTAAACGGGTGGCTCAAGACGTCCGCGCCAAAGCGCGAGGCGATTTCGAGCGTGCGATCGGTGCTGCCGCTGTCGACGACGACGACGCGCCTGCAAAAGCCCGCCACCGAGCGCAGGCAAGCCTCGAGGTTTGCCTCCTCGTTGAGGGTCAATACGATCGCCGTCACATCCGCCATTCGCCGCACCCTTCCGGCCGGGGGACAAAATACGCCCCAATCCGCCATACTGAATCTATCGTAGTGTATCATCACCCCTTGGGGTATGTCAAACGCCGGGGCGCGGGGGCGCACGTTTCTTCACAGGGGATTTACAAACGTTTTTGCGGCGGCACAGCCTTGTTTGGGACGGCGCGTTGTGCTACACTACTCGGCATGAATCGCATGGCGTTACCCTATCTTTCAAAGGATCCGCTCGGCAACGTCGACATGCTCGAGCTGCTCGAACTGCCGGAAACCCGGGTGCTTTACGCCGCGCCGGACGGGGCGCTCCTTGATTTTCACGGCATGTATCTGCTTTCGGCCGAACCCAGCGCACGCGCGCGGCTCTGGCCGCTGTTATGCGACGCCCTCGGTAAAACGGAGGGCGAAGCGATGCTCATCGCGCACGACGCCGACACGCGCGAGGCGTTTCTCGCGCGGCCCGGCTTTTCGCTTGTGATGGACTGCCTGCACGGCGTCTACCAAAAGCGCGAACCCGTCGTTTTCGAGCTGCCGGCGGGCTCGGAGATCCGCCGTCTCGGCCCGGAACACCTTGCCTTCGTGCACGCGCACTACCACACCGTAGACGATGTGGATTACCTGGCCGAGCGTATCGAAGAAGGCATGTTCGGCGCGTTTTTTGAAGGCGCGCTTGCGGGCTTTATCGGCACGCATGGGGAGCGCGCGATGGGCCTGCTCGAGATCCTGCCGGCGTACCGGCGACACGGCCTCGCTTCGGCGCTCGAAGGATACCTGATCAACCACCTGCTTGCAAGCGGGCGTCTGCCGTTTTGCCAGGTCAGCGTCAGCAACGAGCCCTCGCTCGCGCTCCAGCGCCGCCTCGGCCTTACGCTCTCAAAAAAGCGCATCCACTGGCTCAGGCGGACTTAATCACACCGGTCGCAATCAAGTAAGGACGGAGCGCATGCCCCGTCCTTTTATCTTTCGAAAACCCCACGCTGATTCAGCGCCGCGGCCCTGCTCTTTGTACTCCTAATAATAAGCCGGTTTTCCGCTACAGCACCCCGCCTCTTTGTTGTTTGCCGGGGT
>CAYMSL010000106.1:510-1234 GCA_964393095.1 uncultured Oscillospiraceae bacterium | reverse complement strand
CCCGCCGTTCGGGCCGTCCGAAGGGCAAGTGGACCGTCCGACGTCTGCTTCGCCGGCCGAAAGCCGGAGCCCAAACGGTTCGAACGAGCGCGCCGTTACGCCTTGAGCTCTGAGGTGCAGTGCGGACAGCGCGTCGCCTCGTAGGCGATCGTCGTCTTGCAGAACGGGCAGGTCTTCTCGGTCGGCACGGCGGGCGCCTCCTCTTCGGCGGTATGGCGCATCAGCTTGCCGCCGAACGAGCGGGTCATGCCGATCGCCTTGATCAGCAAAAACAGCACGATCGCCATCAGCAGGAAGTTGAGCACCGCCGTGATAAACGAGCCATAGCCGATGCTGACCCCGCCGACAGGCAGGACGAGGTCGGAGAAGTTCGTGTCCGCCAGTAGCCCGATTAAAGGCGAGATGATATCGTTGACAAGCGAATCGATGATCGATTTAAACGCGGCGCCGATGATGACGCCGACCGCAAGGTCGATGACGTTGCCCTTCGAAATAAAGGCCTTGAATTCGGAAAACAGCTTTTTCATAACGCGCTCCCCCTCTTTCCGGCCGCGCGCCGATTGCAGCGCCGCCGTCTCTCGAAAAAGAGTATATCAGTTTGCCGCCGCGCTTTCAACGATTGACCTGTGCGTTCCCTCTATATATCGTGCCCGCCGGCCGAATACGTTTGACACGGCGGGCGGAGATTTCCGGGAAGCCGCTCTGCGGGCCCTGCGCCAAGGGC
>CAYMSL010000106.1:0-499 GCA_964393095.1 uncultured Oscillospiraceae bacterium | reverse complement strand
AATGATGGAATGGCAGACGTGACGGACTCAAAATCCGTTCCCCGCGAGGGGGTGTGGGTTCAAGTCCCACTTCCGGCACCACCAAAAAGAGCCGATAATCTCTAGTGATTTCGGCTTTTTCTATTTACCCCAAAACCCACTATCAAACCCACTTCATTGTTTTTACCATATGCCTCGAAGATGCAATTTCCCCGTTGTTTGCCGATGACGGCGATTGGCAAGCGAATCGGCTAAGCAGCAACCAATTGCATGCGACATAAGAGAGCCAGTCTCCCAAACGGAGGCTGGCTTTTCTGCTGAATCTACACTGCACGGCGTGAATATCCCGGATTCAGCGGCGGCAGAAAACGCGGTCTTTGGAGCGATGGTCCGGGATTCGTTCGGCCGCAACAAGCACGTGACAACCACAGGCAAAAGAACGCATCCTGTATCGTATGCGCAGACGGAATCCTTCGATTATAATGCAAAAGGAGGATTATGAGCATGCGTTACGGATATT
>CAYMSL010000105.1:4940-5691 GCA_964393095.1 uncultured Oscillospiraceae bacterium | reverse complement strand
ATCCCTGAGGGGGTACCATCTGAATTACCGTCGAGATCCGAACCCTCAAGTTTGGTTTCGACGGTTTTATCATAATTGGCAAGCGGGGAGATCGAATATGCGAATGCCGGATATAGAAACCAGGCGGCTATGGATTCGCAGTACGCGCGAATCGGACGGTCCTGCTTGCTTGGATATTTGGCTGGACGACGAAATGGGGAAATATATGGCCGACCCACCGCGCGATAAGGCTGACGAGGCCGAACTGAACTTTGCTGTTGGAATAGAGAATGATGACGGCTGGTATCCCCTGGTCGCGTTTCACAAAGCCACAGGCGATTTTCTGGGCACTTGCAGCATTGTTCCGATGGACGAAGCAAGCCGATGGGATTTGGGATACGCTGTGCATAAAAAATATTGGCAGCAGGGGTATGCGACGGAGCTGCTTCAAAAGCTGATTGATATCGGCAGAGAAAAAGGCGTTTGCTCCTTTAGCGCATGCGTCGCGAAAGAAAATATCGCCTCGAATGCCGTTTTAAGAAAGCTTGGATTTCAGGTGTGGAAAGATACGGACAGCTTCCGCAAGCGCGGAACCGATATCGTTTACCCGGAATACACATATTTACTTCGCATTAAAAATAAGTAAACTTCAGGTTACCGAATAGAGCGCTTCACATCGAAACATCTATTTTGTCAATGGCAGTCACAAGCCCGCGCGCGGCAAGCGTCCGGGTTTTTTCGTGCCTTGTGTGCGCGCGGCGTTTGACAGACA
>CAYMSL010000105.1:0-4930 GCA_964393095.1 uncultured Oscillospiraceae bacterium | reverse complement strand
AGGCGGGTGTTATTCTCAAAGGCGGAGAACGATCATGACGGAATTGGGAGGGATCGACGGCTTGCGGAGGGCGTTTGACATCCCGCGCGGAATAACGGCGCTGGTTGGCGGCGGCGGAAAGACCACGCTCATGCTGCGCCTGGCGCGCGAGCTTGCGGCGGACGGTGCGCGCGTTGTTGTAACCACGACGACGCACATCTTCCCGCCGGACGGCATGCGTACGCTTGATTCCACCGACCCGGCGGAGGTGCTAGCCGCGCTTGCAGCGGAACGCATGATTTGCGTAGGCATGCCCGACGGCCATGGCAAGCTGACCGCGCCCACCCTGCCGCTTGATACGCTGGTCCAAAACGCCGACTATGTGCTTGTTGAAAGCGACGGCGCGAAGGGCCGCCCGCTCAAGGCGCCCGCGGCGCACGAGCCCGTGATACCGGCGCAGACCGCGCTGGTGATCGCCGTAGCCGGGCTAGACGGCGTGGGCAAACCCATTGCGGAGGCGGCGTTCCGTCCGGCGCTGTACGCGGCGCTGCTTGGCGCAAGCGAGGAGCATATCGTCACGCCCGAAGACGCCGCATACGTACTGACGCATCCCGAGGGCCAGCGCAAGGGCGTTTCGCCCCAAATGCGCTTTGCCGTGCTGCTCAACAAGGCCGACGACGAGGCGCGGCGGCGGAGCGGACGGCAAATCGCATCTGCGATCGAGGCGGCGGAGCGTGTCGTGATTGCTTCGCTCGGCGCGTGACGCTTGCGGGTATAGAGGAAAGGAAACGGAATATGCTGATTTGGATTCGCGGCGCGGGGGATATCGCCACGGGCATCGCGTACCGTCTGCATCAAGGCGGCTTTTCGCTCGTGATGAGCGACCTGCCGCAGCCGACCTCGATTCGGCGGACGGTCTGCTTCTCCGAGGCGATTCTCGCGGGCGCCGCGACGGTGGAGGGGGTGACGGCTTACTTTGCCAAGGATGCGGAGGCGGCGCGCCGCCTGCTCGCGGAGGGGAAGATCGCCGTGCTCGCCGATCCGGACGGCGCGCCGGCCAGGCGCCTTGCGCCCGATGTGGTGGTTGACGCAATCCTCGCCAAGCGGAACCTTGGCACGGCCATCGGCGACGCGCCGGTGGTGATCGGCGTCGGACCCGGCTTTACGGCGGGCGCGGACTGTCATGCGGTCGTCGAAACCATGCGCGGGCATACGCTCGGGCGCGTATACTACGAAGGCGTCGCGCTGCCGAACACCAATGTGCCCGGGGAGATCGGCGGCTTTTCGCTTGAGCGGATCCTGCGCGCGCCCTGCGACGGGGTGTTTCGCGGCGTACGGCGGATTGGCGACGTGGTGCAGGCGGGCGACGTGTGCGCCTACGTCGGGGAGGAGCCGATGCAAACGCGCATCCCCGGCGTGCTGCGCGGCCTTCTGCGGGACGGTTTGAGCGTCCGTACCGGCATGAAGAGCGGCGACGTCGATCCGCGCTGCGAGGTCTCCCACTGTTACATGATCTCGGATAAGGCGCTCGCCGTCGGCGGCGGCGTGCTTGAGGCGGTTTTACACGAGGCGACGGAACGGGGGTACATATGGAAACCGAAGTCAAACTGACCAGGCTTTCAAAGTGCGCCGGCTGCGGCGCAAAGGTCGGCGCTGGCACGCTCGCGGCCCTGCTCGGCGCGCTGCCGACCCACACCGACCCCAACCTGCTTGTGGGCTTCGAGCGCTCGGACGACGCGTGCGTCTATCGCGTCGGCGACGGACTTGCCATCGTACAGACCATGGACTTCTTCCCGCCGATCGTGGACGATCCGTTTACGTTCGGCCAGATCGCGGCGGCAAACGCGCTCTCGGACGTCTACGCCATGGGGGGCGAGCCGAAGCTTGCGCTCAACATGCTTTGCGTGCCGGAGGATATGCCGCAGGAGGCGGTGCGCGCCATCCTTGCGGGCGGCTACGATAAGGTCTACGAGGCGGGTGCGATCATCGCCGGCGGCCACAGCATATTCGACGAGGTGCCGAAGTACGGCCTCTGCGTGACGGGCTTTGTACACCCGGATCGCGTGCTGAAAAACCTTGGCGCGCGCCCGGGCGACGTGCTGCTCTTGACGAAGCCCCTCGGCGTGGGCATCCTGACGACGGCGCGCGTTGCGGGACTAGTCGACGACGAGGCCGAGCGGCGCGTGCATATGCTGATGGCAACGCTCAATAAGGCCGCGCGCGACTGCGTGGTGAACTACCGCGTGCACGCCTGCACGGATGTGACTGGCTTTGCGCTTATGGGGCATTTGCTTGAGATGATGCAGGGCTCGGGCACGTCCGCGCGCGTCGAGACCGACGCTATCGACCTGCTGCCCGGCGTACGATCGCTGGCGGAGATGGGCATTTTGCCCGCGGGTACGCACCGCAACCGCGCCTATGCGGGGCCGTATGTCGACGAGGGAAAGCTGCCACTTGCGCTGTGCGACGCGCTCTTCGATCCGCAGACCTCGGGCGGGCTGCTTGTTGCGGTCGACCCAAACGACGCCGGGGCGCTGCTGTCCGATCTGGCGGCCTGTGTGCCGAGCGCCCAGCGCATCGGCCTTGTGACCGGAAAGGCGGAAAAGGCCATATATCTTGTCTAGCGGCGGTTCTGATTCGATCGGACGCCATAAAATGGCCCGCCGGACTGTCCGGCGGGCCATTTGTGCCTGCTTCGTTCGAAAAGCGCGGTGATAAAAGAATGCTTACCCATGCGTACGCCGAACTCTCCGCCGAGCGACCGTGAAAGTAAGGCTCTAGTCCCGCAGAATCGTCTCGAGCGCCGCGAGCGCCGCGTCGACTTCGGCTTCGGTGTTGCCGCAGCCGAACGAGAAGCGCACCGTGCCCTGCGGGAAGGTGCCGTACGCGCGGTGGGCGCTGGGAGTACAGTGCAGGCCGCAGCGCGTGAGAATGCCAAACTCGTTTGCGAGGCGGTCTGCGACCTCGGCGTTGTCGCGCGCGGTAAAATCAAGCGAGAGCACGCCCACGCGCCGCGAAAGGGCCTGTGTGCCGATGGCGCGTACGCCGCGCATGCCGTCGAGGCCCGCATAGAAACGCGTCAGCAGGGCCAGTTCGTGCGCGCGCCGCGTATCGACGCCCGTTTCGAGTAGTTCGCCGAGCGCGGCGGCGAGACCGTAGATCCCCGCGAGGTTCGGCGTGCCGGGTTCGAGGCGGTCGGGCATGTAGCGCGGCTGTTCCTCGCGCTCGGAGTCGCTGCCCGTGCCGCCGGTGACGAGCGGCTCAAGCGCCTGGGCAAACGAGGGCTTTAGCAGCAGCGCGCCGATCCCGCCCGGCCCGCGAAGGCCCTTATGCCCGGGCACGGCAAATGCGTCAAAGGAAATGTGTGAAAGATCGATGGGCCAATGCCCGGCGGTCTGCGCTGCGTCGACGAGCAGCGCCACGCCGCGCGCGCGGCAAAGCTCGCCCATCCGTTCGATGGGCAATATCGTGCCGCTGACGTTTGAGGCGTGCGTGAGCACGCACAGCCGCGTGTTCGGACGCATCAGGCGCTCCGCCGCGCCGAGGTCAAGCTCGTCGTCGCCGCACATGGGGATCCGATCGAATGTTACGCCCCGTAACAGGAGTTGATGGAGCGGCCGCATGACGGCGTTGTGCTCGAGCGGACTGACCAGTACGTGATCGCCCGGGCGCAGATAACCCTTGACGACGGTGTTGAGCGAATAGGTCTGGCCGGGGGTAAAGACGACGTGCGCCGGGTCGGGGAAGCCAAACAGGCGGCAGAGCCGTTCGCGCGCCTCGAGTACGGCCGCCGCCGCGCCGAAGGACTCCTCGTAGGAGGAGCGGTTGACGCTGAAGCACACGTCGTCGATGTATGCGCGCATGGCTTCGCCAACCCCGCGCGCCTTGGGCCTTGAGGTTGCCGCCTGATCGAAATAAATCATTTCCTTTTGCAAATTCGTTATCCTCACTTGTGCATAACGATTTGACATGTTATAGTATATCCGCAATCCGTCCAATGCGCAAGAAAAAGGCATATCGTTCACACCACGCTGTCCGCAAGGGAAAGGGAATGGAAAGGGGAATCGCATGAAGAACAAGAATCTATTTGTTATTCTTACGGGCGGCGTAATCGGCGCGGTCGCGCTGGTTTTAACCGCGCTTGGCAACCCGGCCAACATGGGCCTCTGCATCGCCTGCTTTATCCGAGACACGGCGGGCGCGCTCAAGCTGCAAAACGCCGAGGTCGTGCAGTATGTGCGCCCGGAGATACCGGGCCTGATCCTCGGGGCGATGATCGCGGCGCTGCTAAAGCGCGAGTTCAAGCCGCGCGGCGGCTCCTCGCCGATGACGCGCTTTGTCATCGCGGCGTTTGTGATGATCGGCGCGCTCGTGTTCCTCGGCTGCCCGCTGCGCATGCTGCTGCGTATCGGCGGCGGCGACCTCAACGCGCTTGTGGGGCTTGCCGGCTTTGCGGCGGGCATCTTTGTTGGAACGCTGTGGCTGCGGGGCGGCTTCTCTCTAAAGCGCGCCTATGCGCAGGGCTTGGGTGAGGGCGGCGTGTTTCCCGTTGCCGTGCTCGCGCTGCTTGCCGTCTCAGCCGCGATCCCTTCGCTCTTTGCCCTGAGCCAATCCGGCCCCGGCTCCATGCGCGCGCCGATCCTCGCCGCGCTGGGCGGCGGGCTTCTTGTCGGCGCGCTGAGCCAGCGCACGCGCTTCTGCACGGCGGCCGGCTTGCGCGACACCATGATGTTCAAGGATCTTACCATGCTTTGGGGTGTGCTTGCGCTCTTGGCCGTGACGGTTGCGGGCAACCTCATACTCGGCAAATTCCACCTTTCGTTTGCGAATCAGCCGATCGCGCACACCGACGGGCTTTGGAACTTCCTCGGCATGGCGCTTGTGGGCTGGGGTAGTGTGCTGCTCGGCGGCTGCCCGTTCCGCCAGCTTATCCTTGCGGGCGAGGGGAATT
>CAYMSL010000104.1:0-5849 GCA_964393095.1 uncultured Oscillospiraceae bacterium | reverse complement strand
AACATCAGCGCGTTGCCCGTGACACGGTAGTTGATGTAGATATAGAGCACAAGCCCGAGCGGGATGAGGAAAAGCGAGCAGACGTCGACAACGCGCCGGATGCCCCAACTGCGCTCGTCGCCGTGGTCGCGGCGTTCGCGGATGATCCGGCCCACAAGCTCAAAGCAGGCGGGCACGAACAGCAGGATGCCCGGCATGCGCGTAAACGCCGCGAAGAAGCCGGCTACGCCCGCGAGCGGATAGCGATCCCTGCGCACCCAGTAGACGCACAGCAGCGAAAGCAGCAAAAACAGGCTGTCCGAAAGCGGGGCGGAGAAGAGAAACGACGCGGGCAGGATGCAGAGGTATTTCAGCGCGCGCAACGCGCCTTTGCGGTTTGTATCCAGCAGGGCAAGCTCATAAAGCACGTACGCCGCGAACACCCAGCAGATGCCGGAGAGGAACAGGCCGCTCGTAAGATAGTTGTTGAACACGTAATTGACAAGCCGCACAAGCAGCGGATACAGGGGAAAGAACACGATGAGCAGGCGGTCGTCCCCGGTGCTTGCGTAGCCGTTTTCGGCGATGCTGAGATAGTGGCGGCTGTCCGTACCGACGCGGTTCCATAGTTCAAGGCTGTCGAACACCCCGCCCGAGTAGCCTTCGCGCGCGAGCAGCATCAGATATGCGACAACATAGATCGATACGCGAAACAGCGCGAGCAGCACGATGAGCCGCGCCATCGGATGCATGCGGCCCCAGCGTGCGCTGCGCTTGCCCTCCGGCAGCCGCTCGGGCAGCCACGGCCGGCGGCTCCAGGCGGCCATCCACTGGGGGATAAAGCGGATGCCGAGCAGCGCGAAGAGGAACGCCAGCGCGGCTGCGGAAAGGACGGCCAGGGTGTTGCCCGGCGCGTCCGCGAGCGCCCACCGGGCAAACGCCGCGAACAGCACAATCAAGGGTACCGATGTAAACAGTACCCTTTTCCAGAAGATCACATCCTGTTTTCGCGCGTTTTTCGGCATGTTCTACTCACATTCGCGAAGCGCCGCGCAGGGGCCGAGTATCTCCGCCATGACGATGCTGTTTTGCAGCGCGCTGCCATCCAGGAAAAGGATGTGCGCCGCGCCGATTTTGTCCGCGGCACGGGCACGCGCGGGCGACGCGTGCCGCAGCTCCGGCGGGCATTCCTCTTCAAGGCCGGTCATGCTGGTTTCCTCGTGCGCGTGTCCCGTGAGGCTACTGGCCTCGACGGTGTGCTGCGCCGAGGTCTGCAGCTCGGTGAGGGTGCTTGTAACCTCGGAGCGCGTCGCGCGCTCCGTTGGGCGCAGCGGCGCGCGCTTTTCGTACGCCGAGTCGCCCTCGCCAAGCGATACGCCCTCTTGCGGCACGTCCGCAGCCGGTCTGCTGCGCGCGGCCTGCTGGGCGCGCCGCACCTCTTCAAGCCGCCGCTGCTCGATGGACTGCGGGCTTGCCGCGGCGCGCCGTACCTGCGGCGCCGGTCCTGCGGCGGCGGGCTGGCCTTGCAGGGTGCGCTGCTTTGCCTGCTCGCGCGCCGCTTGCTGCTGTGCTTCGCGCTTTTTGTGCTTGAGCACGGCCGGCACGACGATCCAAAGGATCGCAACAATGATACCGAGAAGGCCTTCCATGGCTTATTTCTTGTCGGCAGAAGCGGGCGTACCGCCCTTGCCGATGGCCGTGCGCATTTCGGTATCGGAGTTGAGGTTCTTCATGCGGTAGTAATCCATGATGCCGAGGTTGCCCTCGCGGAAGGCCTCCGCCATGGCCCGCGGCACCTCGGCCTCGGCTTCGATCACGCGCGCGCGCATGCCCTGCACGGCGGCGATGTTCTCCTGCTCCTGCGCCACGGCCATCGCGCGGCGCTCCTCGGCCTTGGCCTGGGCGATGCGCTTGTCGGCTTCGGCCTGGTCGATCTGCAGCTGCGCGCCGACGTTGCGGCCGACGTCGACGTCCGCGATGTCGATTGAGAGAATTTCAAAGGCGGTGCCCGCGTCAAGGCCCTTGTCGAGCACGGTGCGGGAGATCTTGTCGGGGTTCTCGAGCACCTCCTTGTGGCTCCGGCTCGAACCAACGGTGGTGACGATGCCCTCGCCGATGCGCGCGATGATCGTCTCCTCGCCCGCGCCGCCGACGAGGCGGTCGATGTTGGCGCGCACGGTCACGCGGGCCTTTGCTCTGAGCTCGATGCCGTCCATGGCGACCGCGGCGATGACCGGGGTTTCGATGACCTTGGGGTTGACGCTCATCTGCACGGCGTTGAGCACGTCGCGTCCGGCGAGGTCGATGGCGCAGCTTTGCTCAAAGCCGAGCGGGATGCCCGCGCGCTGGGCGGCGATGAGCGCGTTGATCACGCGATCGACGTTGCCGCCCGCGAGGTAATGGGCCTCAAGCTTGTTGATCGAGACGTTGAGACCGGCCTTCGTAGCCTTGATCATGGGGTTGACGATGCGGCTTGGGATGACCTTGCGTACGCGCATGCCGGCAAGCTGGAGGATGCCGACGCGTACGCCCGAAGCGCGGGCGGAGATCCACAGTCCAAGCGGTACAAAGGTGAAAAAGAAGATCAAAAAGACGATGATGAGCATGGCGATGAGTATGGGTCCGAACATGGGGGAACCTCCTTTTTTTCGGTTGTTTTTATCCACGGGTTGCGCCGTTGTCCGCCGTAACGGGCGGCGCGCGGTTCGATTATGCTATTCTTCGCGCGATCCGGCCTGCTCGGGCGCGGACTCAGCCTCCGCGGGCGCCTCGCGCACAAGGATGTGCATGCCGCCGGCCCTGACCACTTCGATGCGGCGATCCTTTTCAATAAACGCGCCGGCGGTCATCACATCCACGCGCGCGCCGTCGATGTCGGCGATGCCGGAGGGGCGCAGAGGCGTAATCGAAACGCCGAACTTGCCAACAAGCGACCCGGCGGCGGCAACCTCGGGCACGGACGCGCCGTCGACCTGTTCGTTGAGCACGAGGAAGGAACGCGAGAGCCGTCCGCGCTGCAGGGAACGAATCAGCCACATAAGGGCCAGCACGATGATAAGCAGCACGATCGCGATGATGTAGACCGCCACGCGCGGGCTGCCCCAGCCAAGCTGCATGACGACGACCGCGACCATGGCGATCACGCCCGCAATGCCCGCGACGCCGACGCCGGGCGTAAAAAGCTCGATGACGAGCATCAAAAGCCCCACGATCAGGCAGACGACGGTCGGTATGGCGGTCGGGCCAAGCATCTCCATAAACGTCATAGCAAGCGGCCTCCTTACGGCAAAGTATATCATATTATAGCATACCGACACGGGCGAAAAACAGCTCTTTCTTTCGCCGATGCCGTCGCTTCGAGAGGAATGTACGATCCGATCGTAAAAAACGGGGCGCGGCAAACAAAAAAACCGGCCGGAACGGCCGGGGAATGGTGTTTCGGACGGGATACGGGGCCCGGGCGGCCATGGACAAACTATGAATCCGCGTACAGCGCCATACAGAGGGCGTAGGCGTCGCCGCGCAGGCAGCGGTAGGCGAGAAACTGGCAGCCGTTCGCCTCGGCGCGGAAGGTATCGTCTCCTTTTCGCGCGCGGATCGCCCCCTCGGCCCAGGTGCGCGCGAGCGAGGCGCTCAGCGCATTGTTGCAATCGCAGGCGGGCAGCAGGTCGGAAAGCAGCGTGCGGATGGCCTCGGCCTGCGTATAGGAGAGCTTTTCAAGCAGCTCCGCGAGGGACGCCTCGATCTCCGATCCCTTCTTTGGCTTGCTCTCGGGTTCTTCGGGCAGCGGCAGCCACAGCGTGACGGACGAGATGCGGCCGCCGGTCAGCTCGTAGGTCAGTTCGGCGGCAAGATAGGGCGACTCGCCGAGCGCGAGCGTCCATAAACGCGCGTCCGCATCGGCGCGGCGGGCTTCGTAGTCCTCGGCGGCGTTGAGGTGGGTGATCAACACGTCCTCCGGAACGCCCGAAAACGAAGGTGCGGGCGTTTTCGCCGCCGGCGCGGCGGTTGTTTCCGCGGCGGCCTCGGCGGGAAGCGCGCTTTCGCCCGTGTTTGCGCGCGAGAGCAGAAAGATGGTCAGCGCGGCGGCAAAGACCAGCACGAGAAAGACGATATCAAGCGCATGCCGGGAAAGAAAGCGGCTCATTTACCACAGTTTACCATGCTTGTCGAATAAAATCGATAACCGTATGAAAGAAATGATAGAACCGCAAAACATTGCGACACATGCCCGGTCGGGGAGGAAGGGAGCGGAAGCGCGGCTTTCCTTCAAAGAAACGACGGAACCGCAAAACATTGCGGCACATGCCCGGTCGGGGAAGAAGGGAGGGGAAGTGCGGCTTTCCTTCAACGGCGGCTTCCGCATCCGCCCCCTTCGCGGCGCGGGATCAGCATGGTTCGCCCTCCCGCGCTTCAGGCTGTTCCGCGTCGGCGGACTCTTCCGGCGCTTCGGGATCGAGGCCGAGCACGCGCGCGGCGATGCGGGAGGCGGCGCCCGGCGAAAGATACTGCCGCTGTGCGGCAAGCATACGCTCGCGCTGCGCTTCGTCGGCGGCAAGCCGCAGCGCGTTGTCCGCGGCGGAGTCCTCGTTTGCCGCGGCGATCGACATGCCGCGCTCGGCGAAAAACTGTGCGTTCTGCGCCTCGACGCCGGAGAGCGGCGGCGTGTGGATCATCGGCACGCCCTTGATCGCCGCCTCGGTGCTCGAGATGCCGCCGGGCCTGGCTATGAGCACGTCGCAGGCGTCCATGTAGAGCGGCACGCGCTCGGTAAGCGGCAGGACGGATACGCGCACGTCGCCGCCGAAGCGCGTGCGGATGGACTCGGCAAGCCGGGCGTTTCGCCCCGTCAGCGTAACGATGCGCGCGTCGCGCGCTTTGAGGCGCTCGAGGAGCTTCGCTGTCAGCGTCAATGCGTCGCAGCAGCCCTCGCCGCCGGTCACGATAAGATAGCATGGCGTATCGAGCGGCAGATCGAGCGTTGCGCGCGCGTCGGCCTTGGCGAACGCGTGCGCGTAGGCGCCGAGCACGGGTATCCCGTCGGCCTCGAGCAGTCCCGCTAATATGCCGCGGCGCGTAAACTGCCCGGCAAGGTCGGCATGCGCTGTAACGATGCAGTCGACCTCGGCCTCCTCGAGGAACGGGACGCACAGGTAGTCCGTTGAGATAAAATAGCTCTTGATCGCGAGTTTATGCTGCCGGCGCAGGAACGTGACGGCTTCCGCGGCAAAGAGATTCAGGCAGATCGCCGCGTCAAATTCGTTTTCAAGCAGATAACGGCGCAGGTTCTCCGCGTAGAGCGCGTTGGCAAAGTAGACGGGCGACTTGGGCTTGCCGGAGGCGGCAAACCCTTCCGCGGCGTAGAGGAAGGCAAACGCGCGCGGCGTTTTGACCGCGGTGTTGACAAACGCCGCGGCCACGGCGTCCGATACGGTTTCGCCGAGAAGGGCGAGGGCGTCGCGGATTTCGCACACGGCGCCGCGCTTTTCAAGCACCGCCTTGACGGCGAGCGCCGCCGCGTTCTGCCCGTGCGCGGCGTTGCAGGTTAAGAGGATGGCTTTCATGCGTCCCTCCCGATACGTTTTTCGCGGCGCGGGGAACTCAGCCGCACTTGCTGAAGCCGCAGTTGCGGCAGACCATGCAGCCGCCCTCGTGCTCAACCCTGCCGCCGCACTCGGGGCAGGCGTACTCGCCCGGCGCGCCGGCGGGCAGCGCGGCGTCCGCCGCGCCGTTGCCGTTGCCGTTTTTCGCATGGAAAGCGGGCGCGTTTGGATTCTCGGCGGCCTGCGGGGCGGTGGGCGCAAAGAGGTTGGACCTCTCGCCGCTTTCAATGTAGTTGACGACCTTCATCAGCACCCGGGCGATCGCGT
>CAYMSL010000103.1:0-5886 GCA_964393095.1 uncultured Oscillospiraceae bacterium | reverse complement strand
CGGCGCGCTCTTTCGCGAGGCGGACGTTGCCGTCGTCGGCGGCGGCGATACCGCGCTTTCCGACGCGCTCTATCTCTCGCGCTTCTGCTCGTCCGTTACCGTCGTGCACCGGCGCGACGAGCTGCGCGCCTCCGCCGCCCTGCAACAAGCGGCCTTTGCCGATGACCGCATCCGTTTTGCCTATTCCTGCGTGCCGCTTACGCTCGTAGGCGAAACGAAGCTTGAGGGCCTCGAACTACGCGACCTCAAGAGCGAGGAGACGCGTGTGCTCCCGGTCGCGGGCGTGTTTGTCGCCATCGGCGTCGAGCCGCGTACGGCGCTTGTAGACGGCCAAATCGCGCTTGCGGGCGACGGCGGCATCATCACCGACGAAGCCATGCTTACGAACCTGCCCGGCGTCTTTGCCGCGGGCGACGTGCGCAGCACGCCGCTAAGGCAGGTCGTTACGGCCTGCGCCGACGGCGCGCTCGCCGCAACCTCGGCGCTTTCGTATCTAACCTCGCACTGAGCCGATTTTTGCCGGCTTTCCGCCCGTCGCGGGGCCGGTTTTTTTCTTGCCGGAAAGGCCGGCCATCCTGCATCCAAAGGAGAAGCGTAAGTATATGGCGAGACTCTTCGGAACCGACGGCATACGCGGCATCGCAAACCGCGACCTTGATTGTCTCCTCGCCTACCAGGTCGGCGCGGTCGGCGCCTACGTTTTGGCCAACGAGGTACACTCCCCGCGCATCCTCATCGGCATGGATACGCGCAAATCCGGCCCGATGCTCGGCGCGGCGCTCTCGGCCGGCGTCTGCTCGGTCGGCGGCGACGTGCTCGACGTCGGCGTATTGCCGACGCCGGCCATGGCCTATCTCGTGCGCCTTTACGAAGCCGACGCGGCCGTGATGATCTCCGCAAGCCACAACCCCATGGAATACAACGGCATCAAGTGGTTCGACAAAAACGGCTTCAAGCTTTCGGATGAGATCGAGGACCGCATCGAATCCATCATCCTTAGCGGCGAGAGCATTCCCCGCCCCGAGGGCCGGGAGGTCGGCCGCATCATCGCGGCGGTGCGCGCGCAGCAGGACTACCGCGATTACCTCGTCGAACAGGCGGACGCGCGCTTTGAAGGCTTGCGCATCGTGCTGGACTGCGCAAACGGCGCCGCCTCGTCCATCGCCAAGGAGGCTTTCGAGCGGCTCGGCGCGGAGGTCATCGCCAAATCCTGCGCGCCGGATGGCATCAACATCAACGACCACTGCGGCTCCATGCACCCCGAGAGTCTGCAGGAGATGGTCGTCAATTACGGCGCCGACCTCGGCTTCGCGTTCGACGGCGACGGCGACCGCCTGATCTCCTGCGACGAATACGGCAACATCGTCGACGGCGATCAGGCCATGGGCGTGCTTGCGCTTTCGATGAAGGCGCGCGGCACCCTTGCAAAGGATACGCTTGTGCTCACCGTCATGAGCAACCTCGGCCTCAAAAACGCCATGAAGGAAGCGGGCATCCGCGTGGAGGAGACCAAGGTTGGCGACCGCTACGTGCTCGAAAACATGCTCGAACACGCCTACTCGATCGGCGGCGAGCAGTCCGGCCACATCATATTGCTTTCGCGCAACACAACGGGCGACGGCATCATGAGCGCCATCGCGCTGCTTAGCGTCGTGGCGGAGTCGAAAAAGCGCCTGAGCAAGCTCGTTTCCCGCATCCCCAAGTACCCGCAGGTGCTCGTTAACGTAACCGTCGACAACGACAAAAAGCCCGCCGCCCTCGAGCACGAAGCGCTGCGCGCCCGCAAACAGGAGATCGAGCAATCCCTCGGCGACAACGGTCGCGTGCTTGTGCGCGCCTCCGGCACCGAACCGCTCATCCGCATCATGCTCGAAGGCCGGAACGAGGATGAGATACTCGAGCAGGCGCTCTCCATGGCGCACATCCTCGTGCGGGAGTTCGGCGGAAAGATCAGGACGTAAACCATGCTGACAAAGGCACAAAAGGCCGAGGCGCTCGCGCTGCTGGCCCAAACCTATCCCGACGCGCGCCCCGCGCTGCTCTATAGCTCCCCGTTCGAGCTGCTTGTGGCCACAATCCTCTCGGCCCAGTGTACGGACGTGATGGTCAACAAGTGTACGCGCGTACTCTTTCCTTTAGCCAACACGCCCGCGCAGTTTGCCGAAATGGAAGAGGAGACGCTCTTTTCTTACATCAAGAGCTGCGGCTTTTACCGCACAAAGGGGAAGCATATCATCGAAACCTCGCGCCTGCTTCTTGCCGCACACGGCGGCGAGGTGCCGGCGGATCTCGAATTGTTGCGCGCGCTCCCCGGCGTCGGCCGCAAGACGGCAAACGTCGTGGCGAGCAACGCCTTCGGCATACCGGCCATCGCCGTCGATACGCACGTGTTTCGCGTGTCGAACCGCATCGGGCTCGCCCGCGCCGCAAACGTTGAAAAGACGGAGGAGCAGCTGCAAAAGGCGATCCCGCGCGAGAACTGGAGCGCGGCGCACCACTGGCTGATCTACCACGGGCGGCAGATCTGCACGGCGCGCAAACCGCGCTGTGAAATTTGTCCGCTTGCAACCCTCTGCGAATACCGCCGCAAAGCCGAGAAGGAAAACGACCATGCAGTTTGTTGACAAGGCGCGCATCGTGATCAAGGCCGGCAACGGCGGCGACGGCTGCGCGGCGTTTCACCGCGAGAAGTACGTTGCGCGCGGCGGTCCCTCCGGCGGAGACGGCGGCCGCGGCGGGAACGTGATATTCGTCGCCGACGCGCGGCTTTCAACGCTGCTGAGCTTTAAATACCAGCGCTTTTACCGCGCCGAAAACGGCGAGGCGGGCAAGGCCGAGCTGCAGACGGGCCGAAGCGGCATAAACCTGATCGTTCCCGTCCCGATCGGCACCATCGTACGCGACCTCGAGAGCGGCGACATCCTTGCCGACCTCAGCGACGAGGGCAGGGAGTGCGTCGTGCTGCGCGGCGGCTACGGCGGCAAGGGCAACGCGCGCTTCGCCACCCCCACGCGCCAGGCCCCACGCTTTGCGCAGAACGGGCAAAAGACACTCGAATACGAGGTGGAGCTCGAGCTCAAATCGATCGCGGACGTGGGGCTTGTGGGCCTGCCCTCCGTCGGCAAGTCGACGATACTCTCCGTGCTCACCGCCGCGCGGCCAAAGATCGCCGCCTATCACTTTACCACCCTTTCGCCGAACCTTGGCGTGGCCGAGCGGCGCGGCCGCTCCTTCGTGCTCGCGGATCTGCCGGGCCTCATCGAGGGCGCCGCCGAGGGCGCGGGCCTCGGTCACGATTTTCTGCGCCACGTCGAGCGCACGCGCATGCTCATCCACGTGCTCGACATCTCCGGCAGCGAGGGGCGCGACCCGCTCGCGGACTATGAGCAGATCAGCGGCGAGCTGCAAAAGTTTTCCCCGCAGCTTGCCGCGCTTCGCCAGCTCGTCGCCGCCAACAAGACCGACCTGCCCGGCGCCGAAGAGAACCTTGCCCGCTTTACCGCGGCTTTCCCCGCCGCCGAGGTCTTTCCCGTCTCCGCCGCGGCCCGCCGGGGCTTCGACGCGCTGCTCGATCGCGTATTGCAGGTGCTAGACACCCTGCCGCCCGTACGCCGCTACGCGGAAGTCGATCTGCCCGACCGACCCGCCTACGAGCCGGGCTTTGCCGTACGCCGTGCCGACGACGGAACCTATGTCGTCTCCGGCGGGGACATCGATGCGCTCCTCGACACCACCGACCCCAACGACGAGGTTTCCATGCGCCGCTTTCAGCAGTTGCTCGTGAAAAACGGCGTCATCGCCGCTTTACGCGAGGCCGGCGCCGCCGAGGGCGATACGGTTCGCATGGACGGCTGGGAGTTCGACTTCGTCGACTAGCTTCCTTCTTTCTTTTGAAAGAGAAAGAAGGCAAAGAGAACTTCGTGTTTTAGGAGAAAGTTGCTAGGCTTGCTGTTCGGGGGGGCGCGGTTGCGGGCACCCTTCTTTCTCTTGAAAGAGAAAGAAGGCAAAGAGAACTTCGTGTTTTAGGAGAAAGTTTCCAGGCTTGCTGTTCGGGGGGGCGCGGTTGCGGGCACCTTCTTTCTCTTGAAAGAGAAAGAAAGCAAAGAGAACTTCGTGTTTTAGGAGAAAGTTTCCAGGCTTGCTGTTCGGGGGGGCGCGGTTACGGGCGCAAAACACTCGATTCCCTCAATCGCCCTTTTCAGCCTGAATACGACGTGATATAATACATTATTATAGCTATCGGGGGAACCTCATGAGCTTAGGGGGTTTGGTCAGCCGAATCCGTTCCGGCGATAAATCTGCGATACGCGAACTCGTCTCCCTCTACGGCGGCGCGATCTATCGGCGCGCGCTCGAGCGTTTGCAGGATAAGGAGCTTGCGCGCGAAGCGGCGCGGCAGACGTTCGGGCAATTCGTCTCGGTCGTGCAGCAGCAGCCCGGCGACGATGGCTGGTCGCTCTGGTTCGGCGACCTGATCGAGCGCAACATTAACGCCTATTCGCAGATCGACAACGACATCGGCTACATAGAAGAAGAGCTTGAGCGCGAGCTTTACGAGGCGAAACCACAAACCGTACCCGCACGCACGCAGCCGCGCAGAGAGTCATCACTAGATGAAGTACCCGCACGCACGCAGCCGCGCAAAGATAAGCCCGGCATCCGGCGCGGAGGGGCATCACTAGACGAAGCACCCGCACGCACGCAGCCGCGCGGAGACAAGAACAACGCCTACGCCTACGCGCGCTTTGACGAACTCGCTTCCGACAAGCGGGATTATACCGTGCGCTCCGCCGGAAGGCAGAGCGTGCGCGAGAACGTGCGCGACGCGCGGACGTTTGACGACGAGCCGCGCGAGGTGCGCGGCGGCGGCCGCGTGTTCATCAGCATCCTGTTTCTTACGCTCGTGTGCCTGGCCTTTCTTTGGGCCGCCGCGGGCATCGGCATGTCGATGCGGTTTTTCCCCTCTTACGACCTTGGCTACAGCTGGTTTAACGAGCACCTGTTCCCCCTCTTCTAGCCGCACAAAAACCAAACGGACGGTCGGGATATCGACCGTCCGTTTTTATTTCGTTACCCGCCGCTCTACGCGTCCTCTTCCGGCTTCTTGCGATAGAGCACAAACTTTCGCCCGATGCACTGGATGATCTCGGCGCCCGTACGCCCGGCCAGCAGCGCCGCCGCCTCGCGCGCCGAGAGCGTGCTCGTTTCAAGTACCGAGAGCTTGATGAGCTCGCGCTTGTTCAGCACCGCGTCGACCCCGGCAATCAGGCTCTCGCCGATGTCCTCCTTGCCGATCTGTACGACGGGCCGCAGCCCGTTGGCCGCCTTGCGAAATTCCGCCCGCTCCGCTCCGGTCATATGCTTTCCTCCAATTGTTTCGCGCCGCGGGGCCGTCTCTCCCCCGGTCACGGTCTGTTGCAGGCTTGATTATACCATACCGGCCACAAGACGCAAGCGGCGCGTGCTTTTATGCCGCCCTTCCGTTCGCCCTCTTTGCCGCCCGCGAGGCGATGCGCGAGGCAACGCGCGGTTATCCCGTCAAAAACCGGCTTTTGACGAATCAGGCCCGCGCCGAACGGCGCGGGCCTTTTTGTCGCAATCGTTCCGATCTGATCGATCAGTACAACTTGCGCTTGACGTAGGTGGTGTGCAGCACCTCGTGCGCCTTGTGCGAGCCGGGTTTGCCAAGGAAGGTCTCGTAAACCTCCTTGACGCAGGGGTTGTCGTGGCTCTTGCGCAGGGCCATCTTTTCATCCGCACTGTAGAGCGCCTTCGCGCGCTCGGCACGCAGGTCGACGAAGTTGCGCACGTCGCCGGGCTGGTGGGGCTGGCCGCCGCCGTTGACGCAGCCGCCGGGGCAGGCCATCACCTCGATGAAGTGGTAGT
>CAYMSL010000102.1:0-6167 GCA_964393095.1 uncultured Oscillospiraceae bacterium | reverse complement strand
GGTTTTTATCCGACTGCACGCGCACAAAGTGGGGGCGCAGACGGCCCTGGCTCGTGATCGGCACGCCGCTGCTCGTACTCTCGTTCATCGCGTTTTATAACCTGCCGGCGTTTCTATCCGGCAACAGCGTGTTCGTCTACATGCTGCTCATGTACATGCTCACGGGTACGCTGGATTCGCTGATCAACGCCAACTACGGCGCGCTGTTTCCCGAGATGTTCCGCACGGATGCCGAGCGCGCCAAGACCAACGCCATGCGGCAGGCGTTTCAGCTCGCGGCGATGGGCATCAGCATCGCGCTGACCCCCATGGTTACGGAAAAGCTCGGCTACGGCCTGACCTCCATCATCTACGGCGTGCTCGCCGCCGCCGTCATCCTCTATATGGCGTTTGGCAGCCGCGAGACGATGCCCGACGCGGTCGCCGAGAGGCCGAAGCTGTGGCCGACCATCAAGGCGATGCTCACGAATTCGAAATTCTGGATATTTGGCGTAACCAACGCGCTCTACAGCGCGGCAATGGCGCTTGTGATGCAGGCGGTCTCGTTCTACACGAAATACACGCTTGAGCTCGCCGGCTCGGCCTCGACGATACTGCTTGCGGTCGTGCTCGTGCTCGCCATGGGCGGCGTAGTTGCCTGGGCGCAGCTGGTCAAGCGGTTTACCGTCATGCCAATCTGGCGTACGGCGCTGATCTTCCTCGCGCTCGCGTTCATACCTCTGTACTTTATGCAAAGCCTCGTCGGCGCGATCGTCGCGAGCTGCTTTGTCGGCCTCGGCTTTGCCGGCGCGATTACGACCATGGATCTCATCGGCGCGCGCATCATGGACGAGGACACGAAGAAATACAACCTCCGCCGCGAAGGCACCTACGCCAGTGCGATGGGCTTTATGAACCGCTTGAGCGGCCTCTTTACGAGCCTTGCCTTTCTGCTCGTGGGCAGTTTGTACGGCTTCGAAAGCGGCGATAACCCGGGCCCCGTGCCGGGCGAGGCGGCGAAGTTCCTCATAGCGATATTCCCGTTTGCGGTCATGGCGCTCGGCGCAATCACCGCGCGCTTCCTCCGCTTTCCCGAAGATACCTCCGGGCAGCGGGAGGCTGATGCGGATGTGCCGAACGTAGACGCCGAAGCATGAACGCGCGCTATCTCATCGTTAACGCGGACGACTTCGGCCTGACCCGCGCGGGCGACGAGGCGATTCTGCGGCTGTTTGAGGCGGGCCGCATCACGTCCGCCGCCATACTGGCCCCCGCAAGGCAAGCCGACGAGGCCTGCGCGCTGGCAAGGGAGCGAAGCCTGCCCGCGGGCGTACACTGGACGCTGCACGCGGAGTGGCCGGAGGAACGCTGGCTTCCCTGCGCGGGCGCGGCGCGTGTACCCTCGCTCTGCAAAGAGGGCGCGCTGCTTTCTGACGCGGCGCGGATGGGAAAGCGGGCGGCAGGCGCGGATGTGAGCCGCGAACTTGCGGCGCAGGCTGCGTTTCTTACCGATCGCGGCGTGCGCCCCGACCACGCGGACAGCCACGGCGGCACGCTCTACGGCATCAACGGGAGGCTTTTCTTCCTCAACGCCTTCCGCCTCTGCCGGCGGTTCGATCTGCCGTTTCGCTTCCCGCGCCGCGCGGAGTTTCTCCGAAGACAGTTCGGGCGCGAGCCGAATGCCGCGCTTCGTGCGGCGCACAGCGCGATCGTCACGGCGGCGGACGCGTACGGCGTGCGCCTGATCGACGATTTCATTACAAACCCGCATCCCGTCGCGAACATCGACGGGCTTTCCGCATTGCACGCATACTACGAGCGCGAACTCGCCGGGGCGAAGGCGGGCATCACCGAGATATTCCTGCATCCCGCCCTGCCGGACGAGGCGCTGCTGAAGCGAACGCCCGAGTGGCAAAAGCGCGTGTGGGAGTATGAGTATCTATCGAGCGACGCGTGGATCAGCTTCCTTGAGCGCGAGGGCTTTATCCTCTGCTCCTGGGCGGGCGCGCCGTTTGACGAAAGAAAGAAGCGAACCGGATGAAGAAGACACTCCATATCGAAAAGAGCGACGAGCGCGGCTACCCGCGCCTTGCGTTTACCGTTCCCGCGGACGCGGAGCGCGTCGACGTGCGCGCAACGTACCCCGAGAGCGTGCCGCGCGCGAGCGGGGACTTTACGCTCGCGGAGCAGCTCTGTGTGATCGACCTTGCGCTCGAGTCGCCGGACGGGCGGCTCTTCGGCGCGGCAGGGTCGGATCGCACGCACGTGTTCGTATCTCCGCTCGGCAGCAGCGCGGGCTTTCTTGCGGACGAGCTGCCCGCGGGGGAGTGGCGCGTGATCGCGGGCGCGTATCATGTGCCGGAAAACGGCGTGGACGTTACCTACGACATCGAGATCACGCAGAAGCGGCGCAGGCTCTTTCGCGGCGATACCCACGCGCATACAGGCGCTTCGGACGGCGCGTTTTCGCTCGAGACGCTGACAGACCTCGCACGTCAAAGCGGACTCGATTACCTGTTCGTCACCGACCACAACAACGTCTCCGCGCCGCCGCACCGCGACGAGCTCACGCTGCTGCCCGGTGTGGAGTGGACGCACTATCGGGGACACGCGGGGTTTCTCGGTTCGAGCGCGCCGCTTTCCGGCCGCTACGATACGCGAAACGCGGAGGAGACCGCGCGGCTCATGGAATATGCGCGCGCAGGCGGCGCGATGGCGGTGCTCAACCACCCGTTCTGCCCGCTCGTGCCGTGGCTCTGGGGTTTTACTGTGCCGCATGACGGCATAGAGGTTTGGAACGGGGTCATGAGCGAACGAAACGAGCGCGCCATCGCCTACTGGCACGGAGAGCTTGCAAAGGGCAGGCGTATCCCCGCGCTTGGCGGCAGCGATTACCATCGCCCGGGGCTTTTCGGCAGCATCGCCACGCCCTGCACCATGGTCTACGCGCCCTCGCGCAGCCGCGCAGACATCCTTGCCGCACTCAAGCGGGGCGACTGTATCATCAGCTATCAGCCGGACGGGCCGACGGCCGATGTACGCTGCGAGCGCGGCGGCCTGCCGGTCTCCTTCGGCGGCGCGGCGGAGGCGGGCGCGGCGGTGACGTTCGCGTTTTCCGACCTGCGCGGCGGGGATGAGATACGGCTTGTGACAAACGCGGGCGCGGAATCGATCGCCTGTCCCGAGGGGGCGACGGACGCTTTGTTTACACGCCGCTATCCGGACGCGTTGTTTGTCCGCGCGGAGGTTTCACGCGTCTACGCGCCCGGTCTGCCGCCCATGAAGGCCATGCTCACAAACCCCGTGTATTTCAATCGTTCGGAGGCGTAGATGAACGGTGCAAACGTGCGGCGCGTGATCGTCGTATCCAAGACCCATCTCGACGTCGGCTACACCGACCTTGCCGAGGCCGTGCTCAAGCGGTATGTGGATTCGTTCATCCCTGCCGCGCTCGAGCTGGCCTATTCCGTGAACGCGCCGGAGCAAAAGCGCTTTGTCTGGACGACGGGTTCGTACCTCGTGAAATACTACCTCGAGTATGCGGAAGCGGCCGCGCGGGAGCGCTTTTCGGAGGCGCTGCGCCTGGGCTACGTGCGCTATCACGCGCTGCCGCTCACCACGCATACGGAGCTTATGAGCGCGGAGCTCTTTTCCTACGGCCTCTCGATTGCAAAGCAACTTGACCATGCGTATGGTCAGGAGACCGTCGCCGCGAAGATGACGGACGTGCCGGGGCACACCATTGCCATCGTTCCCGCGCTGGCGAAAAAGGGAGTGACCTATCTGCACATCGGCGTCAACGGCAGCTCGCGCGTGCCGCGCGTGCCCGCGTTGTTTCGCTGGCGGTATGCCGGCGCGGAGATTGCGGTAAGCTACGCGGGCGCATACGGGGATGCCGCGGTGCTCGAGAGCGGCGTGGCGCTGGAGTTTCTGCACACCATGGATAACTCCGGCCCGCCGAAGCGCGAGGATATCGATGGGTTTTTTGCCGCTCTTGCGCAGAAGTATCCCAACGCGCGCATCGAGGCGGGCTCCTTGGACGACTTCGCGCGCGAGCTGCCCGCCGTGTGGGATACGCTGCCCGTGGTGACGGAGGAGATCGGGGACACGTGGATTCACGGCGTCGCCTCCGACCCGCTCAAGACCGCGCGGCTCAAGCGCCTGCTCGCGCTCGTCGACGGCTGGCTATCAGACGGCACACTGCCGCGCGCCTCGGCGGAGTATGAAGCCGTCATGGAGCAGCTGCTGCTCGTGTGCGAGCACACCTGGGGCATGGATACAAAGAAGCACCTGCTCGACTTTACCAACTGGAGCAAGGCGGATTTTACGCGCGCGAGGGAGAGGAACGATACGGACTATTCTCTCTTCGGCGTGCGGAACCGCCATATCTTCGAGGCGGTGCGCGACGAGCTGCGCGAATACCGCGGGGATTGCGAAACCTCCTCCTACGCGCACTTTACGCGCTCGCATCTCGAGCAGCGCGCCTATATCGAGCGCGCGCTTGCCGCGCTGGAACCCGCGCGCCGCTTGGAAGCGGAGCGGGCGCTTTACATGCCTTACCCGGCGCGCCTTGGCGAACAAAGAAGCTTCGATAGGTCGATCTCTATAAACGGCTGGACGGTTACGCTGGACGCGCACGGCGCGCTGACTTCGCTTTCGAACGAACGGCTCGGCATAGACCGCCGGGTGGATGTCGGCCGGTTCGTCTATGAGACGTTCGGCGGCAAGGACGTGGACGACTGCTTCTTCGACTATGGGCGCGACGCGGACAAAAACTTCGCCTGGGCCGCGTGCGATTTTGGCAAGCCGGGGCTCAGATACGAATCGGGCGTGCGGCACGGGCGCTGGCAGGCCGCGGCGGACGAACTCCGGCAATTCGGAGACACGCTAACCGCGTTTCTAAGCGGCGCGCCGGAAGCCTGCGAGTCGTACGGCTGTCCGCGCGAACTCGCGCTGACCTACCGCTTCCTCGCGGATGAAATTCTTCTCACCCTATCCTGGTGCGGCAAGGACGCCATCCGAAGCCCCGAGGCGCTGTGGCTCGGCTTCGATCTCGGCGGCGTTAGTCCGCATCGCTGGCGCATGACGAAGCTCGGGCAGGACGTTTCCCCGCTCGAGGTCGTCTCCAGCGGCAATCGCAGGCTGCACTGCGTCGAGCGCCTGAACTGCGAGAGCGCGCTAGAGTCGCTTGCCATCGAAACCATGGATGCGCCGCTTGTGAGCATGGGCGGGCGGTATCTCTACGACGTTTCGGATGCGGTGAGCGATCTGAATAACGGCTTCTGGTTCCTGCTGTACAACAACCGCTGGGGTACGAACTTCCCGCAGTGGTTCGAGGACGATCTGTCGGTCTCGTTCCGCATTCGCCTTCGCGAACGGCAGCCCGCCGTGCGCTAGCTGGCGATAGGATCGTCGCCGCAGGAGCGCCGCTTCATAAATGCGAGGGCGTTTCGGCGGAGTTTTGGCGCAACAAACAGCAACACGGCCATAGGAGCAGCGATATACACCTGCATCAGAACTGACCAGCCGCTTATCAAGTATCCAAGAAGAATGGCTTATGTTTACGTTTGCCTATAATAAACTGAAAGCAGCCTTCAACGAGCAAGGCATGTATTCATTTATTGTTAACGGCCGAAGGTGCGCTCCGCCTGATAACATCATTCGATAATTTCCGCCAGAAACCTTTCGAGCGCGTCTTCCCACGAAGGAAGCCTATGAAACCCTGCCCGATCCAGGCTGTTCTTGCTCAGCCGAGAGTTTAAAGGCCGATGCGCCCGCACCGGATACTGATCTGTGGTAACATGGTTCACGCGAGCAGGCAACCTCGCTATGCGAAAAATCTCCGCAGCGAACGCTGCCCAACTACAGAAGCCTTCGTTGGTAGCATGATATATCCCATACTTTTCAGAAAGAGCCATGTCTGCTAGTAAGTGGGCAAGATCGACCGTATAGGTAGGCGATCCAATTTGGTCACAGACGACGTTAACCTCTTTGCGTTCCTTTCCTAAGCGGAGCATCGTTTTGACGAAATTGCCGCCGTTTTTTCCAAATACCCATGAGGTGCGTACGATGAAATAACGCCGCAGCAATTGCGTAACAGCCTGCTCGCCGCCAAGCTTCGTCTTACCATATATGCTGAGCGGCGATGTTGGCGCGTCTACTTCATATGGGGCGTCGCCCGTGCCGGG
>CAYMSL010000101.1:821-6214 GCA_964393095.1 uncultured Oscillospiraceae bacterium | reverse complement strand
ACCGTCGGCGGCGGCGGCATCCCGGTCATCCGCAACGCGGACGGCAATCTGGAAGGCACCGCGGCCGTCATCGACAAGGATCTTGCCTCCGAACGCCTCGCCGAGGACGTCGACGCCGAAGCGCTGCTCGTCCTCACCGCCGTCGAGCAGGTCTGCCTCAACTACGGCAAGCCCGACGAGAAGCGGCTTTCGAAGATCACCGTCGCCGAGGCCGAGCAATATATCGCCGAGGGCCACTTCGCGCCCGGCTCCATGCTGCCCAAGATTCAGGCCGCGTGCCTCTTTGCCCGCAGCAAGGCCGGTCGCCGCGCCATCGTCACCTCGCTCGACAAGGCCGTCGACGCGCTCGCCGGCACCGCCGGTACGACGATCGTACTGTAAGCCCTTCTTTTTCTCGAGAGAAAAAGAAGCAAAAAGAGCTTTCTCTTTGTGAAAGCTTCCGGCTAATAAGGGCAAGCATACAAACCTATCGAATTACTTTCGGAAGAGCGGACCTGTTGCAATCAGGCCCGCCCTTCTTTTTCTCGAGAGAAAAAGAAGCAAAAAGAGCTTCCTCTTTGCAGGAGTTCCCACCTAATAAGAGCGAACATGTAAACCTATCGAACCGCTCTTCTTTTTCTCGAGAGAAAAAGAAGCAAAAAGAGCCTCCTCTTTGCGGAAGCTCCCGGCTAATAAGGGTGAGCATGCGAACCCCGCCCTCCAAATAACCCTAAGTTCTTTTGCTTACTTTTCTTTCAAGAAAAGTAAGTGAGGCGGGCGAGGGGCGCGATGCGCAGGCGCAGCACGCCGTGCACATCGGCAAGCGCGATGCAGCCGACGGACTCGAGGCGGCTGTCGTAGATCTCCGCGCGGTTGTCGCCGAGCACGAAAAAGCAGCCAGCGGGCACGGTGAGCGGCTCCATGCCGCCGACGCCGTTGTTGAGGTACGCGCTCTCGTCGAGCGGGCGGCTGTCGATGAACACGCGCCCGTCGACAAGCTCCACGCTCTCGCCGGGCAGAGCGACGATGCGCTTGATGAAGAGTCCGTCCCCGGATTCAAAGAGGATCATATCCCCGCGCGCAGGCGCCTTCCAGTACTTGGCGAAACGGTCGCAGAGCACGACCTCCCCGTCGCTTAGGGCGGGATTCATGGACGCGCCCTCGATGCGCGTTGGAAAAAACCACACAAGGAACGTAAGGCAGAGTATGCCCGCCGCGACGAGCAGGGAAAACAGCCACGCAAGGCGGCGCGCGCCGCGATAGACCGATTCCCGCCCCTCGGTGCGTCGTTTGCGTACGGTCTCCATTTAGGCGTACCTCGTCGCTTCGGAGATAGCAGCGTCGACCGCGGCGGACAAGGTCCCGCGCGCCGTTTCCGCTTCGGTAAAGAGCCGGTAGCGCGCAAAGGGCCAGATCACGCCGAGCACGCGCCCTTCCACCTTGGCGTAGGGAATGCAGCCCACGGACGGATTGCGGCTGTCCTTGCTGCCGTTGCGGTTGTCGCCGACGACGAATACCGCGCGCGCCGGCACGCTGAGCGGCTCCATGTCCCCGATGATCTCGCCCTGCCAGTAGGCGCTCTCGTCGAGGGCGGCACCGTCGATGTAGATCGCGCCGTTTACGATCGATATCGTCTCGCCCGGCAGTCCGATCACGCGCTTGACGCAGCTTTCGGTATAGCCGGGGTAGTAGCAAATCACGATCTCGCCGCGCTGCGGCCGGCTGACCCAAAGGCTGACCTTCTCGACGATCATATCCTCGTTGTGCAGGAGCGTCGGCACCATCGAATCGCCGTCAACGCGGATGGGCTCGGCGATGAAGGAGCGGATGGCGAGCGCGCTCATGACGATTACAAGCATATAGAGCAAAAAGTCCACGTTCCGATAGAGCCGCGAACCGCGCATGTTTTCATATTGTTCCTGCGCGCGCTCGCGCAGATAGCGAATCTGCTTTTGGGAAAACGTTCTACTCTTCACGCGGCTGTTCCCGTTTCACCAGTATTTTTTTACCCATGCGCACGAAGTCCGCGCGGTCGAGCATCACGATGCGCCCGCAGCTCCCGCAGCGGATCTTCACGTCCGCCCCGACGCGGATGATCGTCCATTGATTCGCGCCGCAGGCGTGGGGCTTCTTCATCGTCACCACGTCGCCGAGCGAAAAGGCCTCGATCATTCGTCCTCATCCTCCGCAAAGCGCTGCGTATAGCGGTAGACGTCGTAGCTCGGCACGGCCGGCGGGATGTAGCTGTAGACGATCTCGAGCAGCTTGCCCGGCGCTTCCTCCTGCAGAAGGTGACCGGCGTTGCGCACAAGGTAATAGCGCCCCGCGCGCAGCACGCCCTGAAAGTAGACGCTGCCCGCCGGCGGATGCCAGCGGTCGTTCTTGCCCCAGAGTACAAGCACCTCGTGCTCGATCGGCGCAAGCCCCTCGGACACAAGATCGAGATCGAAGTTGCGCAGCGCATACATCAGCGCCTCGCGCGAAAGCCCGTCCGAGATGGGCGTATAGTATTGCTTGACCATCGCGTCGTCGACGAAGGCCGGGTCCGAGACGCACTCCTCGAGCAGCGCCCGCACATCGCCCGCGGTAAAGAGGTTGCGGGCAAACACGGAGATGAGCGGCTTTTGCAGCTGATGGATCAGGCGCGGCATCTGCTCGGTCACGCCGCCCGGCGAGATCGCGATGCAGTTGGCGACCCGCTCGGGATAGCGGGTTAAAAACCGCAGCATGTAGACGGCGCCCATCGCAAAGCCGATGATATGCGCCGAGTGAATCCCCTTGACGTCGAGAAACGCGCGCAGCATCTCGGCGGTGTCGTCGACGGTGTAGGTGAAGGTATCCGGCCTGCCGGAGTAGCCGTGCCCAAGCAGATCGACCGCGAGCACGCGATAGTTCTCCGAAAGCTCCGCAAATACGTTGCGCCAGGTATAGAGCGACTGTCCCACGGAATGCAGCAGCAGCAGCGGCTCTCCCACCCCCGCCTCCAGATAATGGATTCGCGCGGACTCGGGTTCCCCATCCTCCTCGGTCGCGGGCAGCGAAATTTCAACGAAATCCCCCACTTGTTCGGAGTTGATGAATAATTGGCTGCTCAGTGATTCTCCCACGCGCAAACTTCCCCCGATACCAAGATTCTGCCTACATTTTAAACCCTGCGCCATTCTCTTTGCAATCAAACGGCCCGTTTGTCACAGATTGTTAACCCATTTTGCGGCTTTTTTCGGCCTTTTTACCCCGAAAACGGGATTTTGACCGCTATATGTAGTGGTTTGCATGTGTTGGGCGGACAACTTTCCCGCCGCGGACAGGCTCCTGCCATCCTCTTATTGGTTATTGTATGCGCGGACAGGCCGTTTGTTTCACGCGGTTTCCGCCTTGTTTTGCCGGCGCCGGCGCGCCGCTTGCGAACGCAGTCGATCGCGGCGTGTTCCCCACCCGCCCGGCGGCGCAAGGCGAAGGCGGACAGGGCAAAACGCGTCCGGCGTACGAAACGCCATGGCAAACGCGCCCGCCCGATATCGGCTGCTTCGCCATCCTATCAACGCCGCCGCCTTGCGTCAAGGATTTTCGCATCATATGCCGAACCGCCGCGGCGCATCGTGCCCCGCCCGGTAGATCCCGTCCGGCAGGCCCCCGGCAGACCCCCCGTTCGGTAGACCCCTGCCCGGCAGGGCTCCGGCAGGACTCCTGCACGACCCTCTTTGCGCACGCCATATTTTTTCCGCGCGGTATCGCAGCCAGGAAGACTGGCTTCTTGAAATGCGGCGGCGTTTTTGCTATGATACTTGCATATAGGGGGTATGGGCATGGATCAAGTAGACTCGATTTGGGCGGCCGCCCGGGAAAACCTGCGCCCGCAGATGACAGGGCTGTCGTTTCGCGCCTGGATCGACGCAATCGCCCCGCTCACCATACAGAAAAACGTACTGATACTCGAGGCGCCGTCGCCCGATATTCAAAAGACGCTGCAGGACTTCTATCTTTCGAACCTGCTCGCGGCCAGCAAAGCCGTCAACGACGCGATCGTCGACGTCAAGATCGTGCTGCCGGAGGATCGCAGCGCGTTCCTCCACCCCGTGAGCGAGCCGCTCAACATCTACGCGCTCAACCCGAAGTATACGTTCGATACGTTCGTCGTCGGCAGTTCGAACCACTTCGCGCACGCCGCGGCGCTCGCGGTGGCGCAAAACCCCGCGGACGCTTATAACCCGCTCTTCCTCTACGGCGGCGTGGGGCTTGGAAAGACGCACCTCATGCACGCCATCGGCCACATGGTGCGCGAGAACGACCCGCTCGCGCGCGTGATGTATGTCACGAGCGAAACGTTCACAAACGAGCTGATCATGGCCATCCAGCTCGATAAGCGGCTCGAGTTTCGCAACCGCTACCGCAACGTCGACGTGCTGCTCATCGACGACGTGCAGTTTATCGCAAAGAAGCAGTCCGTGCAGGAGGAGTTTTTCAACACCTTCAACACCCTGCACAACGGCAACAAGCAGATCATCATCAGTTCCGACCGGCCGCCCAAGGAGATTTCCAGTCTTGAGGAACGGCTGCGCTCCCGGTTCGAGTGGGGCCTCATCGCGGACATCCAGGCGCCGGACGTGGAAACGCGCATCGCGATTTTACGCAACCGCGCGCGCCTTGAAAACCTCGACGTCGACGACGCGATCATCCAGTTTATCGCCGAGCATGTGGTGAGCAACATCCGTGAACTTGAAGGCTCTCTGACCCGCGTTGTCGCCTACTCGCAGCTGCGCCGCCGTCCCTTGACGCTGGACTTGACCATCGAAACCCTCAGCGATCTTTTGCCGGACGTCAAAAAGCGCGACGTAACGCCGCAAACCATCAAGAACACCGTTTCGGAGTACTATTCCATCTCGATTGAGAACCTGCTCTCCGAGCGGCGCGACCGCGAGATCGTCATGCCGCGGCAGGTCGCGATGTACCTTTGCCACGACATGCTCGGCATCCCTTACAAGCGCGTCAGCGCCCTATTCGAGCGTAACGACCACACGACCGCCATCAACGCCTGCCGCCGCGTCGAGGAGATGATCGAGAACGACGAATCGTTTGCCTCCGTCATCGAGGACATCAAAAAGCGCCTTGCTTAGGTTCGTTTCTATCCACAAAATGTGGATTGTGTCTGTGGACGCAATGTGATACTTGTGGATATGTGGAATATCGTGGAAAAGCGGCATTCTTTTCCCTCGCTTATCCACGCACCCATCCACACAAGAAAGGGCGGCCGCTGCTAGCAAAAGCGTAATTTTCCACATTTTGCACACACACTGCTACTCCTGCTGCTGAATTAATATAAACAATATCACGCTCCGCCCGGCACACGATGGTGGATAACCCCGCCGCCCGATTCTATTTTGATATGGCGCCGCGCCATGGGAAGGAAGACCGTA
>CAYMSL010000101.1:0-811 GCA_964393095.1 uncultured Oscillospiraceae bacterium | reverse complement strand
TCACATCGATTCCAAAGAGCTCACCGGAGGCGTACTTTCCGTGATTAAGGCTTTGCCCGTGCGCACGACCATGCCGATTTTGGAAGGAATTTACATTGAGGCGTCGCGCGAGGGGCTGAAGCTCAAATGCTCCGACCTCATGCTGCAAAAGGAGTGTCTGCTGCCCGCGGCCGTCCTCGAGGAGGGCTTTGCCGTCGTGCCAGGCAAGCTGTTTTCTGAGATCGTGCGCAAGCTTCCCGAGGCGACGGCCGAGGTGAGCCTGAACGCGCGTTCGCTCGATATTGACTGCGGCCGCGCGCACAGCAGCATCCAATGCGTCGAGGCGAGCGAGGAGTTTCCCGAGATGCGCTTCGACGGCGAGACGTTTGCCGTGCGCATGGATCATGCCGACTGCCGCGATATGATCACGCAGACGGTGTTTGCCACGGCGCAGGACGACAGCAAGCCCATCCTCACGGGCGTGCTGCTCGAGATCGGCGAGAATATCACGATCGTCGCGACCGACGCGTATCAGTTCGCGCTGCGCTCGGCGTCGCTAAAGCAGGCGGCTGCCCCGCGCAGCGTCGTGGTGCCGGGCAAATCCATGGCGGAGATCGCGCGCATGATGGATGAAACTGAAGAAGACGTCGAGTTGATCTTTACAAAAACGCACATCAGCGTCAACATCCGGCATTCGCGGCTCGTAGCGCGGCTGCTTGACGGAGACTACATTAAATATCAGCAGCTGCTGCCGAAAGAGCACAACACGCGCGTGCTCGTAGACCGCTGCGAGCTGATGGAGAGCATCGACCGCGCGCAGCTCATGGCGCGC
>CAYMSL010000100.1:0-6275 GCA_964393095.1 uncultured Oscillospiraceae bacterium | reverse complement strand
TAGGAAGCCATGCACAAATACCCCGACAGGACATGCCATGCGCCCCTGAAATCCTTTACATGCGCCTGCGCGTCATGAAACATGGTCTGAACAACGACGTCCCCCAGGCAAACGATCAGCTTCGGCTGCACCGAAGCTATCTGCCGCAGCAGATACGGTTCGCTAAAAGCACGCGCTTCCTCCTTGTGATACCGGCGAAGCGGCCTGCATTTCAAAAGATACGTCAGGTAGACGTCATGCGGCATCAGACGCGCTTCGTGCAGCGCCGCTTGCAGCGTTTGTCTTGTTCCGCAGACATATGCGTTGCCGTCTTTATCCTCGCGCTCGCCCGGATTATCCAAAATAACAAAAACGGGCGCGGCGGGGTTGCCTTCGCCCCAGATCACACGCGATCTTTCCGTGCAAACCTCGCAGCGTTCGTAACCGGCCGCCTCTTTTGGCAGCTTGTCCTCCGGCCAGATCGCCGGTTCAAAGCGTGAATCCATGCCGATCTCCAAGCGCTTCCCGGGGTTGTTCGGATCAAATCAAAGGCCGGCGCTTCGTCACTATACTGTCCCAATTTACAGATCCGTTGCCCATTCGCGCTTCTTGCGCTTTTCCGGCGCCTGTCTTTATGCCGGCGGCTATCCCGCTAGAGAATCGCGCGCAACAAAAACCTGCCGCCCTGCGCCTCGAAACTGCAAATGCCGCCGTGCTTTTCCACCATCAGCGCGATGCTCTTCGTGCCAAGTCCCTCTCCGCCATCCTCCGAGCGGACGACGTCGCCTTCGACCCGCACCCCGCCGGTAAAGAGGTTGGCGACCTCGATGAACAGCTGACCGTTTCTCGTATAAGCGGCAAACTCGACAAGCTTTTGCCGGTCGTTCACCGCGCCCGCCGCCTTGACGGCGTTTTCGAGGGCGTTGGCGAGAATCACGCACAGGTCGGCGTCCGGTATCGCGAGCTTCTCCGGGATGTCGGCGCGGATCTCGAGCGTAACGCCGCGGCGCTCCGCCTGCGCCCGGAAGGAGGAGAGCAGCAGGTTCACCGTCTCGTTGCGGCAGAAGGCCTGCGGCATCAAGGCGTCGATGCTCTGCTCGATGCTCACGACGTATTGCGCGATCTCGCTCGCGCTGCCCTCCGAGGCCAAGGCGTGGATGTAGCGCAGGTGGTGGCGCAGGTCGTGGACGTAGAGCGCGGCCTGGCGCTGCGACTGCCGGAGCGCGGAGATGTTTTGCAGCGCGCCCTGCAGATGCGTTTCGAGCAGTTGATTGGCGGCCTTGGCCTCGAGCCGCTCGCGAATCTGCCTTGCGTACATCACGATCAATAGATACGTTAAAAACGCCAGCAGGCTCAGCGCAAGCTGCCACAGGCCGGTTGTGCGGAAGGTCTGCACGTCGCTGAGGAAGCGGTAGCGCGTCTGAAAATAGCTCACGAGCACGCACAAAAACGGCACGGCGCAGAACTGCGCCCAGCCGCGGTGGTAATTATCCAGCAAATACAAAAGCGGCTCGCGAAAATACCGCTTCAAGAGAAACAGCATCGGCGCGGCAAGCGCCGCGTAGACAGCGAGCTTGACAAGCGGAGTCGGCGCGAACAGCAGCGAAACGGCGTGCGCCGCGAGCAGCAGCGGCGATGTCCAGATCAGCGCCGTCAGGTACACAAACACCATCTTGATGCCGCGGTATCTTGAGATGAGCCTTGTCATAAAAAGCAGTGGAAGCAGGGTAAACAGGGGGATGTAGCACTCGTATCGCGCAAGCCCCCAAATCTCCAGCATCAGCAGGTTGCCCGCAACCAAAGCGAGCAGCAAAAGGGCGCAGAGAACGCTCCGGCGGCCCCGCTGGCGCACATCGAAGCCCTCGAGTATGACGACACCCGCCGCGACATACGCAATGAGCAGGCAGGTGTTCAGGCCCATTTCAAAGCTTATCATGCACGGCACCCCGTCCGAAGGAATAGGCGATATACCGCCGCTTGACCTCGCTGTAGTTCGCCTTTGGAACGGGCACGCGCCCGCCGTCGGCCATGATCAGCCCGCGATCACAGAGCTTGCGGACATAGTCCATATTGACGATGTAGGAACGGTGGGGCTTGATGAAGCGCCCCTGCCGGAGGAACGCCTCCTCGATCTGCGCGAGCGTGCCGTACATCTGGTGCTTCTCCGCGTCGGCCATAAAGAACGTGATCGTCTTGCCGACGACCTCGAGATAGGCGACGGCGTGGTATTGCAGCCGCACAAGCCCCGTGCGCGTCCTTGCGAGCATATACTGCTCCGGCGCGCCGTCCATCTCCCGCAGCGCCTCGCGAAGCGCCGCGAAGAGCTTCTCCTGCGGGCTGCCTTTGAGCAGATAGGAAAAGGCCTTAACATCGTAGGAATCCAGGGCAAACTGCGCGCTCGCGGTCAAAAAGATGATCTTGACCGCCCTGTCGGCAAGGCGAATCTCCCGCGCGGTCTCGATGCCGTCGCACAGCGGCATCACAACGTCGAGCAGGATCACATCAAAGCGCTCGCCGCTCCCGACGGCGGCAAGCAGCTCCACGCCGCTTGCATAGCGGCACATCGTCAATTCCATGTCCGCGCCATAGACCGCCTGAAACGCGAGCACGTCGCGCTCGAGCCGTGCAAGATCCTCCCGGTCGTCGTCACATAACGCGATGCGCAGCATCCGATTCCCCCCGCCGCTTTTTTTCCAGTATAGCGCGGCTGAGCGGCGATTGCCATCCCTATCTTGGGAACCTCGCGCCGGTGCTTCGGGGTCAAACCTACGCCCGTGCTGAAATGGAGAACGCGGGTGTTGCGCCCGCAGCCTTTGCGTCCAAAGCGTTTCGCTAAGGGCAAGTCTGCAATCGGTTTTTTGGTTACAGAACGAAAAACCGGCGAGGCTTTGACCCCGCCGGTTCGTATCGATGAATCAATGAAATAAATAATGCCGTGTCTCTGCCGCAAATCGCGGTTTAAAAAAAGAACAGCGCCACCGCATCCGGACCGATATGCGAGGCCGTGCAGGGTTCGAATGGAACGACCGCCGCCTGAACGTCCGGGCAGCGCTCGATGATGTCCGACGCGAGCAGATGCGCCTCTTCCTCGCAGCCCGTATGCGCGATGCCGATTTGGCAATTCTCCTCGCTTGCCACATGCAGCCGCTCAAAGATTTCCGCAAGCGTTTTGAGTGCTTTCTGCCTGCCGAAAATTTTCAGGTCCAGCACAATTTTACCCTCCTCGTCGCCCTTAAGGATCGGCTTGAGGTGCATGATGGAGCCCGCCATCGCCACGGTTTTGGAAATACGCCCGCCACGCTTGAGAAAGTTCAGGTCATCCACCATAAAGTAGGAGCGAACTTCGTGGCTGCGCCGCCTCGCATGCGCGGCAACCAGGTCGACCGCCACACCGTCCGCGCGCATCTTCGCAGCCTCGCGTACGATCAGCGCCTCGCCGATGGTCGCCGTCAGCGTGTCCACCACGTAGACTTTGCGTTCGGCGTATTTCTCGCTTAAAATCTCCGCCGCCTTCTGTCCCGCACCGCAGGTGCCGCTGATGCCGCCGGAAATGCCGAGATAGAGTACGTCCTCGCCCGCCTGCAGGTGCGGCTCGAACGCGCTCAGAAACGCCTCCGTATTGACCATGGAGGTCTTCATCTCCAGGGTGGCGTCCTCGCGCATGCGCTGAAAGAACGCGTCATGGTCAAACACGACGCCCGGCTCATAGCAGACCATCTCCTCGCCGTTGAGCGAGAGCGTGAGCGAAACCACCCCGATTTCTTTTGCGACCACCTCCGCCTCGCTTAAGTTCGCGGACGAATCGGTATAGAGCGCAAAGTTCATAGTTCATATCACCTCGTTTACTGGTTTATTGAACTATAATACTTGTTCTCATCAACGATGTAAAGGGGCAACGTGAATAATTGATCTGGCGCTTTTCTCCAGGAGCATCTATAATGGAGCCAGCGAAGTGCGAAAAAGGAGAGAACGATGCGCTACGACAAACAGCTCATTGCCGATAAACTGCTGCGCTGGGAGCGGTTTCTCTTCGCCTTTCGCCTGCCGGCGTGGGATGAACTGCCGCAGATCGAACTCTATATGGATCAGGTAATCGGGCTGATCAACCAGTATCTCGGCTTTTTTGTATACGACCCCGCCGGGGAAAAACTATTGACGGCCTCCATGGTCAACAACTACGTCAAGCTCCGCCTCATCCCGCCGCCGGAGCGGCGCAAGTACGCCCGCAAGCACATCGCCCTGCTGATTATGATCTGCACGTTCAAGCAATCCCTCGGCATGGCGGCGGTTTCCTGCATGCTCCCGCCGGACGACGAGGAACGAATCCGCGAGGAATACACGCGTTTCACCGCGTCGTATCTGCGCATCTCGCGCTATGTCGTCGAGCAGGCCAAGTTCAGCGCCGAACCGGTATTCGACGCCAATGTCGATACCGGCGCCGAGGTGAGCGACCTTGTGGTCGGCGCGTCGATCGCGGCAAGCTTTGCGCGGCTGTTTGCGGGCAAGCTCATCGCGCTCGGCGTGCCGCCGGAGAGCGCCGCGCGCCCCGACGGGCCCGAGCATGCCTGACGCGGCGGCATGCGTCTATGCGCCGTCGCTCCATGGGGATTTCCGCAGCCGGCGTAAGCGCGTCCATTTCACCGCGGACGATCGCTTTCTTAGGCGAAACGACGCCCGCTTACGCGGAAGGCGGGTATCCCATGGCCCTATTGTCCGCGTATGTTGCAAAAACAGGCTAACGTTTTACAAACGCCGAAGAAAAATCGCGCAAAACAAAAAAATCTAACGCATAACGCCCCGTTTTAAAGGATTATACGCACGTTTGACGAATACTTAAGCGAAAACAGCAACACATCGATACGACCTGTCGTGATAGCGCATTCGATACATCAAAAAAAGAAAAATGGGAGCAGGAGGCAACGTTATGAGTCTATCGCACGTTTGGTATCGCATCTTCCAAAAGGGTCTTTATCTTTGCACGTTCCTGATGGATTGGCGGCTGCCCGAGCTGCTTTCGGGGCCGGGCTCCGTACGCAAGCTCCCCGCGAGGATTCGCGAGCTGGGCGTAAGCAAGGTTTTGATCGTCACCGATAAGGGGCTTATGAAGCTCAACGTGCTCGACGATCTGTTCGGCGCGCTATCCGACGCGGGCATTGCGTACGTGCTCTATGAGGATACGCAGGCCAACCCCACCACCGTCAACGCGGACGAGGCGCGCGCGCTCTACCTTGAAAACGGCTGCGAAGGCGTGATCGCGTTCGGCGGCGGCTCCCCGATGGACTGCGCGAAGATCGCGGCCGCGCGCGTTTCAAACCCCGGAAAACCGATCGGCAAGATGCGCGGCATGCTCACCATCGCAAAAAAACTCCCGCCGCTGTTCGCCGTGCCCACCACCGCCGGTACGGGGTCCGAGTGCACGATCGCGGCGGTCATCGTAAACCCCGATACCCACGAGAAATATTCGATTATCGATCCCAAGCTGAGGCCCAAATGCGCCGTGCTCGACGGGGAGCTTACGGTGGGCCTGCCGAAGCATATCACGGCCGCCACCGGTATGGACGCGCTGACGCACCTCGTCGAAGCGTATGTGGGCCGATCCAACACGCATAACACCCGCGCATGGTCGCTTGCGGCCAACAAGCGTATCTTCCGCTTCCTCAAGCGCGCCTATGAAAACGGGGCGGATATGGAGGCACGCCAGGAAATGCAGCTTGCCGCGCACGAGGCGGGGCTTGCATTTACACGCGCCTATGTCGGCTATGTGCACGCGATCGCCCACCAGCTTGGCGGCATCTACAACACCCCGCACGGCCTCGCGAACGCCATACTTCTTCCCTATGTGCTGGATTTCTTCGGCAGCAGCGCCGAGCGGCCCCTTGCGGAGCTTTACCGCAACGCGGGGCTTACTAGCGCAGAAGACGATAGCGACGCGGCGATGGCAAGGGCTTATATCGCGGAGATCCGCAGGCTCAAAAGCGAGCTTGGCATCCCCGAAAAACTCGACATGGTGCAGGAAAAGGACATTCCGCTCATCGTTAAGCGCGCGCTAAGGGAGGCGCACCCCCTCTACCCCGTGCCAAGGTTTATGGATGCGGCAGCCTGCGAACAGACCCTGCGAAACGCGATGGCATAACAATCCGGATCGGGTTCATCGATGCCCGTGCCCGTCCAAAATGGCATAGCGCCCCTCGCCGCAGACGGGGCAGGCGGGGTTTTTGCCGATTTGCTCGTAGCGGGCGACGTTCGTCCACACGTCGATCAAAAACAGCGTTCTTCGCACCTCGGGACTGCCCGTG
>CAYMSL010000099.1:5783-6278 GCA_964393095.1 uncultured Oscillospiraceae bacterium | reverse complement strand
GCATGACGCCGCGACCTTTAGCGTGGGCCTACGGGATTCGATGCTGGAGAAGGCCGCCTCGGTCGGCGTGCTCGCCACGGAGGGTGAAGATATCCGCTCGCTGCAGCAGATGATCATCTACGGCCTCAAGGGCATGGCGGCCTACGCCGAGCATGCGCGCAACATCGGCAGGCGGGACGAGAGCGTCAGCGCGTTTATCTACGAGGCGCTCGCGGCGACGCTCGATTCGACGCTGACGGCGGACGAACTCACCGCGCTCGTACTCAAAACCGGCTCCTTCGGCGTCAAGGTCATGGCGCTTCTCGACGAGGCGAACACAAGCCGCTACGGCAAGCCGGAGATCACGAAGGTCAACATCGGCGTACGCAAAAACCCCGCCATCCTGATTTCGGGGCACGACTTCACCGATCTCGAGCAATTGCTTGAGCAGACAAAGGGTACGGGCGTGGACGTCTACACCCACGGCGAGATGCTGCCCGCGCACGCGTACCCGGC
>CAYMSL010000099.1:0-5773 GCA_964393095.1 uncultured Oscillospiraceae bacterium | reverse complement strand
GGAAGCAGCTCACCGAGTTTGAGAGCTTCCACGGCCCGATCCTCTTTACGACGAACTGCATCGTGCCGCCGAAGAGCGAGGAGATTCGCGCCCGCATCTTTACGACCGGCGCGGCGGGCTTCCCGAACTGCGGGCATATCGTGCCCGGTAAAGACGGCAAAAAGGACTTCTCCGAGATCATCGCGCTTGCCAAAACGCTGCCCGCGCCGGAGGAGATCGAGCAAGGCGAGATCGTCAACGGCTTTGCGCACGATCAGGTGCTGGCGCTTGCGGACAAGGTGGTCGAGGCCGTCAAGTCCGGCGCGATCCGGAAGTTCTTCGTCATGGCGGGCTGCGACGGGCGCATGCCCTCGCGCAAGTACTACACGGAGTTTGCCGAGAAGCTGCCGCAGGATACGGTGATTCTCACCGCGGGCTGCGCGAAGTATCGCTACAACAAGCTTGGCCTTGGCGACATTGGCGGCATTCCGCGCGTGCTTGACGCCGGACAGTGCAACGACAGCTACTCGCTTGTGGTCATCGCCCAGAAGCTCGCGGAGGCTTTCGCGCTTGAGAGCGTCAACGAACTGCCGCTGGCGTTCAACATCGCCTGGTATGAGCAGAAGGCCGTCATCGTGCTGCTTGCGCTGCTCTCGCTCGGGGTCAAGAACATCCACCTCGGGCCGACGCTGCCGGGCTTTCTCTCGCCGAACGTGGCGAAGGTGCTCGTCGAGCGCTTCGGCATCGCGGGCATCAACACGGCGGAGGCGGATGTTGAGCTGTTTCTTTCGTAACGCCGATCTATAACGCGTCAAGACGAGCAAACGGGCGCGCCGACATGTAAGTGTCGGCGCACCCGCGTTTTGTCGTGCGAAGCCAAAACGGTACAACAAATTAAGGCGCGTGCAAACTGCGCCTGAAAACAGTAAAGACTGCGGCGGTGCTTCGGGCGGAGATGGCTAAATACGACGTGCGGGACGGATCGCCCGTTTGACGCTGAAGGCGGGCGGATATTGCATGCGGATTGCGTCAAGGACGAATCGCCTTTTGGCAGCCGCTTCGCCATGCAGCCACGCTACGCGCGATCGGGCCATCTCCTACCGTACGAGCGTCGAAATGAGCGTTCCGTTCGGGGCGTAGAGGGTGACGGTGTTCTGTTTTTTTGCGTTGAGGGGCTTATCCTCGTTTGAAAATGCGTAATCTCCGCCGCCGTTTGCCGCGGTAACGCGAGCCGTCCCGCCCGCGCCGAGCGTTGCGCCGTCGGGAAAGCGCAGCACGGCGTCCGAACGGTCGGCATAGAGGATATAGCCTGAAAGATCGAGCGCCGCGTCGCCATCGTTACCGATCGTGATGGTCTGCGTGGCGGCGTCGATCGAGACGAGCGAAAGCGCGGCGTTTGGCGTCTCTTTTGCGGGGTTGGATACGACGGGCCGGCCCTCGTCGTCAAGCGTCAGCAGCACGCCGACGGGGAACGCCTCGGTGATATAGACCGCCGCCGGGGAAAGCGCCGCGATCACGCGCGGGTTGGCCGAGTTTGCGTCCTCGCGCGTATCGGTCGGAATCACGGCGATATCCGGCGAGACGGCCCTGGCAAACGCGTCGCCCGTCGCGTCCGGGTTGCCATGGTTTGCGACCTTGAGCACGTCGGAAGAAACGTCCGTGCCTGCGGATAGCAGCGACGCCTCCTCGCGCGATTCCATATCGCCCGTAAAGAGAAAACTCGTGTTCCCGAGCACGGCGCGCAGCACGAGCGAGTTTTCGTTGTCCTCCTCGGCGTCGAGTACGAGCGGGCCGAGCACGTTGAACGTTGTTACGCCCACCGCGACGCCGTCTCCGGCCCACAGCGCCGTATAGGGCAGACCGAGTTTTTCGCAGCGCGCGGCGATCTTGCCTTCGCCTTCCTTGTTTTGTTCGGACAATGCGGGGAAATAGACCATCCCGACGTCGTAGTTGGCGGCGATCGCTGCGAGGCCCCCCATGTGGTCGGCATGGCTGTGGGTGATAAACAGCGCGTCGATCTCAACGATGCCAAGCAGATTCAGCCCGGCGATGAGCTGCGCGGCGGAGGATTTCGTGCCGGTGTCGATGAGCGCCGTATGCCCGCCAATGCGCAGTACGGTTGCGTCCGCCCGGCCGACGTTGATAAAGAGAATGGCGGTTTCATCGGCGGACGGCGATTTTGCGGCGGGTTCGGCGGTCGAAATGGCGACGGGGGGGGCGGATTCGACCGCGGGCGCGGGCGTGCGTTCGTCCGTGCCCGGTGCGGAATTGCGGCAGCCGGGAAGCATGCCGCAAAAAAACATCAGCGCGAATACGAGGAGGTGCGCATGGCGAAATCGTATGTCCATGTTTTCACTATATCCGAGGCCGGCAAGCGGTGTCAACCTGTAAAATCAGGCGGTGCGGACGGGTTAAGCAAATGGCGTTTCGCCGCGATTTATGCTATACTGCATCACAGGATCGCCGTCTTTGCCGCAGCGCGGGGACGCCCGGGAGGATTGCAATGCAGTATAGTTTTATGAACGACTATAACGAGTGCGCGCACGAGCGCATACTCGAGGCGCTGATGCGCGCGAACCGTGAGCAGGACGGGGCCTACGGCCTGGACACACACTGCGCGCGCGCGGCCGAGCGCATTGCCGCCCGGCTGGACGGGGCGGACTGCGCCGTGCATTTCCTTGTGGGCGGCACGCAGGCGAACCTGACGCTGATCGCGGCGGCGCTCAAGCCGCATCAGGGTGTGATCGCCGCGGAGACGGGGCATATCAGCGTCCACGAGACCGGGGCGATCGAGGCGACGGGGCACAAGGTGCTCGCGCTGCCCTCGAGCGACGGCAAGCTCTACGCCGAAGATATCGCGCGGTTAGCGGCGGCGCATTACGCGGACTGTAACGCCGAGCATACCGTGCAGCCGGGACTTGTCTACATATCCAACCCGACCGAGGTCGGCACCATATATAATAAGAAAGAGCTTATGGAGCTGCGGGATGTCTGCAAACGATACGGTATGCGGCTTTATCTCGACGGCGCGCGGCTCGGCTGCGCCCTCGTGGCGGCGGGCAACGATGTGACCCTTGCCGATCTTGCGCGGCTCACCGACGCCTTCACGATCGGCGGCACGAAGATGGGCGCGCTCTTTGGCGAGGCGCTCGTGCTCTGCGACGCGTCGCTCGAGAAGGACTTTCGCTACTTCATCAAGCAGCGCGGGGGCATGCTTGCCAAGGGCCGGCTGCTTGGCATCCAGTTTGAGACGCTCTTTGAAGACGACCTCTATTTCGAAATTGCGCGCCACGCCGTGGAGCAGGCGCAGCGCCTCGCAGAGGGGCTGACCGCGCGGGGATACCGGCTGCTCGCGCAGTCGCCGACAAATCAGGTGTTTCCGATTTTGCCGCGCACGCTGTTAAGCTCGCTCGGAAAGCGCTTTGGCTACTCCCTATGGCAGAATATAGACGAAACGTGCGACGCCGTGCGCTTTTGCACCTCCTGGGCGACGCCGCCCGCGCAGGTGGACGCGCTGCTCGAGGCGATCCCGCCGCGCGGCTGAGCGGGCGTTGTGGGGCAAAACATAGCGTGCGTCAGGGAGAAACGGGCATGCGCTTCAACCGGTTTTTCTACGAGAACGATATGCCGGACGCAGCCGTGTCTGCGGCGGACAACCCCCGGCTTACGCTGGAAAACGATGGCGCAAACGAGGTGATCGCGCGTGTGGCGCAGTCGCCGCCGGGCCGATTTCTCCTCTCGGAGTGGGGGACGGAACTCGAAAAAACAGCGGAGTCGCTGTGCCGTGTGGGGGTGCTCGAAAGCGAACGCGGGCGGCTGCGCCTGTCCTGCCCCGTTTTTCTCGACGCGGACTACGACGCGCTGTATGCGCTCTCGGCCGGGGTGGCGGAGCGCGTGGCCGCCGTACTTGAACAGCGCGGCGAGGAAATGACCGCTATCGCGTCGAAGATCGACAACGGCTTTGCGGCGAGCGTCAACCTCTATCATCTGCTCTGCGGCGGTGTGTTTGACGGGCTGTACTTCGATTTTCTCGAGCAGCGCAGGCTGGTTACGACAAGCAAGGCGCATCCCTCTGGTCTTGATTACCTTGTGATACTCTACGAGGACTCGGCGCGGCTGAACGCGTGGAGCCGCTCGCTTCTGTGCTCCTACAACCGCTTCGGCACGGAGAAGGGCGTGTTTTCGTCCTTCGGCGATTCCGCGGGCGAGCGGCGGGATTTCTACCGTACGGCCAAGCGGCTCGAGTCGGGCCGGCTTGGCGATTCCATCCTGCGCGCGCTGCCGAAGGAGCGGTTCGTAGAGGAATTCATCGCGTTGCTGGACGGTGGCCCCGTGGACGAACGGGCGCTTGCGGCATTCGAACACTTCGGCTATGCCGTTGCGGGAAGGGCCTGCGTGCCCGTGTATGTCTGGCGGCGGGACAGGGCGGTACTCCAAGAACTTGCGCATCTTGTCATCGGCGCGACCGAGGATCTCGTGTGTGCGGCGATGATGCGGGTGCGGGATGCGGATTTTACGGCCAACCGCCACGGCGTGCCGGCGGAGGATAGCGCAAACGAGATATTCCATCTGATCTTTGGGCAGGTCAACGAGGTGCTGACGCGCCGGGGAATCGCCGCGGCGCCGAAATGCCGCGTGGGCGAGGGCCGCTACGCCAAAGCATTTGAAGTACTGGAAACATGCGTGCCGCGCGAGGCTTAGGCGCGCATAAAGAAGACGCGCAAAGAAGCACGCAGCCATACGGGCCGGCGGCTCTCAACCGGAAACGCGGATGGAAGCCCCGTCCGGCGCCGATTCGATCATTTTGACTTTGTCGCTTCCACTTGTAAAGAGCGCGAACCGCAACCTGTTTCAGGATAGGCCGTTGCCCGCGAAACGTGTAAATAGCGGGCGTGCGTCAATAAAAAACGAGCATTCCGTTTTTTGACGGTATGCTCGTTTTTTGATACAGCGGTATTGCCGGAGCCGATTATCTCTTGCTGAACTGCGGCGCTCTGCGGGCCGCGTGCAGGCCGTACTTCTTACGCTCCTTCATGCGCGGATCACGCGTGAGGTAGCCGGCCTTCTTGAGCGCGCTGCGCAGGGCGGGCTCGGCTACAAGAAGCGAGCGGGCGATGCCGTGCCGGATTGCGCCGGCCTGGCCGGTCGTACCGCCGCCGTAGACGTTGACGGCCACGTCGTACTTGCCGAGCGTGCCGGTGAGCGTCAGCGGGGCGCGCACGATCATCTTGAGCGTCTCCATGCCGAAATAGTCGTCGATGTCGCGGCGATTGATCGTGATCCTGCCGGTGCCGGGGAGCAACCGAACGCGGGCAATGGACTTTTTCCGTCTGCCGGTGCCAAGGTATTGCGCGTTTGCCATGTTCTGTTCCTCCTCTTACTTGAGCGCGAGCGGCTCGGGCTTCTGTGCGGCGTTCTTGTGCTCGGGTCCCGCATAGACGCGGAGCTTCGAGAGCATCTTATCGCCGAGCGGGCCCTTCGGCATCATGCGGCGGATCGACTCATATACGGCAAACTCGGGCTTTTTATCAAGCAGCGTACGGTAGTTGACCTCGCGGATACCGCCCGGGTAGCCGGTGTGGTGGATGTATTTTTTCTGATCGAGCTTCTTGCCCGTGAGTCGAACCTTGGCGGCGTTGACGATGATCACGTGATCGCCGGTGTCGACATGCGGGGTAAAAATGGGCTTGTGCTTTCCACGGAGAATGGCTGCTACCTGTGACGAGAGACGGCCGAGGACCATGCCTTCCGCGTCGACGACGTACCAGTTGCGCTCTACGGTTTCGCCCTTTGC
>CAYMSL010000098.1:0-6372 GCA_964393095.1 uncultured Oscillospiraceae bacterium | reverse complement strand
CCACGCGGGCTTGTCGACGAGCGGGCGCTGGAAGTCGAACAGCGGCTCGTACTCGGTGCCCACGAGCTCGCGCCCCGGCATCGTCCGGACGATTTCGAACTCCGCGCCCTCGCCGAGAACGTCGGCAATCAGCGCCTTGCCCATGATGATCGTGCGGCCTTCGGAAACGAACTCGGCGTACTCGGCATCCGGGTTTACGCAGAGCGCGACGTTCGACGGGAGCGTCCACGGCGTCGTCGTCCACGCGTAGAGCCAGGCGTTCTCGCGGCCCTTGATGCGAAAGCGCACGAACGCGGATTTGTCCGGCACCAATTTGTAGCCCTGCGACACCTCGTGCGACGAGAGCGCGGTGCCGCAGCGCGGGCAGTAGGGCACGACCTTGTGGCCCTTGTAGAGCAGGCCCTTTTCGTGGATGCTCTTGAGCGCCCACCAGATCGACTCGATGTAGTTGTCCTCGTATGTGACATAGGGGTCGTCCATATCCGCCCAGAAACCCACGCGGTCGGACATCGTTTCCCACTCGCTCTTGTACTTCCAGACGGACTTTTTGCAGGCGCGGATGAACGGCTCGACGCCGTAGGCCTCGATCTGCTCCTTGCCGTCGAGGCCGAGCTCCTTTTCCACCTCGATTTCAACGGGCAGGCCGTGGGTGTCCCAGCCGGCCTTGCGCAGCACGTCGTAGCCCTTCATGGTCTTGTAGCGCGGGATGATGTCCTTGATCGAGCGCGTGAGCACATGGCCGATGTGCGGCTTGCCGTTGGCCGTCGGCGGGCCGTCGAAGAAGGTGTAGGGCTTGGCCCCGCGCCGGGCGGCGACGCTCTTTTGGAAGATGCCGTTCTCCTTCCAGAAGTCCAGCACCTCCTTTTCGCGCGGCACGAAGTTGAGGTCGGTCGTCACCTTTTTGTACATGCGCTTGCACCTCCGATGTAAAAAATGAAAGCCTTCGCCCAAAACTGGGACGAAAGGCTTGCTGCTTCCGCGGTACCACCCGGCTTGGCGGCAAACGCCGCCCGCTTATACCCCATAACGCCGGGCTTGCGGCGCGCGTTACTTGGCGTTGCCTTTGGCGCGCGCGCTCACGGGTGATATCGGCTGGAGAAGCGCCGCCGCCTTACACCGTACGCGGCTCGCTTGGGCGTTCTGTTTCCTCCGACGCGTCCCGTTCAACGCTTTATCCCGACCAGTATACCCGGTTTGCGCCAATTTGTAAAGCGGCCAACGCTCCGCCGCAAACCGGCCGTTTTTTGCGGCGCGCCGCGGATGAGGGGGCGCCCGGCGAAGGCAAACCGAGCCGCCGGCGCGTTTGGACACGTTGCGGAAGTTGCGCGTTCCGCCGCCGCCGGCCTTGCCGCATAAAAGGGAGAATGCCGGGGTACAAGCGCGGCGAACCCGTCGAAAAACAGGTTTTTGCGGGCCGCAAATGCAAAGCGCCCGCTTTTTATTTGGGAATAGTATGGTATAATGTTTGCTTAATAAACGCATGGGTAAGGATAGGGTACATGGATTTTCGTTTTTTGATCGCCGGTGCGCTCGCCAAAGCGTGCGATCTGCCCGTCGAAGAGCTTGCTTCCTGGCTGGAAACGCCGCCGTCGCCGGAGCTTGGCGACTACGCGTTTCCCTGCTTTAAGCTTGCAAAAACGCTCAAAAAAGCGCCGCCGCTCATCGCGGCCGGGCTTGCCGAATCGCTATGCCTGCCGGAGGGCGTGACCTCCGCGCGGGCGTTAGGCGGCTACGTCAACTTCACGCTCGATAGGGCGGCGTTTGCCCGCGCGGTGCTCGGGCGCGTGTTCGCCGAAGGCGAGCGCTACGGCGGTTCGGATATGGGCGGCGGGCGCAACGTCTGCATCGATTACTCCTCGGTCAACATCGCCAAGCCCTTCCACATGGGGCACCTGCCGACGACCGTGATCGGCCACGCGCTCTATCGCATCTACAACCACCTGGGCTACCATTGCGTCGGCATCAACCACCTTGGGGACTGGGGCACGCAGTTTGGCAAGATGATCGTGGCCTACAAGCGCTGGGGCGATCATGATTCGATCGAACGCGGCGGGGTGGACGAGCTGGTCGCGCTCTACGTGCGCTTCCATCGCGAGGCCGCAGACGACCCGGCGCTCGACGACGAGGCGCGCGCCTGGTTCCGGCGCATCGAGGAGGGCGACGCCGAGGCTCTTTCGCTCTTCGACTGGTTTAAAAAGATTACGCTTGCCGAGGTCGCCCAGGTCTACGACATGCTCGGCATCGAGTTTGACAGCTATGCGGGCGAGAGCTTCTACAACGACAAGATGGGCCGCGTGGTTGACGAGTTGCGGGAAAAAGGCCTGCTCAAGCTCGACCAGGGCGCGCAGATCGTAGACCTTTCGGACTATAAGATGCCGCCGTGCATCATTCTGCGTTCCGACGGCGCGACGCTCTACGCCACGCGCGACATCGCCGCCGCCCTCTACCGCAAGGATACCTACGACTTTGCCAAGTGCCTTTATGTCGTGGCCTACCAGCAGGATCTGCACTTTCGCCAGTGGTTCAAGGTGGTCGAGCTGATGGGCTATGCCTGGGCAAAGGACCTTGTGCACGTCTCGTTCGGCATGGTCTCGAGCACGGAGGGGGCGTTTTCTACGCGCAAGGGCAACATGGTCAAGCTCCGCGACGTGCTTTCGGCCGCCTGCGAAAAGACCTATGAGATCATGGGCCAGAAAAGTCCGGATCTTGAGGATCGCCGCGTCGTCGCGCGGCAGGTCGGCGTCGGCGCGCTCGTCTGGAACAGCCTCTATAACGGCCGCATCAAAGACGTGGTGTTCGACTGGGATTCGGTGCTCAACTTCGACGGCGAGACCGGCCCCTACGCGCAGTACACGCATGCGCGCGCCTGTTCGGTGCTGCGCAAGGCCGCTTACGCGCCGGGCGGCGAAATCGACCATTCCGCGCTGATTGACGCCGAGTCCGCGGCCGTGATCTCGGCCATCGCGGCATTTCCCGACGCGGTGCGCGAGGCCATGGAGAAGAACGAGCCGTACCTCATCTCACGCGCGGTCATCGGCATCTCTGCGGCGTTCAACAAGTTCTATTACGAGCAGCGCATCATGGCCGACGAGCCGGACGTGCGCGCGGCGCGCCTTGCCTTAACCGACGCGACGCGCTCGGTGATCGCCACGGGGCTTTTCCTGCTTGGCATCGCCGCGCCGGAGCGCATGTAGGGATTTATTTTTAAGCCGACGGAACAGACGGAAAGGAAATCGTATGCTGGATATCAAGCTCATTCGGACGCAGCCGGAACTCGTGCGCGAAAACATCCGCAGGAAGTTTCAGGAGGATAAGCTGCCGCTCGTCGACGAGGTGCTTGCCCTCGACGCGGAGTACCGCGCGGCGCACACGCGCTGCGACTACCTGCGTTCGCAGCGAAACGCCATCAGCAAGTCCATCGGCGCCCTCATGGCGCAGGGCAAACGCGACGAGGCCGAGGCGGCCAAATCGCAGGTGACCGACATGGCCGACGAGATGGCGCGGCTGTCCGTGCGCGAGGACGAGCTTTCCGCCGAGATCAAAAAGCGCATGCTCGTGATTCCGAATATCATCGACCCATCGGTGCCGATCGGCCGTGACGACGCCGAAAACGTCGAGGTCGCGCGCTACGGCGAGCCGCTCGTGCCGGAGTTTGAGATTCCCTACCATGTCGACATCATGGAACGGCTGCACGGCATCGATCTCGATTCCGCGCGAAAGACGAGCGGCAACGGCTTCTACTACCTCTGCGGCGACATCGCATTGCTGCAGTCCGCCATCCTCGCCTACGCGCGCGACTTCATGGTCGAGCGCGGCTTTACCTATTACATCCCGCCGTTTATGATCCGTGCGGGCGTGGTCGACGGGGTGATGAGCTTTGCCGAGATGGAGGGTATGATGTACAAGATCGAGGGTGAGGACCTCTATCTCATCGGCACGAGCGAGCACTCGATGATCGGCAAGTTCATCGACGCCTTCCTTGAGGAATCCGAGCTGCCGCAGAAGCTTACGAGCTACTCGCCCTGCTTTCGCAAAGAGGTCGGCGCGCACGGCATCGAGGAGCGCGGGGGCTATCGCATCCACCAGTTTGAGAAGCAGGAGATGATCGTGGTCTGCCGCCCCGAGGAGAGCATGGACTGGTTCTTCCGCTTACTTGCAAACAGCGTCGATTTCTTCCGCTCGCTCGACATTCCCGTGCGCACCCTCGAGTGCTGCTCGGGTGACCTTGCCGACCTCAAGGTTAAAAGCATGGACGTTGAGGCCTGGTCGCCGCGCCAGCGTAAGTATTTCGAGGTTGGCAGCTGCTCGAATCTTGGCGACGCGCAGGCCCGGCGGCTCGGCATACGCGTTAAAAACAAGGAGCAGGGCAACTACTTCGCCCACACCCTCAACAACACCGTCGTCGCTCCGCCGCGCATGCTCATCGCCTTCCTCGAAAACAACCTGCGCGCCGACGGCAGCGTCGCCGTTCCGGTCGCGCTCAGGCCGTATTTCAGGAACAAAACCGAGTTGTCCTTACTTTCTTGAAAGAAAGTAAGACAAAGAACTTTGGGTTATGTGGGGAACGGGCTTGCCGAATAGGCAGGCCCTTTTCTGTAGGAAACAATAGAAATTTCGGGTTATGTGGTGAATGGGGCTTTTCGAACGGGCGGGTCGTTTCTTGTAAGAAACAGCAGGAACGTTAGATTATGTGGTAAAAGAACGTATCGAACGGCAGGCTTTTTCAGTACATGTTCTGTACGAAAGAAAGAACAAAAAAGAGGCCCCAAGGGAGCCTCTTTTTAACAGGTTCGCCGTTGTGTCAGCCGGCCGCGCCCTCGTCCGCGATTTCGTCGACGGTGTCGCCGGCGTCAACCTCCGCGCCGCCCGCGCAGGTGTCGCAGGGATCCCAGCGGTTTGCGTCAAACGCCTCCTGCAGCGTACCCTCGTTGAGCGTGCCGCCTTCGGAGACGAACGTCTTGCCCGCGATGTGCTGGCAGTCGCGATCGAAGTGGTAGGACTTGCCATAGCGCGTCCAGTAGACGGTGCCGACGGACTCGGCGATCGCCTCCTGCTGGAGCTGCGCAACCTCCTCGGCGGACGGCTGCTTGTAGTCGACGGAGGCGGCAGTCGCGCTTGCAAAGAGCACGGCCAGCAGAGCGATGAGGATGGTCTTGGTCTTTTTGTTGAGCTTGTCGGCCTTGAGGAGCAGGAAGATGCCGATGGGCAGGAAGCACACAAGCACCATGATCACGCCGAGCTGATGCCAGAGCGTGCGCACAAGCGCGCTGCTTGCAAGCGACGGACGGATGCGGTTGGCCTTCTTCCAAAGCTGCGCGCCGATGATGCAGAAGATCGCGTCGAGCACGAGCGCCCCGATGAGCAGGAGGAATTCCGGCTCGTTCCAGTTCTGCGCGCCGTTGCGCATGGCGTAGCTGAACGCGAAGAACGCGCCGACCTCGCAGGCGATCGCGAGCACCCAGCTGATGATCGCGCCGATGCGCAGGCCCTTGACGGAGCCGCCGTTGCCGCCCTTGTCGCTTTTGGCGGGTGCTTCGGGCGTGTCGACAACCTGTTCAATTTCCTCGGCCGCCTTCGTAACGGCCTTACTCGGCGCGGATTTCGTGCCGGCAGCCTTTTTTGCATCCGCAGCTTTCTTTGCGGCGGCCGCCTTTTTAGCGGCCTCAGCCTTCGCTGCGGCGGAGACGGTTTTCTTTTCCATACGTTACCCCCAAATATTAGTAGACGATTACAGTATAACAACCGCCTGCGGTGTTTGCAAGAATTTGCCGGAATTTCGGGCGGTTCTTGGCGCACGCGCCGGCCGATGCTATAATATAGATAATCATCGCTCAGGCGCTCTATGCCGCTTTTATCGGCGGCGCCGTTTGGGCGAAATAAAACCCGGGGTGTTTATCATGCAGAATTTTATGTTTTACAGCCCGACGCGGCTCGTGTTCGGCAAGGGTACGCTCGACGAGGTCGGCGCGCATGTGCGGCCGCTTGCGCAAAAGGTGCTTTTGCACTATGGCAGCGAGCGTATCGTCGAAAGCGGGCTCCTCGATCGCGTGAAGGCTTCGCTCGAAGGCGCGGGCGTATCCTATGTCACGCTTGGCGGCGTGCGCCCGAATCCGGATGTGGAACTGGCGCGGCGGGGCGTAGCCCTCGCGCGCGAGGCGGGGGCGGAGCTTGTGCTCTGCGTTGGCGGCGGCTCGGTCATCGACTCGGGCAAGGCCATCGCGCTCGGGCTGCGCAACCCGCAGCACGACCTTTGGGAGCTCTTTGAAAAAGGACTGGAGACCGTCGGCGCGGCGCCCGTGGCATGTGTGCTGACCTTCCCGGCCGCGGGCAGCGAGGCGACGCGCCAGGCGCTGGAGGAGGCGCGCGCAGGCC
>CAYMSL010000097.1:0-6444 GCA_964393095.1 uncultured Oscillospiraceae bacterium | reverse complement strand
GTATATGTATACCGATCTTGCGAGCCTGTACGAGCGCGCGGGACGGCTCAAGGGCAAGCCGGGCTCCATCACGCTCATACCGATTTTGAGCATGCCGGAGGACGACAAGACCCACCCCATTCCGGATCTGACCGGATACATCACCGAGGGGCAGATCATACTCTCGCGCGACCTGCACCGCAGGAACATACAGCCGCCCATCGACGTGCTGCCGAGCCTCTCGCGCCTCAAGGACAAGGGCATCGGGGCGGGCAAGACGCGCGCCGACCACGCAAACACGATGAACCAGCTCTTTGCCGCCTACTCCAGGGGCAAGAACGCCAAGGAGCTCATGACGATACTCGGCGAAGCAGCACTGACGGACATCGATCTTCTCTATGCCAGATTTGCGGATGAATTCGAACGGGAATACGTCAACCAGGGCTACCTGACGAACCGCGATATCGAGCAGACGCTTTCGATCGGCTGGAAGCTGCTAAGAATCCTCCCGCGCGCCGAGCTTCGCCGCATACGCAGCGAGTTTCTCGACGCGTATTACGAGGGTTAGGGGGAGAGCAAATGGCGCAGCGGCAGATCAATCCCACCCGCATGGAGCTTACCCGCCTCAAGCGCAAGCTTGCCACCGCGAGGCGCGGGCATAAGCTGCTAAAGGATAAGCGGGACGAACTGATGCGGCAGTTTCTCGAACTCGTGCGCAAGAACATGGCGCTGCGCGAGAGGGTGGAAGCGGGCATACGCGCCGCGCAGGGCAATTTCGCCCTAGCGCGAGCCGCCATGCGGGACGCGGCGCTGGACGTCGCGCTGCTTGCGCCCGGGCAGGAGATCCGGCTCGAGGCAGGGGAGCGCAACGTCATGAGCGTGAACATTCCACGGTTTACGTATTCGTTTCGCAACGCGGATCCGGGCGGCATCTACTCCTACGGCCTGAGCTTTACCGCGGGGGATCTCGACGACGCCGTAAAAGCCCTTTCCGACGTCCTTGCGGACATGATACTGCTGGCCGAGACCGAACGAGGCTGCCAGCTGATGGCGGCGGAGATCGAAAAGACCCGCCGGCGCGTCAACGCGCTCGAATACGTGATGATCCCGCAGATGCAGGAGACCATCAAATACATTTCCATGAAGCTTGACGAAAACGAACGCAGCACGCAGATCCGCCTGATGAAGGTAAAGGAGATGGTGCTCGAACAGACGCACCGCTACCGGGAACGCCGCGACGAGGCGGCGGAGTAGGGGCTCTATCCGCAAATGTCCGCGGTGTCCCGCGGACGTTTTTTGCTGCAGGGGCTTTGCGCGCAATCAATCACCCAACCGCGATGCGCGGCAAGTAATCTTGTAACAATCACATACCGGGAGAGCGTCGCGGCATAAACGCCGTCGATTAAGAAGGCCGCGGACATTGCGATAATGTCCGCGGCCGAAACGTGCGGCTCCTTTTTCATCCGATCAGTTTATGATCGATAGCATGTGAAGGCGGCTATGACCTGCGCCATACCGACGGCATAAACAGCATCAGCAGCGGGAATATCTCGAGCCTGCCGAGCAGCATATCGAACGAAAGCACGAGCTTTGAAAGAGGCGAGAGGAAGGCGTAATTGCCCACGGGTCCCACCATGCCGAGTCCCGGGCCGATGTTGTTGAAGCACGCAAGCACGGCGGTGACGGTGGTCTCCAGATTATAATCGTCCAATGTCAACAGCAGCACGGATACGAGGCAGATGGCCGCGTAGACGGCCGAAAACGCGTATGTGCCGCGCACCACGGCTTCGTTCAGCGGCTTTCCGTCCATGCGGACGGGCCGTATCGCGCGCGGGCGCAGCATGATCTGCATCTGGCTTTTGACGGCCTTCCACAGTATCACAAGGCGCGCTACCTTGATGCCGCCGCCCGTGGAACCGGCCGACGCGCCGATGATCATCAGCACCACAAGCAGATATCGCGAAAGCTGCGGCCATAGATCGAAGTTTGTCGTGGCATAGCCCGTCGTGGTCATGATGGACGAGACCTGGAAAAAGCTGTCCAGCACAGCCTTGCCCACGCCCAGTTCGGTATACCGCGGGAAGATGTCGATGGCGATCACCGCTGTCGTGAGCAGTATGATGCCGATATACAGCCGAAACTCCTCGTTTCGGTATACCGCGCGGAACTGCCGAAGGAGCAGGAGATAGTATACGGTGAAGTTGACGCCGAAGAGCGCCATGAACACGCCGATAACGGTCTGCAGGTATGCGCTGTCGTACGCGCCGATGCTCGCGTTCTTTATGCTGAAGCCGCCCGTGCCCGCGGAGCCGAAGGTATGCGTTACGCTGTCGAACAGCGGCATGCCCCCCAAGAGCAACAGGACGATCTGCAGGAGCGTAAGCGCGATATAGATCGAATAAAGTATGCGCGTGGTGTGCCGCATGGTCGGCGCAAGCTTATCGACGGACGGGCCGGGGCTCTCCGCGCGCAGCAGATGAAAGGTCTCGCCGCTTCCCTTGGCAAGCGGCGCCACCGCGAGCATGAACACCAGCACGCCCATGCCGCCCAGCCAGTGCGTAAAGCTGCGCCAATACAGCAATCCGCGCGGCATCGCCTCGACATCCGTGAGGATGCTCGCGCCCGTGGTCGTAAAGCCCGATACCGTCTCAAACCAGCAATCCAAAAAACTCGGAATCGCGCCGCTGATATAGAACGGCAGCGCGCCGAAAAGCGAAATCAGTATCCAGCCAAGTGAAACCGTCACAAACCCTTCGCGCGCATAGATACCTGCGTTCGAGCGCTTTTGACGGATCAGCAGCGCGGCCAGTACGAGCAGTACGATGATGGCGATGGCAAACCCTTTTACCGAGGTTTGTTCTTTATTGTAGAATGCGATTGCGAGCGCGGGCAGCATAAATACCCCCTCGACGCAGAGGAGGTAGCCGATGTATATGGAAATGGCGCGTCTGTTCATCCCCGTGCAACCTTTCTTTTATCCATTGTTACGGCGCAATCATCGGATAGGCGGGCATCTCAAGCGTATTTTCGGCGAAGATATCCTTTATGTTGGCAATCGTCTGCTCGGCGGGCGTGATCACGACCACCATATCGCCCTTCTGCATGCTGTCGTTGCCCTTGGGGAGTATGACCTTGCGCGCGCGGATGATGCTGGCGATGAGTATATTCGGCTTGAGTGTTAGCTGGGATAAGGGTATGTTCAAATACGGTGCGTCGTTTGAAAGAAAGAACTCGACGGCCTCGGCGCTGCCGCCCGCGATGCGATAGAGCGTCACCACCGAACTGCTGCCGGAATTGTCCATGGCCCGCACATAGCTCACGATTTCATCCGCCGTAAGCTGCTTGGGGCTGACGATGGTATCGATTCCCTTGTCCGCGAACACCTCGCTGTACTCCGTGCGGTTGATCTTGGTAATGGTCTTGGGAACGCCGATGTAGTTCCCGAACATTGAGATGATCAGGTTTTCCTCATCCATGCCGGTCAGCGTCACGAGCGCGTCCGTTTGACGGACGCCTTCGGCGAGCAGCAGCTCCTGCTGTGATCCATCCCCGTGGATGATATGCGCCTCCGGGAGCAGTTCCACAAGCGTTTCGCACCGGGCACGATCTTTTTCAATGATCGTCACGCGCACATGCGCGCGTTGGAGCATGCCGGCAAGGTATTCCGCAATGCGGCTGCCACCTACGATCATCACGTTTTGCGCCTTTTGAGTGCCCACGTGCAGCCGGCGAAGCAGGTTCGCAAGCTCGGCCGCGTCCGCCGCAAGCGTAATCTTGTCGCCCTCGCGCAGTTCAAAGCCGCCGGCCGGAATCGTGATCTCGCCGTCGCGATCCACCGCGCAGATCAGCGCGTTGAGACGTCTGAGGTCGTTTAGTTCGCACAGCTTCTTGTTTACAAGCGCGTTGTCCGGCCGAAGCTTCAGCTCCACAAGCTCCACACGGCCCTTGGCGAACGAATCGCGCTTGAGGAAGGATGGAAACTGCAAAATTCGGAACATCTCCCGCGCGGCGGCCCTTTCCGGATTGATGCTCAGCGAAAGCCCCAGTTCCTCCTTCAGCAGGCGAAGCTGGGCGTCATAGGAAGGGTTTCGGACGCGCGCGATGGTGCTGCGGCATCCGAGCTTGCGCGCCACCATGCAGCAAAGGAGGTTGATTTCATCGCTGGAGGTCGCGGCAATCAGCACGTCGCTGTGCTGAACGTCCGCGTCGTACTGCACCTCTACGCACGCGCCGTTGCCGGTAACTACGGCGACGTCCAGCGCGTCCTGCGATTCCCGGAGCACGGCCGCGTTGCTGTCGATGACCACAAGGTCGTGCCCTTCCTTTGAAAGTAGTTTGGTGAGCGTAAAGCCCACCTTGCCGTCGCCTACGATTACAATTTTCATTGCCGCAATGCTACTCCCTTAAAACGTGCTATAGCTCATTATAGCCATAAGCGCAAAGATACACAACGTCTGCCGACCGGTTTCGATTTCGGCTGCACGCCGAACTGAACATGAGAATTCGGATTTCGACCGTCGTTCAAAATAAGTAGAGGCAAAAGCGGCTTGCGCGGGCCGCTTTGATTCGACGGAGTTCGATGAGCAAGCCGATTACATCGTAATAAAACCGGAGTGTGGACATTGACACGCCAGGGTATTTAATATTATAATATATAAAATTTTACCAAATTTGAACGGCAGTTCACTTAACGGCAGTATCTTCGATTCGAACCGCCGCGCTGCGCATCCTTTCGCAAGCAAATCGCCGCAAAAGCCACGTTCGTTGCGGCACACTCGCAGACCTATTACAAAAAATCTCTTAGAACAGGCACGATAAACCTGCTGAAATCTCCTTTCGGCCGGAGCCACGGGGTCACGTAAAACGTTTTCCCGATATTGTGGCGGCGTACGCCCTACAGACAAACCGACCGGCAGCAAACGACTCGCGCGCAGCACTTCGATACGATCGCGGCGGCCATTTCAGCTTCGCAGACAACCAAATACATGCCGCAGGGGGATGCAGGATGACGGTGATGAAAAAGATCTATCCCTATTTGTTTCTCCTTCCGTTCTTGCTACTTGTCTTCGCCATTCAGTTTCTGCCGATCGTGTTTTCCATCGTCATCTCGTTTACGAGCCTCGACGCGCGCTTTACGCTGGATTTTAACGGCGTGCAGAACTTTGTCAAGATACTCGGGGACGGCAACCTCCCGGATATCCTCGGCAACACGCTTGTCTATACGCTCGTTTCGCTGGGCTGCATACTGCTGCTCTCGCTCGTCGTGGCCATATTGACGCAGTACCTGCTCAAAAATAAGTTCTTTAAGGTGTTCTACCGTACGATCTGGATCATACTCGGCACGACGCCCACGCTGCTGTACGTAATCTTCCTCAAGTACATCTTCGATCAGACCGATTACGGCCTGCTCAACCGCCTGCTGCTCGGCGCGGGGCTCGTGCAGGAGCCGGTGCTGTGGTTTGTCAACTACCCGATGCTCATCGTGGTCATCGGCATCAGCTTCTACAGCGCCTCCTCGGGCATCATCCTGCTCTCCTCGGCGATTAACAACATACACGAGGAGCTCTTCCGCGCGGCGAGTGTCGACGGGGCGGGCGATCTTGCAGTGGTCAAGGACGTCATACTGCCGCTGCTCAAGTGGCCGGTGCTGATACTCGTGATCTCGCACACGATCTCGCTTGCCACGGGCTACACGTTTATCATGCTGCTCACGGGCGGCGGACCGGTCTACGACACGACCACGCTCTCGTACTACGGCTATCAGGTGGCGTTCGGCATGCACCACTACGGCTACGGCTCGGCCATCTCGCTTGTGATCGTGGTGATGGTGTTTATCCTCACGTTCCTGCAGCTCCGCTTCTTCCGCTTTGATGAGCTGCTGCAAAAGCCAAGGATCGAAGGGTAGGTGAGGCATATGCGCCACTTGGGATGGAAGCGGTTTTTACGGGGCTTGCTTACGCACGCCGTGCTGCTGATATTGACCATACCGATCGCGTTCATGCTGTTTTGGTTTATCCAGACGTCCGTCTACAGCGCGTCCATGCACCGCTTTACGCCGGAGACCTGGGGCATCCTCACTCCGACCGACGCGGCCGCGCGCCTCCCCCTCGTGTGGCCGGTGCTGGGCTTTACGGTCGTGTTCGGAGCGATTGTGGCGGGAATGCAGCTCCTGGTTATACTGCCCGCGGCCTACGCCATCTCGCGGCTCAACTTCAAGGGCAAGGCGCTCATGCTGCGCGCGTTGGTGCTGCTGCAGGCGTTTCCGAGCGTCGTCGTGCTGATCGCGGTGTTCTTCGTGCTCACCTATCTCGGACTGATCGACTCTCTGTTCGGGGTCGTGCTCGTGTGCGTGGTCAACATGGCGCCTATGAACGCCTACATCCTCAAGGGCTTCTTCGACGCCGTGCCGTGGGATATCGAACAGGCATCCATTCCGCTGAAGCGGCCGTTCATCACGGCGCTCCG
>CAYMSL010000096.1:0-6448 GCA_964393095.1 uncultured Oscillospiraceae bacterium | reverse complement strand
GTCTACGGCATGGACGGCGGCGGTGGCCGCCTCCATCTCGCCGGTATGGCCCACCATATCCGGATTGGCAAAGTTGAGGATCATCATGTCGTACTTGCCGCTCTCGACGCGTTTGACGGCCTCCTCCGCCACCTCGTAGGCGCTCATCTCGGGCTTGAGGTCGTAGGTGGGTACCTTGGGCGAGGGGATCAGGCAGCGCTCCTCGCCGGGATTCGGGGCTTCGACGCCGCCGTTGAAGAAGAACGTCACATGCGCGTACTTCTCGGTCTCCGCGATGCGAAGCTGGGTCAGCCCCTGCTCTGCCAGATAGACGCCAAGCGTGTTGTCGAGCGACTGCGGCGAAGACGCCACGCGCACGCGTTCGCCGAAGGTCTTGTCGTACTGCGTCATGCACACGTAGCAGAGCGGAAAGTAACCGTTGCGCCGGGCAAAGCCGTCGAAATCCTCGAAGATGAAGCTGCGCGTAATCTCCCGCGCGCGGTCGGGCCGGAAGTTAAAGAAGATCACGCTGTCGTTCGGCGCCACGAGGCCGACGGGACCGCCGCCTTCGACGATGATTGTGGGCAGCACAAACTCGTCGGTATCGCCGCGATCGTAGCTTTGCTGCATGGCCTCGGCGGCCGAGGAAGCGCGCTCGCCCTCGCCGTATGTCATGGCGGCGTAGGCCTTTTCCACGCGCTCAAAGCGATTGTCGCGGTCCATGGCGTAGTAGCGGCCCATGACGCTTGCGATTTTGCCGCAGCCGATCGCCATAAGCTCCGCGTCAAGCTCCTCAACGAAGCGCTTGCCGCTGCTTGGCGGCACGTCGCGCCCGTCCATAAAGCAGTGGATAAACACCTTGCTAAGGCCGTTGTCGCGCGCAAGCCGCACAAGCGCGTGCAGATGCGTGACGTGCGAGTGCACGCCGCCGTCGGAGCAAAGGCCCATCAGGTGCAGGGCGGAGGAATGCGCCTTGCAGTTTTCGATCGCGCCGAGAAAGGCGGGGTTTTCGAAGAAGTCCCCGTCCTCGATGGATTTTGTCACGCGCGTAAACTCCTGGTAGACGACGCGTCCCGCGCCGATGTTGAGGTGGCCGACCTCGGAGTTGCCCATCTGTCCCTTGGGCAGCCCCACGTCCATGCCGCTGGCCTGAATCGTCGTGTGCGGGTAGGTATTCCAAAGGCGCGTCACGTTTGCCGCGCCGTCTTCGGCTACGGCGTTAAAACGCCTTTCCTTCGAACAGCCGAAGCCGTCGAGTATGATGATGGCGGTGATCGGCTTTGTCATCAGTAGAGGACCACCTTGGCAAAGTCTTCGCTCTTGAGGCTCGCGCCGCCGATGAGGCCGCCGTCGATCTCGGGCATGGCCATGAGCTCGCCCGCGTTCTTCGGGTTCATGCTGCCGCCGTACTGGATGCGCACCTCGGCGGCGATCTTATCGCCGTATACGCCCGCGATCGCGCTGCGGATGACGCCGATCGTCGCGTTCGCGTCCTCGGCCGTGGCCGTGCGGCCGGTGCCAATGGCCCAGATGGGCTCGTAGGCGATGACGACCTTCCTCGCCTCGTCGGCCTCGAAGCCCGCGAGCGCCGCGACGGTCTGCTTGCTTACGATGCTGTCGGTCACGCCCTTTTCCCGCTGCTCGAGCGACTCGCCGACGCAGATGATGGGCGTAATGCCCGCCTCGAGCGCCGCGCGCGCGCGCTTGTTGACCGTCTCATCGGTCTCGTTAAAGTACTGCCTTCTCTCGCTGTGGCCGACGATAGCATACTGCACGCCCACGGCAAGCAGCATATCCGCGCTGATCTCGCCCGTAAACGCCCCTTTCGGCGCCCAATGTACGTTCTGCGCGCCAAGCTTGATGTTCGTGCCGACGAGCAGCTTGCCTACCGTCGCAAGGTCGACGTACGGCGGGCAGATAACCACGTCGCAAGCGGCGTCCTTAACGAGCGGGAGCAGCTCCGCAACGAGCCGCTCGGCCTCGCCGGGGGTCAGATTCATCTTCCAGTTGCCCGCAATAATGGGTTTTCTCATCAAATCTTCGCATCCTTTCAAACGGTTCTTCCATAAAACGCCGCAGCATCGTATGCGAACCCCGCGTCAAACGGGGCCGCATCAAAACCGCCCGGTCACCCGCCGAACAGCCGCGACCCCAAAAAGGCGCGCGGCTGTCGGAAAGCAAAGCGCCGAGGCGCTGTCTTACTTGTCGTTGAGCACGGCCACGCCCGGCAGCACCTTGCCCTCAAGAAACTCAAGGGAAGCGCCGCCGCCCGTGGAGATATGCGTCATCTTATCGGCATAGCCAAGCTTCTTGACGGCCGAGGCGGAGTCGCCGCCGCCGATGATCGTCACGCCCTTGCAGGCCGCGCAGGCCGCGGCAACCTGCTTTGTGCCCTCGGCAAACGCCGGCATCTCAAACACGCCCATCGGCCCGTTCCAGATCACGGTGCCGGCCGAGACGATCGTCTCGGCAAACAGCTTGGCGCTCTTCGGCCCGATGTCGAGGCCCATCCAGTCCGCGGGGATCTGATCCGAGTCGACAACCTTGTGCTCCGCATCCGGCGCGAACGCCCTCGCGACCACGGTATCGATGGGCAGCAGGAGCTTGATGCCCTTTTGTTCGGCCTTTTTGATGATGTCGCCCGCAAGGCCGACGCTCTCGGCGTCGAGCAGCGAGGTGCCGAATTCATAGCCCAGGGCTTTGAAGAACGTGTAGGCCATGCCGCCGCCGATGATCAGCGAATCGCACTTTTCGAGCAGGTTCGTGATCACCCCGATCTTATCGCCGACCTTCGCGCCGCCGAGTATCGCCACGAACGGGCGCTCGGGGGTCTCGAGGGCCTTGCCCATGATGCCAAGCTCCTTGCCGATGAGGAAGCCCGCCACCGCCGGCAGATACGCGGCCACGCCGGCCGTTGAGGCATGCGCACGGTGCACGGTGCCGAACGCGTCGGAGACGTAGAGGTCGGCAAGGCTCGCAAGCTCCTTGGCAAACGCCGGGTCGTTCTCCTCCTCCTCCGCGTGGAAGCGAAGGTTTTCGAGCAGGACGATCTCACCTTCCTGCATATCGTCCACGGCGCTCCTTGCGGACTCGCCGATCACGTCGTCGGCCATCCAGATCTTCACGTCCGGCAGCAGCTCGCTCAGGCGCGCGCCAACGGGTACGAGCGAATATTTGGCATCGACCTTCCCCTTGGGCCGGCCGAGATGCGAGCAGAGGATTACCTTGGCGTGGTGCTCAAGCAGGTATTGAATCGTCGGCAGCGCCGCAACGATGCGCTTGTCGTCGCTTACCTTGCCGTCGTCTGTGAGCGGCACGTTAAAGTCCACGCGCACAAGTACGCGCTTGCCCTGAACGGTTACGTCCTCAATCGTCTTTTTTGCCATCGTGCTATCCCTCCGTTAACTGATCCAAAGCGCATATCAATCGCGTTTTCGGCGCGTTTTCCCTCGCCGTTCGGATTCAAATGCGGTATTGCCCATGCTCTTTTACCACAAATGTACTTGCAAAGTCAACCTCTTTTTTTATGAGCGCCTCGGTGTCGAACGCGCCGGAGAGGTGCGTGCAGTACAGCGCGCCGACGCCTGCCTCCTTTGCAAGCCGCCCCGCCTGCCGGGCGCTCAGGTGCGGCGCGGGGGAAGGCGGATCGTCGCCGACAAAGCACACGTCCGCAAGCAGCGCGTCCGCGCCGCGCACGTCCTGCGCGAGACCGTCGTAGAGGCCCGTATCGCCCGTAAAGCAAAGCGTGCGCCCCGCGCCGTCACGGATGCGTAGGCCGAACGTTGGTACGGGGTGCGCCGTCGAAAACGGCGTGATCGACAGCGAGCCCACGGCAAACGGCGCTCCGTGCTCAAGCGTCAGCGGCTGAAACAGCGCGCCTTTGCAGAGCGCCTCACGCACCGCTTGCGGCTCGGGCGGCAGATAGAGCGGCACGGTGCGCCTTGCTCCATCCGGACCGGAGAGCGGCTGCTTGTCCAGCGCGTAGCGCAGGACAAAAAGGTCCGAGCAGTGGTCGTAGTGCAGGTGGGAAACGATGATCGCGTCAAGCTCCCAGGGGTTTGTGTATTCGAGTAGGCGCGTTAGAACGCCCGCGCCGCAGTCGAGAAGCACGCGGGTTGTGCCATCCGAAAGCAGGTATCCAGAGCAGGCGCCGCCCGCGCGCGGGTACGGGCCGTAGCGGCCGAGCACGTTCAAAAGCATACCCTACTCCCCCCGCCTTGCGCGGCGCACCGAGAGCAGTTTATCGGGATACATCGGGGTCAGGTAGCGCAGAATCGCCGCGCCCGCGGCAAAGCAGACGATACCCTGCGCAAGGTCGGTCAAAAACGCCAGTCCGGCGAGCTTGAACTCGCGCACGATCAATAGATCGTAGACAAAGTAGCCGAGCACCATGATCAGCTCGGTTACGCCCGCGACGGCGAGGCTCTTCTTCCAGTCGTCGCAGCGGCTGCCGAACGCCGCGACAAACAGCGCCATCGTGCTCTTAATCAGCAAACTGCCGATGATAAAGAGCTTGCTGCCTACGATGAGGTCCGCAAGCGCCGCGCCGAGCGCGGAAACCACCACGCCCCACGGTACGCCAAGCAGCAGCACCGAGGCATAGATGCAGGCGTCGCCAAGCGTGGCATATACGCCCGCCACCACCTCTCCCTTGCCGAGCGTGTAGGTAAATGGCAGCGGCACGCGAATCAGCGCCGTAACCGCCACAGTCCCGACAAGGCAGGCGAGAATCGCGATCCCATGCCGCCGATCCACCGGTCTCCAGTCCATATGCTACCTCCCCCGCTGCAAAAAAGAGACGAGCGAAAGCCGAAGCTAATCGCCCGCCTGAATGATCTCGTCGAGCAGCTGATCGAGCGACACGTCGTCGTCCGCCGCTCCGCCGTCCTGCACGAGCGCGCCGACCGTCGGCACATCGCCGCTCTCCGGCTCCCATTCCCCCGTTACGCCGAAACTCGCGTCAAACGCGGCGATGGCGTCGTATGCGTCGCCCGTTCCGATCTCGGGCTCCGCCGCGGGATGCGCCGCGTTGTCCGCCTCGTCGTAGGCCACCGGCATCTCAAACGCCGATGGTTCAAGCGGCGTATCCGCGCTTGCCGCATAGGCCGCCCACGCGTCAATATCGGCCGCTTCGGGGGCAAACGCCGCCTCCGCCGCACCGGCTTGCGGCGCGCTCTCCGGCTCGGCCTGCGCGGCCGGAGGCTCGCCTTTCGCTTCGCCAAACACGTTCCAAGACGCATAGGCGCCCGCGTCGTCGGGCTTTTCCGCGTAGCCCGCCGGCTCCCAGTCGGGCACGCCGGTGTCGCGCGCATCCTGCGCGGGTTCCGCTTCGGGCGCAAAGTAGCGCGTCGTTGCCTCGCCCTCGGGAATATCGCGGTTTTGCAGGCGGTAGATGTTGCGCATGAGCTGTCCCGGATCATCCTCCGTCTCCGGCATGCCCGCCGCGGCATAGACCCGCTGCGTCCCGCCCTCCACGGCGTCCGCGTCGGTCGGCTCAACCCTGTGCGTACGCAGAAAATCCGCGTAACGGCGCGTCGTCTCGAGCGCCTCGGCGGCGTTCCGCTCGATCAGGGCGTTGAAGGCCTCGATCGCCTCGCGATGCGCGCGCAGCGAAACCTCCGCCTGCTCGAGCATGCGCGTGCTTTCGTCGCGCGCGCTCGAAAGCACCTCGTCGGCGTGACGCGACGCCTCGTTGCGCAGGCGCGCCGCCTCCGAATCGGCTTTCGCGACGATCTCGTCCCTGCGCGCGTCGGCCTCCGCTACGGAGCGCGCGGCCTTCTCCTGCGCGTCGCGCAGCGTGTCGATGATCGACTTCTCCCGCGCGCGGTAGCCGTCGAGCAGCTGCTCCATGGTCTCAACGCGCGCTTCGAGCAGGGCGATGCGTTCGTATCGCTCCTCGAGAAGCAGCTTCATCTCTTTCCTTCTCATTGGGTAACCTCCAATTTCATCTGCTGCGCTTCGGCACGGAAGCCAAGGTGGGCGCAACCGGCCGGCATCACGACCCGTCCGCGCGGCGTTCTTGCGATAAAGCCGAGCTGCAGCAGGTACGGTTCGTATACGTCCTCGATCGTCGTCGCGTCCTCGCCCGTGGCGGCCGCGATGGTGTCCAGCCCGACCGGACGTCCGCCGAACTTGACGATCATAGTATGCAACATTTTGCGGTCAACCGAGTCAAGTCCGAGATCATCGATTCCGAGCATGTCCAAACCGTCCTTCGCGGCGGCGATGTCGATGTGCCCCTCGCCCTTGACCTGGGCAAAATCCCGCACCCGCCGCAGCAGGCGGTTGGCGATGCGCGGCGTGCCGCGCGCGCGCATGCCGATCTCGATTGCGCCGTCGCCGCTTACGTCGATGTTGAGTATCGCCGCGCTGCGGGTCACGATCTCGCGAAGCGATTCGGAATCGTACATGGCAAGCTGCTCCTTGATGCCGAAGCGGTCGCGCAGCGGCGAGGTCAAAAGCCCCATGC
>CAYMSL010000095.1:0-6569 GCA_964393095.1 uncultured Oscillospiraceae bacterium | reverse complement strand
CAGCCGCGGCCGGCGTCCTCCTTGACGGCGTAACCCTTCTCGGCCTGCAGGCGCTTGGCGTCCTCCTCGCTGTAAAAGGGGCCGATGGGCTTCGAGGGATTTTCAAAGGCCTTGTCGGCGGGGTCCACGACCACCTGGGTTACGATCGTGGCCACGTTGGTGTCGTTACCGCGCGCGCGCAGCGACTTCGTCAGGCCCTGCTGAATGTGATAGCCGATCATGCCCTGGCTCATCGCGCCGCAAACGTCGAAAGGCATGGCGGGCGTGACTTGAACGGAGTTCTCGTTTTGAAGCACGATGCGCCCGACCTGCGGGCCGTTGCCGTGCGCGAGGATGACGGTATAACCTTTTTCGATGATGTCCGCGATGTATTCGGACGTCTTTTCTACGACCGCGAGTTGGGCTTCCGCCGTGGCGGGGCCTTTACCCTCCTGCAGCGCGTTGCCGCCGAGGGCGATGACCAGTTTGTCCATGCTGCCTCCGAAATCAAACATATTTTGTGCTTTCCAAACTTTACTTTAGCATGCGCCGTGCCGCTTGTCAATCAAGCGCCGCAAACGCCGCGGCGGCGGGAAAAGCGCCGGGTACCCGCGTCTTACGGCGGGCGAAGGCTCTGTAAAGTCATATACTTCCCGCATGCATGAATCGCTACGCCGTGGACGGAGACCGGCGGCGGCCGCCGAGGGGATTTACCATGCGGCGTAACACATGGACGCGCGGGAAAATCCGCCGCGCCCGCCGCGCCGCGCGGCTTGACTTTGACGCGGTATTCCGCTAGACTGGTCGTGAAATGCAGAAGCAATGGTATGAAATCAACGGCGGAAAGCGGCTCGAAGGCACCGTGACGATCAGCGGCGCAAAAAACGCTGCGGTGGCGATCATCCCGGCGGCGCTGCTTGCGGGCGAAACGTGCGTGCTCGAGAACCTGCCGCACATTCAGGACGTGCAGAGTCTTCAGGCGATCCTGGAGGGTCTGGGCGTTGCCGTTGGCTTTACCGATGGCGATTGCATGCGCATCGACCCAAGGCCGCTTCGCACCACCTCGGCGCTCAGCCACGCGGTAAGCAGCATGCGTGCTTCCTATTATCTGCTCGGGGCGCTGCTGCCGCGCTACGGCGAGGTGGAGCTTGCGCTGCCGGGCGGCTGCGTGATCGGCGCGCGCCCGATCGACCAGCATCTCAAGGGCTTTCGCGCGCTTGGGGCCGCTGTCGAGTGCGATATGGATAAAAACGTCGTGCGCGCGCGCGCAAAAAAGCTCGTCGGCGCGGAGATCTACTTCGACCTCGTCTCCGTCGGCGCGACGATCAACGTGATGCTCGCGGCCTGCATGGCCGAGGGAACGACGGTGCTGAGCAATGTCGCGAAAGAACCGCACGTTGTGGACTTGGCGAACTTCCTCAACATGATGGGCGCCTCGGTCAAGGGCGCCGGCACGGACGTGATCCGGATACAGGGCAGGCCGAAGCTGCACGGCTGCAGCTACGCCATCATCCCCGACCAGATCGAAACCGGCACGTTCATGATTGCCGCCGCCGCCACGCGCGGCGACGTCGTGATCAAGAACGTGATTCCAACCCATATGGAGGCGGTCTCCGCCAAGCTCATGGAGAGCGGCGCGCGCGTCATCGAAGGCGACGACGGGCGCGATTTCTATCTGCGGGTCGTCATGGAGGATCGTCCGCGCGCGATCAACGTCAAAACCCTGCCGTATCCGGGCTTCCCGACCGACCTGCAGCAGCCGATGATGGCCTATCTCTGCGCGGGCAACGGTATTTCAACGCTCAACGAGACGATATTCGAAAACCGCTTCAACCATGTGCGCGAGCTTCGGCGCATGGGCGCTTCGATCAGCGTCAAGGATACGTTTGCCAAGGTCAAGGGCATCGCTTCGCTGCACGGGGCGGAGATCGCGGCAAGCGACCTGCGCGCGGGCGCGTCCTTGCTTGTGGCGGCGCTTGCGGCCAAGGGCACGAGCCTCGTGCAGAACATCCATTTTATCGACCGCGGCTACGAATACCTCGATCAGAAGTTCAACGCGCTCGGCGCGGACGTCCGTCGAAAAAGCAGGTAGCAGGGCCGCCGCGTGTGATCTGGCCGTGTCGAAGCGGGCGCGGTCGTTTTGTTTTTTGGGACAGTCCGCGCGAATCGACGGCATTCGTGCCGGGTCGGCGGGTTCGCCAAGGTTCGCGCGCGCACGCGGCTTGCTAAAGATTGGCGGCGCTTTGCCGCGCGGTGGGGATTACGGACGCGAACCGCAGAATACCCGGATGATTCTACATAATCGTTCATATTTTCGTCATATTTGAACAACTTTCTGCTGTGTTAGATTCGGCATGTTACAATGTAATAAAGCGCGACAGGATCCCGCCTCATAAACAGGCAAAAACCACAATATCTATTGCTTCGATAACGTTTTCGCCGCGAAATATAGTGTTGTTAGGTTTTTACAGAAACTTAGTCAATCTTCGTGGAGACTTCGACAGAAGCCGTCCCTTTCCACCCCTATCCAGCCGTATGGATGGATTGCTACAATAACATTGTACGTGATATGCAAGTATTTTTCGTACAATTCGATGAAAGCAGGGGGAGGACTATGTCACATTATCGGGTACTGATCGTGGATGACAATGTCAGTTTTGTCGAGTCGGTTCGCGCGTATTTCACCGCGAGCGAATCGATCGGTTCCGTCGATACCGCGTTCGACGGGCGCGAAGCGCTGGACAAGCTCCGGCAGGTAAAGTATGATATCCTGCTCCTCGACCTGATTATGCCGCACGTCGACGGGCTTGGCGTGCTCGAGCAGATTAAGCACCTTTGCCCGGACACGCCGCCCGCGGTCATCGTCGTCTCGGCGATGCGAAATGAAAACATGGTGCGCCGCTGCTGCGCGCTCGGCGCGCGCTATTTCATGGTCAAGCCGGTCGAGCCGGACGCGCTGCTCAAGCGCTCGCTCGAAGCCGTGCAGCAGGACAACGCGCAGGGCGGGCTTGCCAACTATGCGCAGCCGCCGCGCTCGCTCGATGAGAAGATCACCTCGGTGTTCCTTGTTGCAGGCATCCCGGCGCACATCAAGGGCTACCACTACCTGCGCGAAGGCATCCGCATGGTTTACTATAATCCCACGCTCATCAACCGCATTACAAAGGAGCTTTATCCCGGCATCGCCAAGCGCTTCGGCACCTCGGCAAGCAAGGTCGAGCGCGCGATCCGCCACGCCATCGAGGTTGCCTGGACGCGCGGCAAGATCGAGAACCTCAACGGCATCTTCGGCTACAAGGTCTATGGCAAGAACGACAAACCGACGAACGGCGAGTTCATCGCGCTTGTGGCCGACAAGCTCATCATGGAGGCGCAGGGGCGCGAACAGGCGGTCTAGGCGGGTTCTCTCCATCCATAAAAACCTGACGGCGGCCGGTAGACGGTCGCCGTGTTTGCGCGCGCGGCGGGCCGAGGCGGGAACCAGGCAAGGCCCCGCGCATAAAGAACCTTGTCCTGCGGGCAGGGGAAAAGCAAAAATTACCATGCAAAGTAATCCGGCGAAAACGCGGGCAACACGCTGGTATTTGCAGGAAATGGCGCCAAGAATGGCACCATGCGGGGTGAGGCGCGATCGGACGCTGGAAGGACAGCGGCGCATGAGCGGCGGCCCTATGCGCTGATTTTGGGACGGCAAGTGACTTATGCACACCCGAAAGACCAAAAAAAGCGCGGGCTGTGGATAACATGGTGGATAATGTGGACAAAAAACGGTGGATAACCCCAACCGCTCACGGGAATACGCCGCGTGGGACAGGGTGTTTGCTGCGTGGTATAATCGAAAAAAGATGGTGATATTTTGCAGGATTTCCTTCCAAAGCCAACCCATATCGGCAAAACAGGCGATTTTTCCTGCAAAACTGCCGATTTCGGCAGAAAGCGCGGCAAACGGACGCGGTTGCCGGCTCGAACAGGCGGCGATTTCGCGCGGGAAGCTGGCGGTCGGGCCGCGCGGGCGCTATACTGAAGCTGTATCGTGAAGCAAAAGAACGGCGGCCGCAAACCGGCCGCCGCCGGGAGGGATTATGCGGCTGTTCATCGGTATCCCGCTGCCGCCGGATATCCGGCGCGCGGTCTGGGGCGTAAAGACCGCGCTCGAGGCGCAAGGCGCGCGCGGTCGCTTCGTACCCGCCGAGAACTATCATATTACATTGCACTTTCTCGGGGAGACCGAGGCGCTCGGCGACGCGGCGGAGGCCGTGCGCGGCGCGGCGCGGGATATCCGGCCTTTCCTTGTGCGGCTTGGCGACTACGGCGCATTCGGCGGCGATGGCGCGCATACGGGCTACGTAACGGTCTCTTGCGAGGGCGGGGAACTGCAGCGGCTTTACGAATCGCTTTCGGCCGCCCTTTGGGAGCGGGGACTGGCCGGCAGCCGCGCGAAATTTACGCCGCACATCACGCTTGGCCGCATGATCACGGGCGACGCGGCGTTTGCCGCCGGCGCCCGCCTTCCGGCGTTTACGGCGGGAGAGGTGATCCTTTTCGAAAGCCGGTTTATAGACGGCGGTATGCGCTACACGGCCGTGCACCGGGAGCGCTTTACATGAGCGCCGACGTGCGCTTCCTGCTCGGGCGGGCGGATTCCGGCAAGACCGCGCACATCATCCATGCGCTGCGCGCGCACCGTCAGGCGGGCGAGCGGGCGCTCCTGATCGTGCCGGAGCAGTATACCTACGAGGCCGAACTGCTGCTTGCCGACGCGCTCGACGGACTGCTCGGCGTGGAGGTCTACGGCTTTGAGCGGCTCTGCGAGCGCGTGCTCGCGCTGCACGGGCGCACGAAGCCCTTCCTCTCGGCCCAGGGATACCGCATGGTTGTCCGGCGCGCGCTCGACCGAAAACGCGGCGCGCTGCGGGTGTTCGGCGCGGCGGCGGCGCACGCGGGCTTTGCCGAGGAGCTGCGGGCGATATTCGGCAACCTCAAGCGCGCGCTCGTGCGGCCTGACGAGCTCATGGCGCTCGCGGAAAAACTCGAGGCGGACACGCCGCTTGCCGGCAAGCTGCACGACATCGCGCTGCTCTACCGGGAAACGGAGGACTACCTTGCCGCGCGCTATCTCGACGCGGACGACGCCTTCAACGAGGCGGTGGGTCTTTTGCCCGAATCGTTTCTCGCGGGGCTGCCGGTCTACGTCGACGGGCTCGAGCGGCCGAACCGCCAGCTCTATCGCCTGCTCGAGGCGCTGATGCGCACGGCGGGGAGCCTGACGGTTTCGCTGCGCTGCGTGCGCGGCGCCGCGGCGGACGCGGAGCTTTTCGAGCCGGATTGGCGCGTGCTTTCCGCGCTGCGGGCGCTTGCCGCCCGGCACGGCGCGCATGTCGAGGAACGATGGCTTGGGCAAATCGCGGGGCGCGCGCCGCTGCTAAGGCACATCGAGCAAAACCTCTTTGCCTATCCCGCGGCGCCTTTTACGGGCGACGCTTCGAACCTCACGATATTCGGCGCGAGCAGCCGGCGCGCGGAGGCGGAGGCGCTTGCCTCGGCGGTGCTCGAGCGCGCGCGCCGCGGCGTACGCTTCCGCGAGATGGCCGTGATCGTTACCGACATGGATGCCTATGCCTCGCTTGTGCTGCGCTCGTTCGCGCGGCGGGGCATTCCGGCGTTTCTGGATTCCAAACGGCCGCTGACCGGCCAGGCGGCGGTGGGCGCGGCGCTTTCGGCCGTGCGCTTTGTATCGAACGGCTATGCGGCAAACGAGCTGCTCAAGTACGTCAAGAGCGGCTACGCATACGTTTCGGAGGACGACGCCGAGGAGCTTGAACTGTATTTGCGCCGTACGGGCCTGCGCGGCGGCGCGCTGTTAAAGCCGTTTACGCGGGCCAACCCCGCCGTGGCGGCGGAGCGGGCGCGCGCGGCGTGCGTTGCGCCGCTTATGGCGCTTGCCGAGGGGCTCAAGGGCGCGAGCGTATCCGAACAGGTGCGCGCGCTCTACGCCTTCCTCGAGGAGATCGGTCTGCCGCAGGCGATCGCCAAACGCGCGGAGGCGCTGCTCGCGGCCGGGCGCGCGGCCGAAAGCGAGGAACACGCGCAGGTATGGAACGCGCTTGTGACGCTGCTCGAGCAGATGGACGCGATCCTCGGCGAACTGCGCGTCGGGCGCAAGGGGTTCCTCTCCCTGCTCGAGGAGGGGCTTGGCGGGCAGGAGATCGGGGTTGTGCCGGGCAGGGCCGACCAGGTGCTCGTCGGCGACGTTGCGCGCACGAAGAGCCGGGCGGTAAAAGCGCTGTTCATCGTCGGCGCGAACGAGGGGCTGCTGCCGCGCCTGCGCGCGGACGACGCGCTGCTCGACGATCGCGAGCTTTCCGCGCTCAACGCGCTTGGGGCGGAACTGTGGATGCATACGCCCGAGCTTTCGGCGTACGATCGGCTCGATCTGTACACGGCGCTGACGAAGGCGCGCGAAACGGTGTATGTGAGCTTCTCCTACGGCGACGCGGGGGGCGAACTCGTGCCCGCGCCGCTCATCGCCCGCCTGCAAACGCTCTATCCGGGCTGCGCGAAAAAAAGCGACATCGAGGGATCCGACGCGC
>CAYMSL010000094.1:0-6595 GCA_964393095.1 uncultured Oscillospiraceae bacterium | reverse complement strand
GGCGGGGCCGCGCTATCCGCTGCCCGACGGCTGGCCGAGCGGCCAGTGGCCGCTGCGCAAGGAATGGAACCCCGCCTATTTTAACCGCGAGACGCTCGCTTACGAGCCGCCGGAAGAGGCGGAGCATCCGACAGCGTCCGCCGCGGAGGCCCCCCCGGCGGATGCCGCGGATGACGCGGAGGACGCAGGGGCCGCGGATGAACCCCCGGCGGATGCGGAGGTCGCGGAGGCCGCAGGGGCCGCGGATGAATCCTCGGTGGATGCCGCGGATGACGCAGGGGCCGCGGACACGCTCGTGGACAACCGCGTGACGATCCCGATCGGGCCGCAGCATCCCTCGCTTGACGAACCGGGTTCGTTTACGATCACGCTCAAGGGCGAGCGCGTCGAGGGCGCGGTGATCGGCATCGGCTACAACCACCGCGGGCTTGAGAAAACCTGCGAAAACCGCACCTACGTGCAGGGGCTCTACATCATCGAGCGCGTGTGCGGCATCTGCTCGCATGCGCACACGAACGCCTATTGCATGGCGATTGAACAGCTTGCAAGCGTCGAGGCGCCGGTGCGCGCGGAGTATATCCGCATGATCGTGGCCGAGCTCGAACGGCTGCACAGCCACCTGCTCTGGCTTGGCGTGGCGGGGCATGAAATCGGCTTCGATACGCTGTTTATGCTCTCCTGGCGCGACCGCGAGCGCGTGCTCGACCTGCTCTCCGTGCTCGGGGGCAACCGCATCAACTATGGCGTCAACTGCCTTGGCGGCGTGCGGCGCGACATCGACGCGGGCATGCGCGCGGAAATTCTCGCGGCGATGGACTTCCTCGAAAAGGAAATCTCCTACTACCGCGATGTCGCCGTGACCGAAACGACCCTGATTGCGCGGCTCTCTGGCGTGGGCGTGCTCTCGCGCGAGGACTGCCTCTATTACGGCGCGACGGGGCCGGTCTCCCGCGCGGCGGGGCTTGCCGCCGACGTGCGGCGCGACGAACCCTACGGCGCCTACCGCCACATTCCGGTCAACGTGATCACCGACAGCCACGCGGACGTGTTCGGCCGCACGATCGTGCGCGTATGCGAAATGCTTGAGTCGATCCGCCTGATTCGCGAGGCGCTTGAGCGCATGCCCGAGGGGCCGATCGCCGTGCGCGTGCCGCGCCGCATTCCGGCGGGCGAGGCCATCATACGCGTGGAGGCGCCACGCGGCGAGGACATCCACTACGTGCGCGCCAACGGCAGCGACATGCCGGATCGCGTGCGCGTGCGCGCCCCGACGGAGTGCAACTGGCACGGCATGCAGCACATGCTCGAAGGCGGCTATCTCTCCGATGTGCCGATCACGATCGCCGCGATCGATCCATGCTACTCCTGCACCGACCGCGCCATCGAGCTTCGCCAAGCGGACGGGTCGCGCGAGGCGCTGGACTGGAAGACCCTGCGCGCCTACGGCGTCGATTTCTACAGGCGACGCGGCGTCGACTGCTCGAGGATACGGCTATGACGATCGTTTGGACCATTGCGGCGATCCTGATATTTCCCGGCTTTCTCTTCCTCTCGGGCTACTCGTTCGTGCTCGAGTTTGTGGACCGCAAGTTTTACGCGCGGCTGCAGAATCGCAAAGGGCCGCCGTGGTATCAGCCGCTCGCGGACTTTATCAAGCTCGTCGGCAAGGAGACCATCATCCCCGCCGGGGCGAATAAGGCGATGTTTCGCGCGCTGCCGGCGGTTTCGCTCGCGGCGATGGCGGCGGCGTTCCTCTACGTGCCGGTGTGGGGAAAGGCGGCGTTTTCGTTTGAAGGCGACCTCGTGGTCGTGCTCTACTTCCTCTCGATTCCGACGCTTGCGACGTTCCTTGCGGGCTGGTATTCGCGCAGCATCTACGCCACGATCGGCGCGACGCGCGTGCTCACCCAGATGTTTGCCTACGAGGTGCCGCTCTTCCTCGGCCTCCTCGCGCCGGCGCTGTTTTCCGAAACCTGGTCGATCTCCGGCACCATGGCCTTCTACGCCGCGCGCCCGCCGCTTGCGCTCGTCAACCTGCCGGCGATGCTCGTTACCCTGATCGCCGCCCAGTGCAAGCTCGAGCGCACGCCGTTCGACGCGCCCGAGGCCGAGACCGAGATCGTTTCCGGCCCGCTTGTCGAGTACGGCGGGCGCTACCTTGCGTTTTTCCACTTCGCCAAGGATTGCGAGGTGCTGGTGCTGCTTTCGCTGTTTGTCGCGGTGTTCTGGCCTTTTCACACGGGCGCGCCGTGGGCGGATTTTTTGCTCTATGTCGTGAAGACGCTTGCGGCGCTCTGCGTGCTCTGCATCGCGCGCGCGGTAACGGCGCGGCTGCGCATCAACCAGATCGCCGCCTTCTGCTGGAAGTACCTCACCCCGGCGGCGCTCGTGCAAATCGTGATCAATCTCCTGTTAAGGGGTGTGATTCTTTCGTGAACAATGCAAAAAAGAGCGTTGGCAAGATACTCGGCGCGGCGGTGCGCAACATCTTCAGGCGTCCGGCGACGATCCCCTACCTTGGCGGCGAGCTCAAGCTCGACCCGAGGAACCGGGGACTGCTGCGCTACGACAAGGAGAGCTGCGTCGACTGCGGCCTGTGCATGAAGGACTGCCCGACGGGCGCGATCCGCATTGAAAACTGCGGCACCAGGGAGCAAAGGGACATGCACGCCTACCTCGACATGGGCAAGTGCATCTTCTGCGGCCAGTGCGCCGATTCCTGCGCGAAAAAGAGCATCACGCTGTCCTCGGAGTCGAATCTCGCGGAGTTCACGCAGGACGCGCTCACAATCGAGCTAAAAAAATGAGCGGCAAGGAATCGCTAAGCGCACAGCTTGCGCCGCTGCTTCCGCCAAACGCGCGCACGGTGATACTCGGCGTAGGCTCGGAGCTAAGGCAGGACGACTTTGCGGGCGCGTACCTCGCGCGGCTCGTCGCCGAGCGCGCGGACGCGGCGCGCCTGCTCGCCGTGGACGGTTCGACCGCGCCGGAGAACTGCACGGGACTGATACGCGCGTTTCGGCCGGACGCGGTGATCGTCGTCGACGCGGCGCGTATGAACGCTTCCCCCGGCGAATACGCGCTGCTCGACGAGCGCGAGATCACGGGCGCGACGTTTTCGACGCACATGCTGCCGCTGCCGTTTACGCTCTCCTATCTCACGGCCGCCTGCGGCTGCGCGGTGGCGTACGTCGGCGTCGAACCGGCCTCGACGGAGCTTGGCATCGGCATGGACGAGCGCGTGCGCCTCGGCGTCGAACGGTTGGCGGCGGAGCTGCTCGGGCCGTAAGGGCGCGAACCGGGCCTTGGGCGCGGCAGCCGCCCGCCCGGCGATTCAACTAGATTAGAATCCTGACAGACTGTGGCGGGAAGCCGGGCGCTCTCCGCCTTTTTTGTGTTTTGGGAGGCGAATCGCCCCGGGAAGAAAGCGGGCGCGCCCCATACGGTATGCCCGCGCCGCGCCGCGCGGCCGCGGCGCTTTTGCCGCGGTGTTTGGGGGTGCGGCTTGCGTTCAACTTCAACCGGTTCAAGAGGCAACGCCGCGCGGCTCAAGGGGGGACGAGCGGCTTGAGATGATCCTGATGACGGTTTGCGGCACAGGCATCCGCATCTCGGAACTGCCGTTTGTTACGGTGGAAGCCGTGCGGAGCGGGCGGGCCGTGGTGCGGCTCAAGGGGAAGACGCGCACCGTCTTCCTGCCGGATAAGCCGCGAAGGCACCTTGCCGTCTACGCGAAAAATCTCAACATTCGGGAGGGCAGCGTCCTTGTGACCCGGACGGGCAAACCCATGCACCGCAGCAACGTATGGAAGCAGATGAAAATGCTCTGCGAAGCGGCGGGGGTGGATACGGGCAAGGTATTTGCGCATAACCTGCGGCACTTGTTCGCCCGCTGCTTCTGCGCCGCGGATCGGGACATCGCAAAGCTGGCCGATGTGCTCGGTCATTCGAGCATCGAGACCACGCGCATCTATCTTGTGGAAAGCGGCGCGCAACACGAAAAAACTGTCGATCAACTTGTAATTGCGGTATAAAAAGAAAAATACCCCATAATTAACATTATATCGTAATGAACCTTCTGAAACTGTCGCAAGCCGTACCGTAGAGGGGCCGAAAACGATATTTTCGGTCGGACGGCATAAGTAGCAGGAAGCGCAGGTACAATTGGGAATGGGCGGAACCGCAAAAAAAGTCTGGAATATAATCACCACCATCGTCGTAGCCCTCGCGGTTACCTTTGCCTTGCTTCTTGTTGGAGCAAGGCTTTTCGGCCTGCAGGTTTACAGCGTGCTATCGGGCTCCATGGAACCCACCTACCATACCGGCGCGCTTCTCTATGTGCAGAAGGCGGACCCCTTTGCGATAAGCTCCGGCCGGGCGATCACCTTCATGCTGGATGAAAACACAATCGCGACCCATCGTGTGGTCGAGGTCGTGCCGGACGGCGACGATGCTTCGGTTGTGCGCTTCCGCACGAAGGGCGACGCCAACGACGTTGAGGACGGCGGCCTTGTCCACTACAAAAACGTAATCGGCACGCCGGTGTTCTCCATCCCCTATCTTGGCTACGTGGCCAGCTACATTCAAAATCCGCCGGGCATGTACGTTGCCATAGCGGCCGGCGCGATCCTGCTTTTGCTGGTGTTTGTGCCGGATGTATTGGATGGCGGCGAAAAGAGCCGCAAAAAGAAGCGGCGTTCCGCTTCGCATGCGGCAAAGCAGGCGTCCGAACGGTCTTAATGCTGCGCGCGCGGCCCGAGATACGCAGAAACACAGAAATAAGGGGGAATTTTAAATGAAATCCAAACGCAAGGCCATGTTGCTCGTGCTGTGCGCGGTGCTGCTCGTTGCCGCTTCCGTGCTTGGCACGATGGCGTATCTCACCGCGACGGATACGGTGACGAACACCTTCACCGTGGGGCAGGTAAAAATCAAGCTCGACGAGGCGAAAACGGATGCCCTCGGTACCGGCACACCCGTAGTTCCTGCGGCACGCACGGAGGATGGGAACTCTTATTACCTGCTTCCGGGAAACAGCTATACCAAGGATCCCACCGTTACGAACACCGGCAATAACGATGCCTGGATTCGCGTGAATGTGACGCTTACCAATTGGCCTGCTATTTCTGCACAATTTGGCGCGTCCTTCAAACTTAGTGATATCTTTACCGACCATGACGAGGTGAAATGGTCTTTGACGGGCACGCCCAAAGTAGGCACCGGCACGATCACCTATTCTTACTACTATCATGAAATCCTTGAGGAGGGCGAGAACACCGGCCCTCTGTTTAAGACCATAACGATCCCCGGCACATTCGAAGCCAAAATCATCATTGCTGCCGATGCGATTCAGGCCGATGGTTTTACTTCGGCAACCGCCGCCTTTGCAGCTTTCGATGCACAAACAACGACACCATAATTTTCCCCCGATTCTGCCGGGCCGGGGCGCGGTTTCGCGTCCCGGTTCGGATGCGAGATAAAGCGACCTTACCGGAAAAATGGAGGTAAACCCGCATGACGAAGAAACAGAGAGCGCGGCGCAGAAGGACGACGGTGTTGCTGATGCTGGCCATGGCTCTGCTTGTGGGCGGCGCGGTGGGCGGTACCTTGGCTTGGCTGACAGATGAAACCCCGGAGCTTACCAACACGTTCACGATCGGCGATATCAATATCGCGCTGACTGAAACCAAGTCGAACTTTAAGATGGTTCCCGGCAATACCATCGAAAAAGACCCAGAGGTGACGGTTGAGGCGAACAGCGAAGCTTGCTGGCTGTTTGTGAAGGTGGACGAGACGAATCTTGCCGATTATATCGAATGGTCGATAGCTGCCGACTGGCTTGTTTTGGATGCAACGAATTATCCGGGCGTTTACTACCGCGAAGTGAATGCGAGCACGGCAGCGGCTGGCGTGACCTATTCAGTATTGAAGGACGATAAGGTCGCCGTTAAGGGAACCGTCACAAAGGATATGATGGGCGCGCTGACGTCCACCACTTACCCCACCCTCACCTTCACCGCATACGCCGTACAGAGGGATAACATTGCGAGCGCGATGGATGCGTGGGCGAAGATTACCACCCCGTAACGCTCGCGCGCGCCAACGACCCGCAGCGGCGTTCGACCAGGCGCGTTGAAAATCAGGAACCTTCCGGCGGGGCCGGAGCGCATAAACAACAAAAGGGATAAGGAGAAACGGGTATGAAAAGAAAAATCGTAACCATCGCGCTCGTGCTGGCGCTCGTCGCCGTGGCCGTCGTCGGCGGAACGCTGGCGTATTTCACGGATAAGGACAAGGCGACCAACACCTTCACCGTAGGCAATGTGGATATCCTCTTGACCGAGACCAATTGGGACTCGCAGGGTAAAATTGATGCTGCCACAGTCTATGCCGGTGAGCCTCTGGCAAAGAATCCGGTCGTAACGAATGACGGGGAGAACCCCTGCTTTGTCCGCATAAAGGTGGAGGGACTGAACGTTCTGGGCGAGAATTTGCCGATTACGTACCGCACGGATTATGTTGACGGCAAGCTTGGAACAGACTGGGTTCTCCATACGGATGGCTTTTTCTACTATAACAAGGTTCTTGCGGCAGG
>CAYMSL010000093.1:0-6596 GCA_964393095.1 uncultured Oscillospiraceae bacterium | reverse complement strand
GGGCAGCGTTTTCCCGCAGGCGCGCTCAAACGCGCGCAGCACCTCGAGCACGGAGCAGCCCGCGCCGGTGCCGAGGTTGTAAACGGATACACCAGCGCCCGCTTCCAGCTTTTTCAGCGCCGCGACATGACCCCTGGCAAGATCGCATACGTGTATGTAGTCGCGTATACCCGTGCCGTCGCGCGTGGGGTAGTCGCCGCCGAATACGCGCAGCTTGGGCAGGCGGCCGACCGCGACCTGCGCGATGTAGGGTACGAGGTTGTTGGGTATGCCGTTCGGGTCCTCGCCGATGCGCCCGGAGGGATGCGCGCCGACGGGGTTGAAGTAGCGCAGCAGGCACACGGCAAGCGACGGGTCCGCCGCCGCCGCGTCGCGGAGCATCTCTTCGATCATGAGCTTTGTGCGGCCGTAGGGGTTCGTGGCCGAGAGCGGGAAGTCCTCGCGAATCGGCACGCGCGCGGGGTCGCCGTAGACCGTGGCGCTCGAGGAGAAGACAAAGCGCGTCACCTTGTGCGCGCGCATCGAAAAAAGCAGGTTGAGCGTCGAGAGCAGGTTGTTACGGTAGTATTCAAGCGGCCTTGCGACGCTCTCCCCCACGGCCTTGAGCCCCGCAAAGTGGATCACCGCGTCAAAGCGGTTTTGGGCAAACAGCGCCTCGGTCTGCGCCGCGTCGGTCAGGTCGCATTCGATAAAATCGAACGCTTTCGGCGCGAGTTCCGCGAGCCGCCTGACGGCGGCGGGTTTGGAGTTTGCGAAATTATCGATAACGAGCACGTCATAGCCCGCGTCGAGCAGCTCGAGCACGGTGTGGCTGCCGATGTATCCGGCGCCGCCGGTGACGAGAATGCGCATAGAAGATGGCTCCTTTCCCGGCTTGCCGGCCGCCGCCGGCATGCGTTTGAACGTGTTTTTCTGCCTGTATTATAAGCCGGATGGGAGCGCCTGTCAAAAATTCGCGGCGGCGGCAGGGAAACCATGGATTTGGTGTGAAATATCGTGCGAAAATCACATTTTTGCTTTGCTAAATGACAAGGGCGTGTTATAATCTAACCTGTAATCAGTCACGAAATATTGAATGAACCGAGCCGAGGAGGAAGTATGGCAAAGCAGAAAACCGTGGTGCCCTTTCAGGGGACGCAGGAACAGGAACGGCAGCTCAGGAAGGCGATCGCCGAGCATCGGCAGATGCAGGGTGCGCTGATGCCGGTGCTCCAGCAGGCGCAGGAGATATACGGCTACCTGCCCATCGAGGTGCAGAAGATCATCGCCGAGGGGCTGGATCTCTCCATCGAAGAGGTATATCAGGTCGTCACGATCTACGCGCAGTTCTCCCTCAACCCCATCGGCAAGCACCGCGTGGCCGTCTGCCTTGGCACCGCCTGCTACGTCAAAGGCGCGCAGACGATACTCGACGAGCTCGAAAAACAGCTTGGCGTCAAGTCCGGCAGCACGACCTCGGACGGCGTGTTTACGCTGGAAGCCACGCGCTGCCTCGGCTGCTGCGGCCTTGCACCGGTCATCGTTGTCGACAGCGACGTCTATGGGCGGCTTGCCCCGGCCGACATCAAGGGCATTCTGGCTAAGTATAACTAACTGCACAACGCCGAAATCAACGAAGGGACGACGCGGATGAAGATTCGAGAGATTGCAACGGTGGTTGGCGCCGACGTACTCTGCGGCGAGCGGCTGCTCGACGAGGAGGTGCTCAGCGCCTGCGGCAGCGACATGATGAGCGACGTGCTCGCCTATGTCAAGGACCAGGCGGTGCTGCTGACGGGGCTTGTCAACCCGCAGGTTGTGCGCACGGCGATGATGATGGATATGCGCTGCATCGTGTTTGTGCGCAACAAGCGCCCCACGCCCGAGATGATCGCGCTTGCGGACGAGAACCATATCGTCGTGCTCATGAGCGATTACCGCATGTATGAAGCCTGCGGCCGGCTTTACGCCGGCGGGCTTGGAAGGCTGGACTAGCGCGATGGCCGAGTCCCTGCGCTTCCACTACGATGTGGACGGAGATAACTTTACCTCCGCCGGCGTGGCCTCCGTGGAGGTCAAGCGCAAACTGCGGCAGCTTGGTTTTTCGGCCGAGGTGATCCGCCGCGTATCGATTGCGATGTACGAGGGCGAGATCAACATGGTCGTGCACGCGCAGGGCGGCGAGGCCGACGTATACGTCGAGCCGAGCCGGATTACGATCGTGCTCACCGACCACGGCCCGGGCATCGAAAACGTCGATCTTGCCATGCAGGAGGGCTACTCCACCGCGCCGGACAACATCCGCGCGCTGGGCTTCGGCGCCGGCATGGGCCTTCCGAACATGAAGCGCTATACCGACGAGATGCGCGTCGACAGCGAGGTTGGCCGCGGCACGACGGTTACGATGCAGGTCAACATAACGCCCGAACCCCCGCAGGCTTAGCAGCCCCGTCCGGGGCCCCGTCCGGGGACCCCATCCGGGGGAGCGCCCGGTTCTCCGGGCGGCGCGGGCATAGGGGACAGGTGAAGTATGGAACAGTACAAACATTCGGTCTCGCTCGACCTGGAAAAATGCAAGGGCTGCACCAACTGCCTCAAGCGCTGCCCCACCGAGGCCATCCGCATCCGCGACGGCCACGCCGTGATCAACTCCGACGTGTGCATCGACTGCGGGGAGTGCATCCGGCGCTGCCCGTACCAGGCCAAGCGTGCGACGTTTGACCGGCTTGAGGACATCCCCGCCGGGATGTATCGCGTCGCGCTGCCCGCACCCTCGTTCTACGGGCAGTTTGCCGAGATCGGGGACGTCGATCAGGTGCTGCAGGGCCTTGTTGACATTGGATTCGACGACGTGTTTGAGGTTGCGCGCGCGGCGGAGATCGTCACGGAGTATACGCGGCGCTTTCTCCAGTCCGAGGACGTGCGCTACCCCGTGATCAACTCCGCGTGTCCCGCGATCGTGCGGCTCATCACGCTGCGCTTTCCGTATCTGTGCGACCATGTGATTCCCATGATGCCGCCGATCGAGGTGGCCGGGCGCATGGCGCGCGAGGAGGCGCTCAAAAAGCATCCCGAGCTCAAGCCCGAGGATGTGGCGACGGTGTTCATCTCCCCCTGCCCCGCGAAGGCGAGCTACGTGAAAAACGGGTTTAGGGGGCAAAAGAGCAGCGTCGACTACGTGGTTTCGATGAGCGACCTCTACTTCAAGCTCATCGGCGTGCTCAAAAAGGGCATGGCCCCGCGTATGTTCAGCCGCACGGGCATGATCGGCATGAGCTGGGCCAGCACGGGCGGCGAGGCGAGCGCCCTCTTCAACGATCGCTACCTTGCGGCGGACGGCATTGAAAACGTCATTCGTGTGCTCGACGAAATCGAGACGGGACACTTCCCGCTGCTGCGCTTCGTCGAGCTCAACGCCTGTCCCGGCGGCTGCGTCGGCGGCGTGGCGACCGTGGAGAATCCATACATCGCGCGCGTGCGCATGCAGGCGCTCAGGCGCTACCTGCCCGTCTCGCAGAACTGGCTGACCGCCGAAGATCCCGCGGGACTGCCGGAAGAGATGCTGATTCCGGGCAAGGTCGAGTACCGCCCCGTCGGCAAGATCGACGAGGACATGGACGCCGCCATGCAGAAGATGGCGCAGATCGACGCGCTTGTGGCGGCTTTGCCCGCGCTCGACTGCGGCTCCTGCGGCGCCCCGACGTGCCGCGCGTTTGCCGAGGACGTCGTGCTCGGAGACCGCCAGGTGGACGAGTGCGTCGTGCGCATGCGAAAGCGCATAAGCGAGCTCGATCACAAGCCGGAGGAGGGCGGAGCATGAGCGTAACGGAACTCGCTCGTTCGCTCGAACTGACCTTATTTGCCCTGCCCGAGGCGGAGCGCGACGTGACGGGCGGCTACGCGGGCGATCTGTTGAGCTGGGTGATGGGCAGCGCGCAGCGCGGCGACGCCTGGATGACGATCATGAGCAACCGCAACATCGTGGCCGTCGCGACGCTGACCGACGTTGCGTGCATTATCCTTGCCGAGGGCGTGCAGCCCGACGAGGGAGTCGCGGAGCTTGCGAACGAGCGCGGCGTCAACCTGCTCGGCAGCAGCCGCAGCGCCTACGAACTCTGCGTCGGCCTTGGCAAATTGCTGTGAGCACGTTTGCCTGCGATCTGCACATCCACTCCTGCCTTTCGCCCTGTGCGGACGACGAGATGACGCCGTTTTCGATTGCGGGCATGGCAAAGCTCAACGGCCTCGCCGTGGCGGCGCTGACCGACCACAACGCCTGCGGCAACTGCGCCGCGTTCTTTGCCGCCTGCGAGCACTACGGCGTGGTGGCGGTGCCGGGCATGGAGCTTACCACGAGCGAGGACGTGCACCTTTTGTGCCTCTTTTCCGCGTTGGAAAACGCGCTTTCGTTTGCCGGGGCCGTGCGGGCGCGGCGGGTGCTTGTGAAAAACCGGCCCGCGGTATTCGGGCGGCAGGTGCTCATCGGCATGGACGACGCGTTTGCGGGCGAGGAGGAATACCTTTTGATCAACGCCACGACGCTGATGCTTGGCGAGGCGGCGGCGCTCGTAAGGGACTATGGCGGCGCGCCGGTGCTGGCGCACGTCGACCGCGAGGCAAACGGCGTGATCTCGGTGCTCGGCGACCTGCCGCCGGAGCCGGATTTTCCGGCGGTGGAGTACCGCGAGGCGGCAAACATACCGCTTTACGAGGCCAGAAGGCCGTCGCTTGCCGGCAAGCGCAGCATCGTCTCCTCGGACGCGCACCGGCTCTGGGAGATCGCCGAGGGCGGCTGGCCGCTCACGCTCCCCTGCGAGGCGGACGCGCCGGCGGAAACCGTGCGCCGCGCGCTGATCGGCTATCTTTTAGGCAGCTAGGGCCGGAGGACGGGGATGAAGGAACTTTCGCTGCACGTGCTCGACATCGCGCAGAACTCCGTCAAGGCGGGGGCGACGCGGCTCGACATCACGCTCGAGCAGGAGGATGGGCGCCTTTCGCTCTTGATCGGGGACGACGGGCATGGCATGAGTCCGGAGTTTGCCGCGGCGGTGACGGATCCGTTTACGACGACGCGCACGACGCGAAACGTCGGCATGGGTCTTCCGCTGCTCAAGCTCGCCGCCGAGCAGACGGGCGGCGATCTCACGATCAATTCGCATGTTGCGCGCACGCCGGGCGAAGCGCACGGCACGACGATCACGGCCACGTTTTACACCGACCACCTCGACTGCGCGCCGCTTGGGGACATCGCCTCGACGATTGTGACATTGATACAGGGCAGCCCCGAGATCGACCTGACATACATCCGCCGCTCCGAAGAAGGCGAAAAGCGCCTTTCCACCGCGGAGATGCGCGAAATGCTGGGCGGAGACGTGCCGCTCAACGACCCCGAGGTGCTCGCCTGGGCGCGCGCGTATCTCCTGGAACCGGCGGGCGCGCCGGGAGACTGAAAAAAGGACGCTCCGTCCGGCGGACAACGCCGGCTGAGATAAAGGATTTACCGATATGATTTTTATAATGAGGAAAGGACAAGAAACATGAAATCACTGCAGGAACTCGCGGAGATCCGCGAAAAGATGAAGGGCCGCGTCGCACTGCGCGAGGGCGAGCAGGCGATTCGCGTCGTGGTCGGCATGGCGACCTGCGGCATCGCCGCCGGGGCGCGCCCCGTGCTGAATACGATCGTCGAGGAGGTTCAGAAGCAGAACCTTTCCGAAAAGGCGAGCGTGACCCAGACCGGCTGCATCGGCATCTGCCGCCTTGAGCCAATCGTCGAGGTTTACGAACCCGGCAAGGAGAAGGTGACCTACGTCAAGATGACTTCGGAGAAGGCCAAGCGCGTGGTAACCGAGCACATCAAGGGCGGAACGCCCGTTTACGAATATACGATCGGCGAGAAATGACGGGAGGAAATACCATGATTCGTTCGCACGTACTCATCTGCGGCGGCACCGGCTGTTCGTCCAGCGGCAGCGCCGCCATTCACGCGCGGCTTGAAGAAGAGCTTGCCCGGCAGGGCCTTGGCGAGGAGGTTCAGGTTGTGCAGACGGGCTGCTTCGGCCTCTGCGCGCTCGGTCCGATCATGATCGTCTATCCCGAGGGCACGTTCTATTGCCGCGTCAGCGAGGCGGATATTTCGGAGATCGTCTCGGAGCACATGCTCAAGGGCCGGCCTGTCGAGCGGCTCATCTATAACCCGAAAACCGAAGAGCTGCCGCACGGCGTGACCTCGCTTGGCGAGACGCCTTTTTACAAGAGCCAGCTTCGCGTGGCGCTGCGCAACTGCGGCGTGATCGATCCCGAACAGATCGACGAATACATCGCCGTCGACGGCTATGCCGCGCTCGGCAAGGCGGTCACCGAGATGACGCCGCAGGAGGTCATAGACCTGTTCAAGGCGTCGGGCCTTCGCGGCCGCGGCGGCGCGGGCTTTCCGACCGGCATGAAGTGGCAGTTTGCCGCGAATAATAAAAGCGACGTCAAGTACGTCATCTGCAACGCCGACGAGGGCGATCCGGGCGCGTTCATGGACCGCTCGGTGCTTGAGGGTGACCCCCACGCGGTGCTCGAGGCCATGGCCATCGCGGGCTACGCCATCGGCGCGGCGCACGGCTACA
>CAYMSL010000092.1:6191-7040 GCA_964393095.1 uncultured Oscillospiraceae bacterium | reverse complement strand
AACCGCCCGACGACCTCGCCCATGATCGGGCGCTTTGCGCGGTCGCGGTCTCCCCCGCAGCCGAACACGCAGAGCACGCGGCCCCGGGAAAACTCGCGCACGGTCTTGAGCACGTTTTCGAGCGCGTCGGGCGTATGGGCGTAGTCGACGAACACGGAAAAGCCCTTGTTGGTTCTGACCGGCTCAAGGCGGCCGGAGACGCTCGTAAGCGACTCGAGCCCGGCCTTGATGCTGCCCAGCTTCATGCCCACCGACTGCGCCATGCCCACCGCGCCCATGGCGTTGAACACGGAGAAGAGGCCCGGTATCGAAAGGCGCATGAGCACATCGCCTTCGGGCGTGTGCAGGTCGAACTCCACGCCGTCGGCCGTGATGTCGATGTCGCTTGCCGAGATGTCCGCGCGATCGCGTATGCCGAAGGTCAACATCGGTATCGTCAGTCCCTCCATGATGCGGCTTGCGTAGGGATCGTCGACGTTGACGACCGCGCGCTTGCTGTTGTAGAAGAGTATCTTCTTGGCCTGCAGGTAGTTATCGAAGGATTTGTGATAGTCCAAATGCTCCTGGGTCAGGTTCGTAAAGAGGCCCACGTCGAACTTGATGCCGTGCACACGGTACTGCTCGAGCGCGTGGGAGCTTACCTCCATGACCACGAGGTCGACGTGCGCGTCGGCCATCATGCGCAATAGCCGGAAGAGGTCGACCGACTCCGGCGTCGTGCGGTCGGTATGGATGCTCTCCTGGCCGATCATGTTGCGGATTGTGCCGATCACGCCGACCTTGCGCCCCGCCTGCTCGGCGATGGCCTTGACCATGTAGGTCGTGGTGGTCTTGCCGTTTGTGCCGGTT
>CAYMSL010000092.1:0-6181 GCA_964393095.1 uncultured Oscillospiraceae bacterium | reverse complement strand
CCGTAGAAGGCGGCGGCCATCTCGGCCATCGCCTTGCGCGCGTTTTTAACGACGATCTGCGGCACAGAAAGCGGCAGCTGGCGCTCGACGAGCAGCGCGGAAGCGCCGTTTTTCACCGCGCCCTCGGCAAACGTATGCCCGTCGAAGAGCGCGCCGACGATGCAGCAGAACATGCTTCCTTGCTTGATCCTGCGCGAATCGTACTCGATGGACGCGATATCGGTATCCTCGCCCTCGTATCGAAGCCCGCTCGCCATTGCCAGTTCCGAAAGCAGCATGCCTTTTCCCTCCCGTATACAGCCCATATAGTACAATATGAAAGAATCCGTTCCGGCTCTCTTGCCGAAAAACCCGCCCGCCGCCGCTTGTCCTTTTTGGAGGCGGACGGCGCCGCGGCGCTTCGCCGCCCCTATTCTTCCGGCGGCGCGGCCGTTTTGTCTTCCTCCGGAATGTTCGGCGGGAACTCGACGTAGATCGTCGTGCCAAGCGGCACCTTCTCCCCCTCCGGGATCGACTGGCTGATGATCTGCCCCGTACACTGGGTCTTGTCGAAGGCGAGGATCAGCCCGAGCTGCACAAGCCGGTCAAACGCGTCCTGCCGTCTCTTTTCGAGCAGGTTCGGCACGACGGCGTACTCCTGGTAGACGCCCGCGTCGCTGAATGTCGTCATCGTGGTGTAGAGCATGACGATCGTGCCCTTGGTTACGGTCGCGCCCGCCTCGGGAATCTGCACAAGCACGTTGGCGGTCTCTTCGTCGTCGATGACGCTCGCCTCCAAGCCGTACTTGCTCAGCTCGTGAACCGCCTGCTCACCCGTCATGGTCACAACGTCCGGCACAAGTACGGTCTCGCTCGTTGTGTCGGGCAGGATGCCATAGTATTGTACGAGGTCGGTAAACACCTTCTGCACCCAGGGGGCGGCGACGGTGCTGCCGTAGATCACGGGTACCTGCGGTTCGTCTACGACGATCAGACACACGAGCTGCGGGTCGTTGACGGGAATGAATCCGATGAACGAGGCGATGAGCCGCGTACGCGAGGCGGTGCCGTCCTCCTCGTACTTCTGGGCGGTGCCGGTCTTGCCGCCGACCGAGTAGTTGACCACCTGGGCGTTGCGGCCGCTGCCGTGATCCACGACCGACTGGAGGATCATGCGCACGTTGGCGGATGTCGCGGACTGAACCACGCGCCGCAGTATCGTCGGCTCGTTCTGCACGATTACCGTGCCGTCCGTGGCCTTGATCGAGTCGATCACGTAAGGCTGCATGAGCACGCCCCCGTTGATCGCGGCGCAAAACGCGTTGACCATCTGAATGGCCGTGCAGGTGATCGTCTGCCCGAACGCGATGCGCGCAAGGTCGGTCTCGCGGATGTACTTGCGGTGGATCACCTCGCCGGTGTCCTCGCTCGGGATGCCGCTCTCGGTGGACTGGTCGAAGCCGAAGGCATAGATATAGTCGTAGAACGTGTCCACGCCCATGGCCGCGCCGATGTCCATAAATGCGCAGTTGCAGGAGTTTTCGACGGCCTTGATCAGCGTCTGATGGCCGTGGCCGCCCGTCTTCCAGCAACGGATCTTCTCGAGGCGGAATATCTTTGCGCCCGAGCATTCATAGGTGCTGTCGAGCGAGATCGCGCCGGAGTCGAGCGCCGCCGCGAGGGTAACGACCTTGAAGATCGAGCCGGGTTCGAATGTATCGGTCACGGCGCGGTTCTTCGACATCGCCATCAGCTCGGTAATCCTGTCCTCGTCGCGCGGCGGGGCGTTGAGGTCGAACGCGGGATAGCTCGTCATCGCGAGGATCTCGCTTGTCGCCGGGTTCATAATCAGGCCCGTTACGCTTGCGGCGTTGTTGGTCTTATAGCACTGTTCAACGTACTTTTCGAGGTACGACTGGGTCACGGAGTCGGTTGTGAGCGTCACGTCGTAGCCGTCCGTCGGCGGGTGATAGTCCTCGACGCCGTAGGAAAGCGGCTGGTTCTTGCGGTCGACCTCGGTCACGAGCAGACCGTTCTCGCCCGCGAGGTAGGAGTCGTACTCCGCCTCGATGCCCGTCTGCCCCTCGCTGTCGATGCCCGTAAAACCGATAAGCTGCGTAAAAAGCTGGCCAAAGGGATAGTAGCGCTTCGAGTCGGTCGTGTAGGAGATGCCCCCGCCGAGCTGCAGGGCCTCAAGCTGGTCGATGACCGCGCTCTCCACCTGCCGCTTGAGCTGCACCTGCTGGCGCTTGACGTCCGAAATGCGCTCGAACACGTAGTCGTAATTGAGCCCGAGGATGTCGGATACCTCGGTGGCGATGCGCACGCGATCGTCCGCGGCGATCACCTGGGGGTTGGCCAGCACGCGGTAGGCGGTGCCGCTCTGCGCGAGCACAAGCCCGTTGCGATCCATGATCCGCCCGCGCTGGGCGGTCAGGTTCGACCTGCGCGTCCACTGGTTCTTCGCCATGTTCTGGTATTCCGGCCCCTTGACGATCATTACCTGCGCGAGCCGCAGCGCGAGTAAGAGAAACAGGATGCCCGCAAAGACCATGAGAAGCACGAGCTTCTTTTTGATTTTTGGTCCGGGTGCCGCTGCCATGAATCAGGTTCGTCCTTTCTTACTTAGGATCAGCCGCCCTCAGGCGGTTGTTCCCCCCCGTCCAACGGATCGCCGCCGGTCTGCGGCGCCGTACCGTCCGTATCCCCCGCTCCCGTGCCGAGTGAAGCGCCGTTAAAGGGCAGCGCGTCGCCGACGCGCACGTACTGCGACTTGTCGGGATAGCGCATGCCGTACTGCTCGGCCACGCGCTGCGCGTCCTGAATGGTCACGGCGCACTCGATCTGTACGTCGAGCGCATTGATGCGCAGCCTCGTTTCCTCCATCTCGCTGTTGAGCGAGTTGATGTCGGCGTAAGCGCGGGTGATGCGCTCGTACCCCGTGAGCGTAAAAACCACCATGCCCGCAAACACGAAGCCGCAAAAGATCAGCCCGATGCGCGAAAGCGGCTTGATCTCGGCCTTTTTGACCTGCACACCCGCCTCTTCGGCCGCGGCGCGCCCGCTTGTACGCTCACCCGCGCCGCCGTGTGCTTTCACGCGGCCCGTTTGATCGCGCGCGTCTTCTTTCGTCGGCGCGTACAGGCGCGTGGTCGGCGACTTGCCGCGCTGCGTTTTGCCTTCAAAGCGAATGTCCAACCTTGCGTCCTCTCTATTCCTATGCCCCGGCCGCGCGCCGTATGTGCGCGCCCCAGGACAGCCCCGGGCACGTCCGGCGAGCGGGATTTACGCCCGAACGAACGCGGTTACAACCGCTCGACGGCGCGCAGCTTGGCGCTCGTCGCGCGCGGATTCTCGGCCGCCTCCGCCGCGGAGGCAACCAGCGGTTTTTTTGTCAATATCCTCGCCGTCGGCCGCCGGCCGCACACGCACACCGGTGCGTCGGGCGGACACACGCAGGGGTTTTCAAAGCGCCGGAACGCCTGCTTGACGATGCGATCCTCCAGCGAGTGAAACGTAATTATACACAAACGCCCGCCGCTTTGCAACAGGGCGCAGGCGTCCTCCACAGCGCGATCCAGCCCGCCGAGCTCGCCGTTGACCTCGATGCGCACGGCCTGGAACGTCCGCCGCGCGGGATGCTGCGGCTCCGCGCGAAACTTTCCGGGTATCGCCCCGCGCACAATCTCGGCGAGTTCCGCCGTGGTTTGAATCGGCTTTTTCTCCCGTGCGCGGGATATGCGCTCCGCGATGCGGCGGCTGAAGCGCTCCTCGCCGTAGTCGCGCAGGATGCGCGTGAGCGCCTCTACGCTATAGCCGTTGACCACGTCGTAAGCCGAACGCGGCTCGCTTAAGTCCATACGCATATCGAGCGGCGCGTCCAGCCGGTAGGAAAAGCCCCGTTCGGGCGAATCGAGCTGGTGCGACGACACGCCAAGGTCGAGCAAAACGCCGTTGAGCGCGCCGATTCCCTCGCCTTCGAGCAGCGCGCGCATGTTGAAAAAGTTGCCGTGCAGCGCAGAAAAGCGCTCGCCGTAAGGCTTAAGCCGCTCCCCCGCCGCGCGCAGGGCCTCCCCGTCGCGGTCGATGCCGATAAGCCGTCCGCCGGTGGGCAGGCGCTCGAGCACCGCGGCGGCATGCCCGCCGCCGCCGAGCGTACCGTCGACGAAAACGCCGCCGCGCTCCGGCGCAAGCAGCGATATCGTCTCGCTCAGCAGCACCGGCGTATGCCGGAAGGTTGTGCTCATATACCGAGTATCGCGAGGTGCGCAAGCGCCTCTTCGTAAGAATCCTCGCTCATGGCGCTGTAGGCCGAAAGCTCCGCCGGATTCCAGATCTCCACGCGGTCGCCCACGCCGATGAGCGTGGCGTCCTTGCACAGGCCCGACTGCTCGCGCAGCGGCGCCGGGATGAGGATTCGCCCCTGCTTATCGATCTCGCAAACCGAGGCCATCGAGTAGAGGCGGCGGCGCACGGCCTGGCCGATCGCGTCCGTCACCGGCAGGGCCAGCAGCTTGTGCGAAAACGTCTCCCAGCCCTCGATCGACATGCCGAAAAGGCAGCGCGCGGACTGCGTCTCGAGCAGGCCGGGCGTGACAATGAGCGTGTCCCCGATCGTATCGCGCCACTTGGCGGGGATAAACACGCGCCCTTTCGCGTCCAGCATGTGCTCAAAGGAACCGATCAGCACGCGTGACGTCCTCCTGTTCGGCTTTATTCCGCCCGTCGTCGGCAGGGGGAGAAGCTCTTCCGATTTTATGAAGAGTATACACCACCTCCCCCCATTTGTCACCACATAAGTGGGTGTTTTTCACATAAATTCCCCCGGGACAATTTGAACTTTCTGAAAACAAGCCGTCGGAAAACCGCGATGGGGCCTTTTTCCAATACGGGGGGATTTCGAGGTTGTACCGGTTGTGGTATACTAAGGCGTCGCGGGCGCAATATGTGGTGGAAACCGCATAGCAAACCGTGATAAACGCCCGTATGCGCGGCAAGGCGCGCCGTTTTCCCTACAAGTGGGGGAACGCGCGCGGTAAAATTCCGACCGTTGCGAAACGGGTTCGGTATGGGAGCGACTATGACATCCGACTATACGGTAGACAAGATCAAGATCATGGAAGGGCTCGACGCCGTGCGCATGCGGCCGGGCATGTACATCGGCTCGACCGGACAGCGCGGCTTGCACCACCTGCTCTGGGAGATCATCGACAACGCCATCGACGAGGCCGCGAACGGCTTTGCCGACGAGATCAACGTGACGCTTAAGCGCGACAACTCCGTTTGCGTCGTCGACAACGGGCGCGGCATCCCCGTGGAGATTCACGAGAAGGCCGGCGTTTCGGGCGTGGAGGTCGTCTTTACACAGCTGCACGCGGGCGGAAAATTCGGCAACGACTCCTACGGCTATTCGGGCGGCCTGCACGGCGTGGGGGCTTCCGTGGTCAACGCCCTTTCGGAGTGGCTCAAGGTGGAGGTCTGCACGGGCGGGCGCTCTTACCAGGTGGAGTTTCGCAGCGAGCCGGACGAGACGGGCAAGATCATCTCGGGCCGCACCGTCGCGCCGCTTGCCGAGACGGGCCGCACACGCCGTCAGGGCACGACGGTTACGTTCCTGCCCGACGCGCGCGTGTTCGAAACGCTCGAGATGGGCTACGACGTCATCTCCCGCCGCCTGCGCGAACTATCCTACCTCAACCGCGGCATCCGCATGACGCTCTCCGACGAGCGGCCGGGCCGCCAGCGCAAGGCCGACTACCGCTACGAGGGCGGTTTAAGCGACTTTGTGCGCTACCTCAACAGCGACAAAACGCCGCTTTACGAAACGCCGATCCACTTTTGCGGCACGAGCGGCGGCATCATCGTGGAGGCGGCCATCCAGCACAACGACGGCTATGCCGACAGCATTTTCTCCTACGTCAACAACATCCCCACCGCCGAGGGCGGCACGCACGAGACGGGCTTTAAAGCCGCGCTGACGAAGGTGCTCAACGACTACTGCCGCAAAAGCGGCGCCCTCAAGGAAAAGGACGCACCGCTTGCGGGCGAGGACTTCCGCGAGGGCATCACGGCAGTGCTTTCCCTCAAGATGCGCTCGATCCAGTTTGAGGGACAGACCAAGACCCGCCTTGGCAACACCGAGGCGCGGCCAGCCGTGGAGAACGTGATGGCGGAGTTCCTGCCGCCCTTCCTCGAGGACCTC
>CAYMSL010000091.1:0-7195 GCA_964393095.1 uncultured Oscillospiraceae bacterium | reverse complement strand
GACGCTCTTTGGCATGAATCAGACGCAATTGATTCTATTCGTCATACTCATCCAGTTTTCGGGCGCGGTGGGCGCGCTGCTGTTTGGCCGCATCGCCGATAAAACGAGCAGTAAGGACGCGATCCTCGTCTCGCTTGCGATACTGCTCGTCTCGCTTGCGGGCCTGTTCTTCGCGAGGCACATTCTAGTCTTCTACGCCATCGGCTTTGTCGCGGGCTTCGCCCTCTCGGGCGCGCAGGCCGTAAGCCGCACGATGGTAAGCCAGCTTGCGCCGATCGCCAAGGCCGCCGAGTTCTACGGCTTCCTCTCCGTCGCCGGCAGGACATCGACCTTCGTCGGCCCGCTCGTGTTCAGCACGCTCTCCTACCGCATGCACAACTGGTACGTCAACCGCGGGGTCGAATCCACGCTTGCCGAGCAGTACGGGCTCTATTGGGCGATCGGCTCGATCCTCGTGTTCCTCGCGGTCGGCATGCTCTTCCTGCTCCTTGTCAAGCGCGTCTCCGTCAAGGACTACGAAGACGCCTGGGCCGTCGGCGAAGCGGCCGCCGAACCAAAGTCCGAGACGTAAGACCGCCCGCCGCGGCCGCTTTCCGCAGGGCCGAACCACATAAAAAAGCGACGCTCCGCCGTGTTTTCTTCGCGGCGGAGCGTTTGGTTTATGCCGATGCTCTTTTTAGCGTGGAAGCGCGCAGAGCGCCTTGGCCACGCGGGCCGCGACGCGCGCGTTGTTCAGCGCAAGCTGCACGTTCGAAGCAAACGACACGCCATGCGTAAGCTCCTTGACCCGCGCGAGCAGGAACGGCGTGATTTGTTTGCCGCGCACGCCCTGCTGCTCCGCCTCGGCAAGCGCTTCGTTGATGATGCCCTCCATGTAGTCGAAGTCGAGCGCATCCTTTTCGGGGATGGGGTTTGCAATCACCAGGCCGCCTTCAAGGCCCAGGCTCCACTTCATGTGGATGATATCGGCGATCTCACGCTCATCCTTTGCGGCATAGTCCACGCCGTAGCCGCTTCTGCGGCAGTAGAAGGCCGGAAAATCCGCCGTGTTGTTGCCGATGACCGGCACGCCCATCGTCTCAAGGTACTCGAGCGTGCGGCCGATGTCGAGTATCTGCTTTGCCCCCGCGCAGACGACGGCCACGCGCGTCGATTTAAGCTCCTGCAGGTCCGCGGAGACATCCATGGTGGTTTCGCCGCCGCGGTGTACGCCGCCGATGCCGCCCGTGGCAAAGAGCGGAATGCCCGCCATCGCGGCAGAGATCATCGTTGTGGCAACGGTCGTAGCGCCCGTCTTCTTCGTGGCAAGGCAGACCGCCATGTCGCGCCGGCTGACCTTTGCGACGTTTTCGGCCCGGCACATAAGCTCGAGCTCGTCGGGGCTAAGGCCCACCTTGACGCGGCCGCCGATGAGCGCCGTGGTGGCCGGAACCGCACCCTCGGCGCGCACGACCTTCTCAACCTCGGCGGCAAAATCCACGTTCTCCGGGTACGGCATGCCGTGGCTTAAAATCGTGCTTTCGAGCGCGACCACGGGCCTGTTTTGCACCACCGCATCCCAAATCTCCGGCAATACGTCCAAATAATCCTGCTGCATAATATTGACTCCTCCGTGTTCGTCCTGTTTTTTGTTCTGTTACGGCTGCACGATGCGGTAGCGCGCAAGGTTTTCGCGCACAAGCGCGTCGCTCATGCCGGGATGGATTGTTGCAAGGCTTTGGATCGCCGTGATGCCGGACGCGAGCGCGTAGTCCAGCGTCTCGTCGAGCGGCATGCCCGCAACGACCCCGTGCGTAAAACCCGCCATAAACGCGTCCCCCGCGCCTGTGGCGTTGACCATCGACTCTACGGGTTTGAGCATGCGAAATACCCTTCTGCCCGTGCGGTCGGCATAGTAGCAGCCCTTTTCCCCGCGGCTCACCGCCACGCGGCGCGTCCCGCGCAAAAGCAGTGCCTCGCAGGCGCGCTCGATCTCCGTTTCGCTGTCCGTCGGCAGGCCGCTGAGCACGGCAAGCTCCATCTCGTTGGGCTTAATCGCGTCGAACCGGCCGGCAAGCGGCTCCATCTTGCGCGCGTACGCCGTTGAAACCGGGTCGATCAGCACAGGCGTGCCCGCTTCCTTGGCAACGTCGAGCAGGCGCGAAAGCAGCGCTGTCGGCAAGCTCGCGTCGCAAACGACGGCGGCGGCGCTTCGCACGATCTCGCGGTTCTCTTCGAGATAGTCCGGCTCGAGGTTCTCGACAATACGCATATCCGACATGCCGAGCAGCATGTCCCCTCGCTCGTCGAGCATGGCGATGTAGCACGACGAGGTCTTCTCCGCATCGACGCGCACATGGGAGACGTCGATGCCCGCCCTGGCGCTTTCGCGCAGGATTATCTCGCCGTAGACGTCGCCGCCGACGGCGCTCAGAAGCGTCGCGGGCAAGCCCTGGCGCGCGAGGTTTTCGAGTATGTTGCGCGTAACGCCCCCGACCGATGTGGCAAGGTGGCCCGGATTCGAGTCCCGCATGACGATGGAACGGCGGCTGCGCCCGTGCACATCTACGTTCGCCGCGCCGACGCCGACGACCAGCCTCCGAGCGGGTGATGTCATTGCCTGTTCCTCCGGGGCGCGCTTTTTGCGCACCTGACTTAGTATACGCCTTCCCGTTGCGCTTGCCAAGATCGCGCCGCGTTGCATTGTTCGCCGTCTTGCGGTATACTGGTGCGGATTTCGAAATGATTGGGGGAAAAGCCCATGGGCCGCTACGACGGGGTGTTTCTCTATTGTGATCTCGACGGCACGCTCCTCGACGACCAAAAGCGCGTGTCGCGGGAGAACCGCGCGTCCATCGACGCGTTCCTGCGCGAAGGCGGGCGCTTCGGCGTCGCGACGGGCCGCTCGCACTACAACATCGGGCCCTATCTCGACCTGCTGCCGATCAACGCGCCGAGCATCCTCTGCAACGGCGCGGCGCTCTACGATTTTGACGCGCGGCGTTTGCTTGCCCTGCATGCCGTCGACCGCGCGCGCTGCCTTACGATTGCCCGGCGCGCCGTCGAGCTGCAGCGCGACGTATGCGTACAGGTCTTCACCGACGAGGCCGTATACGAGCCGAACCCGTTTCAGCTTGACGATCCGCAGACCATCAAGGAGCGCATGGACTGCCGCAAGGTTCCGCTTGAAGAGATACCCGAGCCGTTCCTCAAGCTTCTCCTCTGCCGGCCGCCGCAACTGCTCGCCGAGCTGATTCGGCAGCTCGACCTGCCGCGCGTTTCCGAGGGCTTTTCGACCTTCCAATCGGCCGACGTCTACCTCGAGTTCGTAGCGGCGGGCGTAACGAAGGGCGCGGCGCTTGAAGACGTGCGCGCCTACGTGCCGGGCATACGCAAAATTCTCGCCATCGGCGACTATGGCAACGATGTTGAGCTTGTGCGCCTTGCGGACGTCGGCGCGGCGCCGCGAAACGCCGAACCCGCGGTGAAAGAGGCCGCCTCGCTCGTGCTCGAGGCAAGTAACAACGAGAGCGCCGTCGCGCGCTTTCTCGAAGCCGTGCTCTAGCGGGCGCAAACGGCGTCAAAGCCGCCCCGCACGGCAAGCGCCGCTGTTTCGAAGCGGAGCGGTCGCTCGCCGCTTGCGCATCCCCGCTTGATGGCTGACAATTGGACGGTGTGCTGAAAAGCCACAACATAAAAGACGGGCCGTATCGCTTCCTGTGCGACACGGCCCGCCATGTTTTATGCCCGCCATGAACAAAGCGGCTGCTTTTGTTCGTATTGCCCGCGCTAATACTGGCTGCGCTTTCGCGCGCGCATCGCACGGCGCTTGCGCTCGTAGCGGCGCTTGCGCTCGGAGAGGATGAAGATCACGATCAGCGCGACGAACAGCGCCACAAGCAGTACAAACGCAAGGGTAAGGAAGTCCCGCAAGCCCCAGTCCTTGCGGCCCCTGGAGATCAGCGGCGTGTTGTCCGGCGAGTTCGTGATCACGGCGGTCTCCTGCGCCGGCACCGTGGAGATGCCGAGCGTCTCGCCTACGGCAAAATCGGCCATCAGCGGCGCGGTGCAGATCGTCTCGCCGTTGAGCTCGTATCTTACAACGCCCATGCTCTGCCCCGCCATGATCGGCGCCTTGGCCTCGGTGGTCAGCTCGAGCGAGGCGTTGATGGCGGAGGCGCTTGCGCGGATGCCCTCGATGCGGCTTGCGCGCGCGCGGATCGTTATCTTTGAAAGATCCGCCCTCATCACCAACTGGCCGTTTACGAGGTCGTTCGGGTTGGCGTTGACCACGCCCGTGTAAAACACGTCCCCAAGCCCCAGCTCCGCCGCCGTGACGCTTTGGTATTCGTTTTCAAAGACATAGTTAAATATCCCCGCGGCGTTGGCAAAGCGCGCGAGGTTTGTGATGATGGTATCGTTGCCGTATAGCGCGGACTTGTCGCCAAAGAGCACCACAATCACGCGTGCGCCGTCCTTTTCCGCCGCCGCCACAAGGCACTTGCCTGCGGCGTCGGTATCGCCGGTCTTGATGCCGATGGCGTAGGGATAGACGGTTTGTATCGAATCGCCCGCGACGGCCTGCAGCAGGCGGTTCGTGTTCGTTAAAACAAGCGGGTTTGTGCGCACGTTGTTGGCCGGCATGGTGTAGGTCAGCGTCTTTGCAATCTGGCAGAAATCGGCGTTCTGCAGGGCGTAGGAGGCGAGCTTTGCCATGTCGCGCGCGGTCGTGTAGTGTCCGTCGTTCTGCACGCCATGCGGGTTTGTAAAGCGCGTGTCCGCCATGCCGAGCGCCGCCGCCTTTTGGTTCATCAGCGAAACAAAACCGTCCACCGAGCCGCTCACGCGCTTGGCGATGGCCTCGCCCGCGTCGTTGCCCGATACGAGCATGAGCCCGTAGACAAGGTCGCGCAGCGTCACCGTCTCGCCCGGCACAAGGCCCATGAGCGAGGAATAGCTCGTAAACTTGATCGTCGTGCCAAGCACCTCGTCGCCGACCGCAAACGGCTCGTCAAGGTTGCCCGCTTCGAGCGCGATGAGACATGTCATGATCTTTGTCGTGCTGGCGGGGTACGCCTTCTGGTCGGCCGCGCGTTCATAGAAGACGACGCTTGGATCATCCGCGTCGACTACGATCATATTCGGCGTCGGAATGGCGTTGTAATCATAGTCCGCAAGCGCCGAAACCGGCAATAGCAATAGCGCAAGAGCGAGCAAAATCCCCGGAACCCGTTTCATCCCAATCTCCCAATCAAGAAATGTTCATCGAGTGCAGTATAGCAAACGGCGTTTGGATTTAACAGGCATTTTTCTCTTTTGTGATTGATTGTTTACATTCGATTCGATATACTAAAAATCACGCCGCCGCAGGCGTGACGCGTCGAAACGAGCCGAAAAACCGGCTCTTTTTGCCCGGCCGATTGCGCCGTGCCGGCCTTGGGTATCCTTGATACGTACACACGCCGCCCACGCCGTTCGCACTGCTTGCCACGGCGAAACGCCGGGGAGCACGGAACGCCTGCGTCCGCCGGCCCGGCCGAAAAACCATTGTGGAGGGAAAGCATGAATCCGCTGCATACATACATCGACCATACGCTGCTCAAAAGCGACGCGACGCGCATGGATGTTTTGCGCGCCGTCGAGGAGGCGCGCTTCTACGAGACCGCGAGCGTCTGCGTCAACCCCTGCTACGTTTCGCTCGTGCGCGAGCATCTTCTAGGCAGCGGCGTCAAGATCTGCACGGTCGTCGGCTTCCCGCTCGGGGCGACGTCCACGGCCGCGAAGGCCGTGGAGACCGCGCTCGCCGTGCGCGACGGCGCGGAGGAGATCGACATGGTCATCAATGTCGGTCTCGTCAAAGACGGCGCCTGGGATGAGGTGCGCAGCGATATCGCCGCGGTGGTCGCCGCGGCCAAACCCGCGCTCGTTAAAGTAATCCTCGAAACCTGCCTGCTGAGCGACGACGAGAAGGCGCGCGCCTGCGAAGCCGCGAAAGACGCCGGCGCGGCGTTTGTCAAGACCTCCACGGGCTTGTCTGCGGGCGGCGCGAACGTAGAGGACATCATGCTCATGAGGCGCGTCGTCGGGCCGGATATGGGCGTTAAAGCCAGCGGCGGCATCCGCACGCGCGAGCAGGCCGAAGCCATGATACGCGCGGGCGCCACGCGCATCGGCTGCAGCGCGACCGCCAGGATTCTCGCCTGAGGCGCGCTTTTTCGTTCGCGCACGGCCGCCAAATTTCCCCACCCGTCTTTTTCGGCGCGGATTTCCACGGGTTACGGCGCTTTATCCCGAATCTCCAACGATTCCCCACCCGCCGCTTTTTTGCACATCATGATTAACAAATTGTCCATAAATTCTTCACAATAACCCCGATAATTGCCCCCCTGTGCATATGGTAAACTAAAGTTGCATTGGAATGGGCGCATCTGCTCTGCGGCGAAAACCGCATCTCCCGCCCCACATGGATCGTATACCCTGCTTGAAGGAGTGTGAATGTATGGAATATCGTGGCGGTTCGTATGGCTCCCCATATGAGAATGAACAGACCGCGGGCGGCGCAAATCCCGCCGATCCACGTTCTTACCGCGCGGATCCCGTACCCTACGGAAGCGATCCCTCGCCCTATGGCCGCGATGGCGGCGCATATGCCCCCGCGGGCATGGACGCCGGCTACGCGGATCCCGGCTATCCGGCACAGCCTGCCGATCCATACCGCGACACGGTTCGCCGCGGCGCGCATGCCTACGGCGGCGAGGAAGCGGGCTATGGTGCCGATCGCACCGGTTCGGATTACGATGAGGCGGGCAACTATGCTCCGCGCCGTATGGGCGGCTACAGCGAGCGTATCCCCCGCTCGAACTACGACGGGCAGGGATACGACGCGCGCGGCTACACCGGCCGCACCCCGCGCCCGGACTATGACGAGCAGGGGTACGAATCGTTCGGCGCCACCGGCCGCACCCCGCGCACGAACTACGGCGAGCAGGAGTACGAGCCACGCGGCGCCACCGGCCGCACCGTCTATGCGCACGGCGAGCGCGACGATGATGAGCGCGATTATATCGAGCGCGCGGCGCGTACGCCCAAGCGCAAGAAGAAGCGCAGCAAGTTTGGGCGCTTTATGCATGCGCTGGGCCTTTATCTTGCGCAGTTGCCTGCTAAAACGCTGGTTATATTCGGCAGTTCGCTCGCCGTCGTACTCATCGCGGTCATC
>CAYMSL010000090.1:3968-7226 GCA_964393095.1 uncultured Oscillospiraceae bacterium | reverse complement strand
CGCCTGCAGGGATTCGAACCCGGGACCTACGGCTTAGAAGGCCGTTGCTCTATCCAACTGAGCTACAGGCGCAGGGCAGCGAGTTCCGAAACATAATTATAGCGACGCGGCCCGCTTCTGTCAATGGAAAAAGGCAAAATGTTTCCCCGCCGCGCCGCCGCGCCGCCGCGCCTACGCGCCTTTGCCGCAGCAGGCCTTGTACTTTTTGCCGCTGCCGCACGGGCAAGGCTCGTTGCGGCCTACGGCGCGCTCCGCGCGCACAAACACGCCCTCGGCGCGGTATTTACGCGTCAGCTCATGCCGCTTCTCCTCGGGCAGCACAGCGTCCCACTCGGCAAGCTCGTAGAGCCAGCTTGCCTTGGCCTTGTGCATGTTGTAGTAGAGCGCCTCGAAATCAATCGTGCGATCCAGCATGGTATCCGCTTCGAGCGTCTCGAGCGCGAGCGGTTCCGTCAGGCTCGTGTTGATGCCGTCGAGGAAACCCGAAAACTCGGCGTTTGTCATCGAAAACCGCTCGGCGTTTGCAGAAAGCGCGCCATGGAGCTTACCCTTGTGCTCAACGAGAATCGCGCGGTACGCCTCGGTCTCCTTTTCAAAATACGCCGCCCAGAACGCATTGTGCTCCTGTTCCGCGCGCTCCATTTCGGCGAGGTCTTTCCACTCTTCATACGGTTTCATCGTTTCGTCTCTTCCTCTCGATCGTGTTTCGGATGTCCATGTTCCATAACAGCAGCGCGGCCTCGCCCGTATCCGCATAGTAGCGCGGGCGATAGCCGTTCTGCGCAAAATCCAGTCCCCGGTAAAGTCGCTGCGCCGCAAGGTTGCCTTCCCGCACCTCAAGCGTCATCTTCTCGGCCCCAAGCCGTACGGCAAGCCGCATCATCTCGAGCATGAGTTTTTTCGCGCGGCCCTGCCGGCGGTAACCTTCCAGTATGGCGACGTTCGTCATGTGCGCCTCCTCAAAAAGCACCCACATCCCCGCATAGCCGCAGAGTACGCCGTCCGCCTCGTAGACAAGGTAGTGCGCCACGTCGTTTCGCAGTTCCCCAAGCAGCGCCCCCTTCGACCAGGGCGAACGAAAGCTCGCGCACTCGATCTCGTAGACCCGTATAACATCCTGCCGCGTCATGGCGCGGATGCATTCGACGCTCATCGTCCGCCCTCCCGCTCCCGTTTCAACCGCTCCGCCTGCGACGGCCTAAGGTAGAGCGGCTCGACAAACGGCGCGGCCTGTTCCACGAGGCCAAACGCGGCAACGCCGACCGCCGAGGCGCGCGGGTATGCCATAACGTCCGTCCCCGTGTCGCCGACGATGCGCGTGCCCGCCGGCAAAGCGCCGACAAACGGTGCGGTTTCAACTGCCGCGGGCTTTATGAGCGTCCGCCCGCCCTCGTAGAGCGCGGCATAGGCGTTGCCGTTACGCGCGTCGAGCAGGGCGCACACGGGCCGCTCGGGCTCGTTTGCGGCAACATAGAGCGCATACAGCGCGTCAACGGGCACGACGCGCCTTTGCAGCGCGAACGCCATGGCGTTGACGAGGCTTACGCCGATGCGTACGCCGGTAAACGAACCGGGGCCGACGTCGACGGCAAAAAGGTCGATTTCCTCGAGCGGCAGCTCCAGCGCAGCAAGCAGGCGATCGACGAGCGGCGCGGCGGTCTCGGCGTGCTTTTGCGCCGCGTCGGCCGTAAGCTCGAGCAGCACGGCGCCGTCTCGCAGCAGCGCCGCGCTCGCAACGCGCGCGCTCGTATCAAGCGCAAGCAGATTCACAGCCGCTCCACCACACTTTCATACCGTTTGCCGCGCGGCTGCAGGCGCACACGGCGCGGCTCGTCCCCCGAACCCTCGAAAAAGATATCCAGCCGCTCCCGGGGCAGGGCGTCCGGCACGCGTTCGGCCCATTCAAGCGCGATCAGCGCGGGCATGGCGCAGTATTCTTCAAAGCCGATGGCGTAAAGTTCGTCCTCGCCGCAAAGGCGGTAGGCGTCAAAGTGCAGAAGCGGCGGTTTGCACGGATGCTCCTGCACGATCGTAAACGTCGGCGAGCGTACGTCGTCAATGCCGAGCGCCGCGCCCATGCCGCGCACGAACGCGGTCTTGCCCGCGCCTAAGTCCCCGTAGAGCGCAATGAACGCGGGCGCGCCGAGCAGCCGCGCAAGCCGCCCGCCCAGCGCCTCGGTATCCGCTTCGCTTTGACAGAGGACGTTCTTCACGGCTTACTCCCCCGCGCCCGGCGCGTCGTAGATGCCCTGCTCGAGCAGCGCGCGCGCAAAGCTGCCAAAGCGATCCTCTTCGATGGCCGCGCGCACGTCCTCCATGAGCTTGAGCGAGAAGCGCAGGTTGTGCATGGTCAATAACTGCGCGCCGAGTATCTCCTTTTCCTTGACAAGGTGCCTTAGATACGCGCGGGAGAAGTTTTGGCAGCAATAACAGTCGCAGCCCTCCTCAAGCGGGGAAAAATCCCGCTCATGCCTGGCGTTTCTAAGCGAGACGCGCCCGTGCCGCGTCAGCGCGAGACCGTTTCGCGCGCAGCGCGTCTGCAGAACGCAGTCGAACATATCCACGCCGCGCAGCACGCCCTCGAGCAGGCAGTCGGGGCTGCCCACGCCCATGAGGTAGCGCGGCTTATGCTCCGGCAGGCAGGGGGCGATCTGCTCGAGCATCTCGTACATCACATGCTTCGGTTCCCCAACGCTCAGGCCGCCGATGCCATGGCCCGGAAAGTCCATTTCCGCAATGGCCCTGGCGCTTGCAATGCGCAAATCCGCGTACATGCCGCCCTGCACGATGCCGAACAAAGCCTGATCGCTGCGCGTGTGCGCCGCGCGGCAGCGCGCCGCCCAGCGGTGCGTGCGCTCCATGGCGGCAATCGTATAGCGACGGTCGGAGGGAAACGGCGCGCACTCGTCGAAGCACATCGCGATGTCCGCGCCGAGCGCCTGCTCGATTTCCATGACCTTTTCGGGCGTAAAAAAGTGCTTGCTCCCGTCGATGTGTGAGCGGAAGAGCACGCCGTCCTCCTGGATGTCGTTGATCTTCGCGAGCGAAAACACCTGAAAGCCGCCGCTGTCGGTGAGGATCGGCCGCTCCCAGCGCATAAACGCGTGCAGGCCCCCCGCCTCCTCAACGAGCCGATGACCCGGACGCAGATAGAGATGATATGTGTTGCCAAGGATGATGTTCGCGCCGACGTCTCTTAGGTCACGCGGGGTCATGGCCTTGACGGTCGCCTGCGTGCCGACGGGCATGTAGCAGGGC
>CAYMSL010000090.1:0-3958 GCA_964393095.1 uncultured Oscillospiraceae bacterium | reverse complement strand
AAAGCGGAATGGTTCGTCCATGCGGCGCTCCTAACAAATGTTGTTTCTGTTCGACCCCACCCATATTCACAGGATCAGCATCGCGTCGCCAAAGCTGAAGAAGCGATAGCGCGCGGCAATCGCGTGCTCGTAGCAGCGCAGCGCCTCCCCGCGGCCCATGAACGCCGAGATCATCATGAGCAGCGTCGACTCCGGCAGGTGGAAATTCGTAATCAGCGCGTCGACCGTGCGGAAATGGTAGCCGGGCGTGATGTAGATGTTCGTCCAGCCCGCCTTCGCGCAAACGGCGCCCTCCTCGCTTGCAACGCTCTCGAGCGTGCGCGCCGACGTGGTGCCGACGGCCACGACACGGCCGCCGTCTTCCCGCGCGCGGTTGACGCGCTCGGCCGCGTCCTGTGAAACCTCGATGTACTCGCCGTGCATCACGTGGTCCTCGACGTTCTCCTCGCTGACCGGCCGGAAGGTGCCCAGCCCCACGTGTAAAAGGATGTCCACAATGTCCGTTCCCCGCGCGCGGATTTCGTCGAGCAGCGCGTTCGTAAAGTGCAGACCCGCCGTCGGCGCGGCGGCCGAGCCGTTCTCCTTGGCGTAGACCGTTTGGTAGCGCCCGCTCTCTTGGAGACGTTCGGTGATATACGGCGGCAGCGGCATCTGCCCCGCGCGCTCGAGCACCTCCTCGAACACGCCCTCGTAACACAATTCGATGAGCCGCCCGCCCTCAACCCCCGTCTCCCGGAGCACACGCACGTATAGTTCGTCGTTGACCCGGTACAACCGCCCCGATTGCGCGCGCCGCGCAGGCCGCGCAAGGCTCTCCCAAACGCGGTCGTCCACGCGCTTGAGCAGCAAAAACTCCATCGCGCCGCCGGTATCCGCGCGCTTTGCAAGCAGGCGCGCCGGCAGCACGCGCGTATTGTTGCGCACAAGCACATCCTTCTTCGTAAGAAACGCCGGCAGTTGCGAGAACACGCAATCGCGGATCGAGCCGTCCGCGCGGTCATACACGAGCAGCCGCGAGGACGAGCGGTCGGCCGCCGGCGTCTGCGCGATCAGTTCCTTTGGCAGGTCGTAGTAGAAATCGCTTGTGCGCATTGTTCATGCCCGTACCGTTCTCAAATAAAAGGACAGCGCCCTTTATTTGGTTGTGCATGCGCGGGCAGTCCGCGCACACGCCGCCGCTTTGCGCTTCTATGCGGCGACCGAACGTATTATAACGAAAAGCGCGCGCCAATGCAAGCAAACCGGGCGGACGCGCCCACGCGCAAGACGGGGATTTCTTTTATTCTGTTCCGCTATTCGGCTGCCTGAAACCCGTCCTGTACCGCTTCGGGCGGCGCGTCTATCCCGGCACGCCTTGGATCGCTTAAGATGCTCTCTACGAGCCATTTCGCAACGAGAACCGCTGCCGTACCAAGGAGCAGCACCAAAACGGGCAGGCGCAGGTGCGAGTCGTTATTGGGCGCTCCGCTAAAGAGCATGCAATAGAGATAGGTGACGCAGGCGGGAAAAATGACGAGGATCGCGCTCCACCACCTCTTTGGATTCAGGCACACATATATCACGACGGCGACCTCGGCGACAAAGAAGTACCGCTCGTGCATACGCGGCAGAAGAAAGGGGATCGCAAGGCCGCAGAAGAAAAAGAGCAGGATCAAGCTCCGATCGCTGAGCCTTCTTTTCAGCAAGAAGATCAGCAGCGCCGCGATAGCGCAGACGCCGATTGCGACGAGGATACCCAACAGTACCATCCCAAGGGTGCGCAGTTCCGTCTGCGCCTCCTGCGGAAAGAGCGCATAGATCGAAGGGGCGTTGTATGTAAAGGCGACATCATATTGAGCTGCCTGGGTTAGGTACACGCCAAAAGAACGCGAGATCGGCACCCCGAGAATCCATGCGGGAATTTGCAGAGCAAGAAAGCTAAATACGCTATAGAACGCTTCATAGAACTTAAAGCGCCTGTCGATAAAGAGATAGATGACAAAGGGCAGGAGGAAAATCGACTGCAGCTTGAGGGAGAGCGCCACGCCAAAGAAGATCAGCGCCAGTCTTGGTCGGTTCTGCATAAAGTTCCATAGCATGATCAGCAGAAGCGCGGTATAGGTCGCGTCGCATTGCGCCCAAGCGGCGCTGTTTAGGATGACGGTCGGAACGAAAAGCACCGCACAGTAGGCAATGACCCCGAGATAAGACTTCCCGGAGGCTTTCGTTACGATTTTTCCGGCATAATAAGCGCAGATAAAATCGAATATACACTGTACCGCCTTGATCGCGTAAATGGTTAAGGCCGAGGGCAGATAGGATACCAGACTCAAAAAGTAGAGATAGGGCGCGGTATAGTCCGACTCAATCGTGGCGATGCCAAGAAAGTGTCCGTTCGCCCTCAGATATTGCGCCCACGGCTCGAGAAAACCAACATAGTCATGCGAGCGGAACGTAAAGCACGGCAGCCGAACAACAACGGCAAGTATGGTGAGAAGAATGGCGATTCGCACCGCTTTGCGCGAGACGCTTCCGCTGCGGCCAAACATGGCAAACCCGGCAGGCGTTTGTTCGATTGCTTGCTTCATAAACGCGTTTCCCCCGTATAATATGATTGCTTTTTCCTGATTCTACCACATAAAACGACAGCCGAACATGGTGAATATCAAGCCGATAGAACAACCGGCCGCAAAACGGCGCGCCCACGCGCTTAGGGACACGCCGCGGTCTTTGGCGGCGGAGGGTTTCTGTACGGCCTGCGCCCACTGTTTTTCCAAGCGCGGCGGCACAAAAAACAGCCCGCTTGATCCGGCGTTTCCCTTGCGGGCGCGCCGGAGCGCGGGTTGTTCTGCATCTGCTTGGCTGCGTTACCTTACGCTAATTCGCCTTTTTAAGCCGCTGCACGCCGTTATTGTCGATCTCCGTCTCGCCGTCGAGCAGGAGCTCGGAGACGGTCACAAAGCGGTAGCCCTTCTCCATGGCCTGCTCGATGAGCGCAGGCAGGTAATTTTTGATCTGGTAGCCGTTGTTGTGACAGAGTATGATGCTGCCGTTGCCAAGGCGCGGGATCACGCCGTTGAGTATCGTATCGGCCGGGCGCTCGGGCTTCCAGTCGATCGTGTCGATGTTCCACTGCACGACCTCGTAACCCATGCCGCGAATGGTGGATATCACCGTGTCGTTATACTCGCCAAACGGCGCGCGAAAGCGCGTGCTGCGTTTGCCGGTAAGCGCCTCGATGCGATCGTCAAGGTCGGAGACGTCCTTTTGAATCGCATCGATGGAGAGTTTGTTCATGTGCGGATGGGTCATCGAGTGGTTGCCGATCTCGTGCCCGTCCGCCGCGATTTCCTTGACGTGCTGCGGGTAGGCCTCGACCCACACGCCGCAAAGGAAGAACGTGGCCTTAACCTCGTACTTTTTGAGCGTTTCCAGGATAAACTCGGTTTTGTCGTCCTCCCAGGCCGCGTCGATGGTCAAGGCGATGACCGGCTCGCTTTGTTCGACGGCGTATACGGGCAGCTCGCGCTGCTTGCCCGCAAGCACATTGAGTTCGTATTCGCCAACATATGCCGCAACCCCCATCGCGGGCGCGATGCTGCCGTTCCAGAGCATCAGCGCGAGCACGACGCCGGCGATCAGCGCCAGCACGATCCCCACGGCGGCGATGAGCGTATTCCGCTTTACGATGATAACGCGCATGCTTCCATCCCCCCGATAAGCACTCTTCACTATCGTATGAGCGCGCGTCGAAAAACAGTACTGCGGCCGCGGCGTTATGCGCGCCTGCCCCATCGCCGCACAGCGCGGCGGATTTTTATATACTCCCGTTTACCGTCCTTTGGGTGCACGCATACCATACAGGGTGCCGTGCGCCGCTTTTCGGCGCCCGGACGAGCCTGAAAAAGCACGGCGCGTGCGCGGCGCAAATTATATATTGACAAACGATTTGAATTGCGCTACAACATGCCTGAATGTA
>CAYMSL010000089.1:3343-7253 GCA_964393095.1 uncultured Oscillospiraceae bacterium | reverse complement strand
TCGGCCTTTCGCCGCGCGGACGAGCTGGCCATGGCGATGGAAGCGCGCTGCTACCACGGCGGCGAGGGGCGTACGCGCATGCGCGAACTGCGCTTTCACGCGCGCGACCTCTTTTCCGCGCTCGTTATGCTCGCGGCGCTCGCGGCGGCGCTTCTATGGGAGCGCGGCCGGCTATGAGGCGCATCCGGCTCGTGCTTGAATACGACGGCACAAACTATGTTGGCTGGCAGCTCCAGCAAAACGGCGTATCTGTCCAGCAGCGGCTCAACGAGGCGATTTTTTCCATCACGGGCGAACCCGTTCAGGCGCACGGTTCCGGCCGCACGGACAGCGGCGTGCACGCGCGCGCGCAGGTGGCGCACTTCGATACAAGCGCGCGCATGCCGGCGGAGAAGTTTGCCTTCGCGCTCAATGCGCATCTGCCGCGCGACATCCGCGTGCGCTATTCCGACGAGGTGCCAGGCGACTTTCACGCGCGCTTTTCCGTGGAGAAGAAGAGCTACCGCTATACGGTGCAGACCGGCGCGCACCCGCGCGTGATCACGCGCGACACCGCCCTGCACGTGCATGTGCCGCTTGACCTCGCGCGCATGCGGCAAGCCGCCGCCGACGTGCTCGGCGAACACGACTTTGCCGCGTTTTGCTCCGCGGGCGGGTGCGTTGAGCGCACGGTGCGCACGCTCTTTCGCTCCGAGTGGGCCGAGGACGGCGCGTATCTTTACTACGATGTGACGGCAAACGGCTTTCTCTACAACATGGTGCGCATCCTGGTGGGCACGATGCTCGATATCGCCTGCGGACGGCTTGAAGCAAGCGCCCTCTTACGGGCGCTAAACGGCGGCGTGCGCAGCGATTTGGGCGCGACGGCCCCGGCGCACGGCCTTGCGCTTACGCGCGTCGAGTACGCGGACTTTGATACCGACGAGGTGCTGGCGCGATGAACCGGGATAACGAGCGCTTCATGCGCGCGGCGCTTACGGAGGCGCAAATTGCCGGTGCGCTGGGCGAGGTGCCCGTGGGCGCGGTGCTCGTTAAGGACGGCGAAATCATTGCCGCCGCGCACAACGAATGTGAAAGCGGCCGGGACGCAACCGCGCACGCGGAGCTTTTGTGTCTGCGGCGCGGCATGGCTTTGCTTGGGACAAGGTTGTCCGGCTGTACGCTCTACGTCACCCTCGAGCCTTGCGCCATGTGCGCGGGGGCCTGCCTCAACGCGAGGCTCGAACGGCTTGTGTTCGGCGCGTTCGACGAAGCGGCGGGCTGCTGCGCCTCGCGTATGGAGCTGCTCGAGCATTGTTTTTCGCACACCGTCGAGGTTTGGGGCGGCGTGCTTGAAGACGAATGCGCGGCGCTGCTAAGCGGCTTTTTCCGCGCGCTTCGCTAGCGCCGTCCGCATGGCCGCGTAAAAAATCGCATATACTCTCCTCGTGACGACATATGCCAAAACAGTCATCCGAACCTACGCGTGCTCCGTTGCGCTGCCGCTTGCAATCGGCCTGATCGCCATGCTGCTCACGCTCGGGGGCATGCGCGCGTTCGCCGCTTCCGCGCAGCCCGCGCTCACGCCGCCGGGCTGGGTGTTTCCCGTCGTCTGGACGGCGCTCTACATCCTTATGGGCGTATCGAGCGCGCTTGTCTACCGCGCAAACGACGACAACCGCCGCGACGCGCTGCACGTCTACGCGCTGCAGCTCTTCCTCAACTTCGGCTGGACAATCCTCTTTTTCGGTTTCCAGCTCACGTTTGCCGCATTCGTCTGGATCGTGCTGCTCGAGGCGGTGATCGTCGTGATGATCGCGATGTTCGTCGTCGTGCGGCCCGTCGCCGGCTATCTGCAGATTCCCTATTTCCTCTGGGTCGCGTTCGCGGCCTATCTCAACTTCTCGGCCTTTTTGATGAACCGCTGATCAATACGCCTTCGGCCGCCGGTAGCGCGTCCAGACGGGGCGGGACGCGATCTTTCCCGTTATAAAATCATATCCCTTGCGCGCGGTCAGCCGGGTAAGTTGGCAGCCGTATGAGCCGCCCATCCATTCGACGACGTAGCCGCCGCCCGCGTAGATGCCGATATGCCCGCTGCGCCCGACCCAGTCGCCCGCCTTGAGCGCGGATTTCGCGATCGTCGTGGCGTAGGCACTCGCAAGCGCGTCTGCCGTGGCGTCAAACGTGTTTTTCACAAACTTGTGCGCGCGCATAAGCCCCACGATGCCGCCCGAGCAGTCCGCGCCCGATATCTCGGGATTCTGTTTTACAGCGGCAAGCATCATCTCCTTGCGCCCGCCGTCGAAGTACTGCGGCTGCGCCTTTGCGCCCGAAACGATGCGCGCGGCGGTGATCGGCGTGCGCACGAGTTCCGCCGAATAGAGGTTTGCCCCGCGGATGTAGAGCGAGTGCGGGTAGGCCGCGGGTACGAGCGGATCGTAGGCGTAGGAAAGCGCCTCGAGCACAAACGCGCGGCGCGCCTCGGATACCCGCGCCAGATCGGGGGTGATCGCCGCCTTGGCCGTCGAGGAAATATTGTCCGGCAGCGCCGCATCGATTTCAAGCGCGAGCATGGCCGTTTCAAGCGCGTTCCAGGTGCGGATGCCGATGATGCCGTCCACCCGCAGGCGGTTGCCGTCCGCATCGGTGTTTGCGTGCTGAAAGCGCCTGACGGCGGCGAGCGTCGCCGTGCCGAACCGGTCGTTTGTCAGAATCAGAATCGAGCTTGCATAATAGCCAAGTTCGAAAAGCGCGTCTTTACAGTGGCGCACATCCGCGCCCTGCATGCCAAATCGCAGCGTTCGTTTAAAAACCATATACTCTCCCTCATTTGTTCTGTCATTTGCGCCTACGATATGGTATGCTGTTGTTACTTTATGGGTGCCGCGCGGCTTGCCTGCGCGGCCCGTCGCAGACAAACGGTTTTTTTGCTTATACGGATAACACATATCGCGATCGGAGGATGGTTCGATGGAGTTTCTGCGCCTGCTGGAGTCGGTTCGCACGCCCTTTTTCGACCAGCTGTTTCAGTTCTTCACGCTCTTTGGCGAGGAGACGGTGTTTATGGCGTTCGCGATGCTCTTCTACTGGTGCATCGACAAAAAGGGCGGTTACTTCCTGCTCTACACCTGTTTTTTAGGGCAGATCGCCAACCAGTTTCTCAAGCTGATCTTCTGCGTGCCGCGGCCGTGGGTGCTCGACGAGGATTTTACCATCGTCGAAAGCGCGCGCGCCGCCGCCACGGGCTATTCCTTCCCGAGCGGGCATACGCAGTGCGCGGCGGGACTGTTCCTCGGCATCGCGCGCGTGCGGCGCGAACGGTGGATTCGCGTCTGCTCCGTCGCCCTGACGCTGCTTGTAGGCTTTTCGCGCATGTACCTCGGCGTGCATACCCCGGCGGACGTGCTCGTCTCGCTCGGCGTTGCCGCGCTGCTCGTGTTTGCCGCCTATCCGCTCTTTTCCCGGGCGTGGACCGACCGTCGTTACCGCATTTTGCTGCTTGGCGCGCTGCTGATCGCCGGCGTCGCGCTGCTTATCTATGTGGAATTCGTGCCGCTGCCGGCCGGCGCGATCCTTGAATACTCGCTCGACGGCGCAAAGACCGCCTATGTCATGCTGGGCGCGTCCACGGGGTTCTGCGCTGTGCTCTGGCTCGAGCAGCGCTATATCCGCTTCGACGTGCGCGCCGTTTGGTGGGCGCAGATCCTCAAGGCCCTGCTCGGGCTTGCCGTCGTCGTGGTCGTGCGCATGCTCCTGAGCGCCCCGCTGCTCGCGCTCGCGGGCGGCCATAACGTCGCGCATTTTATTCGCTACTTCCTCATGGTGGTCGTCGGCGGCGCGCTCTGGCCGCTGACGTTCCGCTTCTGGAGCAAGCTCGGGCGGCGCGCCGAGGTTCCATCGGCAAGCGCATCGTAGGCCCGGGCGAAAA
>CAYMSL010000089.1:357-3243 GCA_964393095.1 uncultured Oscillospiraceae bacterium | reverse complement strand
CGCAGAGCCGCCCGCAGAATCAACCCCAGTATCAAGGCGACCAGCACCGCGCCGCCGCAGAGGAGCGCGATGCGTTTTACGCGCCGTTCCCCCTGTCTCAGGCTTTCCCGCGCGGCTGCGCGCCCCATGTCCTCCGGCTCCGGGTCGGGGCGCCGCGCGTCTTGCTTACGCTCCGTTCGCGGCGCCGCGGCATGCCGTAACGGCAGCGGGTGTTCTTCGATCCCGCTCTCCTCAACCGACACCTCCGGGCACTCCGCCTCGATCTCCACGCAGGCCAGCGCGTGGCGATAGTCGAATACGGAGGCGACGCGCCGCGCGACGTCCGGCTCGAGCATGCGCAGAAACAGCGCCATCAGCGGCGCGGGAACACGCTCGTTTGGCATAAGACCGTCCCGCGCATCCCGGCCGGTCATCGCCGCATAGAGCGTTTCGGCAAGGGAATAGAGGTCTGTCCACGGCGGCGCGTCCTCCACGGCGCGGCGCGCGCGCAAAACAGCCCTCGCCTCGGCAAACTCCACGAGCTTGACCGTGCCGTCCGTGCAGAAGAACAGCGAGCGGGCAGAAACGTCTTGGTGCAGCATGCCGAGGCTGTCTACCACGAGCAGCGCGTCCGCCATCGAGGCGGCCACATACATGGCCTCGCCCGCCGAAAGAGGGCGCCGCTTCAGCGCGAGATAGCGTTCGAGCGTTACCCCCTCGAGCCGCTCCACGATTGCGTAGGCCGTGCCGTTTTCAAAAAACGCGTCGAAGGCGGAGAGCACGTTCGGGCTGCCGACGGCCTCCGTCAGCGCGTGATGCTGGCTTAAAAACGCCTCCGCGCCGAGAAAAAACAGCTCGCCGCAGGATTTATTTTTCGGTGAGACCGCGTTTAGACCGAGGGCGCGCCCCGCCAGCGCACGCGGAAGATATTCCTTGATCACCACGCCCTGCCGCGCACGCTCGTCATAGCCCGCATAGGTCAGGCCCTGCGCGTCGCGCCCGATCAGGCTTTCGACGAGATAGCGCCGGCGCAGCCGCGTACCGGCCGGCAGCAGGTCAAGGAAAGCGCGTTCATCCGGATATTGTTCGTTCATACGCCGCTTCGCCCGCTTTCCGACTCAATACCCGATTGCATTGGCAAAGAGAAGCAGCGCGCTCGTTAGCGCCAGCACGGCGAGCTGTATCTTCGCGCTCCAGCGAAACCACTTGCCATAGCCGATGCCCACGATGCCAAGCGAGATCAGAAGCACCGGATTCGTCGGGTAAAACACGTTGGAAAACCCATCGCCGAAGGCGTAGGCCAGCACCGATATCTGCCTTGATACGCCGCTAAGATCCGCGATGGGCGAAATCAGCGGCATCAGCAGGAAGGCCTTGGCAGAGCCGCTCGAAACGAACAGTTCCATGACGAGCGCGAGCGCGTAGATGAGCAGCACCACGGCGCCGCTTGACGCGCGCTCGGTCAAGAGGACGGTCTTGTAGAGAATCGTATCGAGTATGCGCGCCTCCGTCATCGTATAGCGTATGGAGTTCGCCATCAAAATCAGCAGCACCGCGGGAAGGATATTGACCATGCCCCTGCCGAACGAACGCAGATAGCTTTTCCCGCCCATGCCCGAAACCAGCGCCGAAACCGTGCCCGCAAGCAGAAAGATCACGGCGATGAGCGGCATGATGCTGTTTTGCAGGAATTTGCTAAAGCTCGAGCAAAGAATCAGCACGACGCCCGCGCCGAGTATCGCGGCAAAGCAGAGCAGGGCGCGATCCTTGCGCCGCTGCGCGGTAAACGCGGTGCGCAGCGTCGACCAGCGCGCGGAAAGCGCCGGGTCGTACACAAGCGAACGCGACGCATCGCGCTCGACGCGCCGCGCGTAGGGAAGCAGAAACGCGATCAGCAACGCGTAGATCAGCACAAACGTCAATAGCCGCATCCAGATGCCCGAAAACATCGGCAGCCCCGCAAGCTCCTGCGCAACGCCCACCGTAAACGGGTTGCACACGCCGGTGCTAAAGCCGAACCCTACCGCAAGCAGGCTCATGCCGAGCCCCACAAGGGCGTCCCAGCCAAGCGAGTACGCGAGCGCGACGGCGACGGGTACGAGCGGTACGCACTCCTCAAAGGAGCCGACAAACGCGCCGAGCGCCATAAAAAACAATGTCACGAGCGGCAGCAAACGGTATTTGCGATCCCGCGCGGTGCGATAGACGCGGTTGAACATATAGGAAAGCACGCCGCATTCGTCGAGCGCGTTGAACGCGCCGCCGATGACGAGCAGGAAGGCGATGATCGCAATGAGCGTAAAACCGCCCTCCGCGCCAAGCGCGAGAAACGGCGAGAGCAGCCAACGCCAGAGCGGAATACCGCCCGCCGCCGCGCGGTAGGTGCCGGGCACGATACGCTCCGCGCCGTCGAGCGTCACGCGCTCATACTCGCCCGCAGGCAGCGCGAATGTCAGCGCGTAGGTAACGAGCATCAGCGCGAATAAGATGATCAGCGCCGCAACAAACGAGCGCGTGCCAAGCGAAAAGATACGGCCGTCGCTTTTTTCCCGTTCCATCCCTTTTTCCCCTCCCCGCCGATCCCCCCGGCGCGAAAAATTCTACAACAGTATACCACAGTGCGCCCAAAGCAGACAAAAATTACAAGATTTTTCTCGCGCGATGCGTTTGCCGGTTTAAAAATACGCGCCCCTACGGGCGCGTATTTCGTGCGATATCCGTTTGGTAAATTAGAGTCCCGCCTTGCCGTCGCAGCCGAGCACGGCCGTGATCTTGCGGCTGACCATCGCCTTGATCGCCTCGCGCGCAGGCTTGAGGTACTGGCGCGGGTCGAAGTGCGAGGGATTGTCGTGAAAATACTTGCGGATCGTGGCGGTCATGGCGAGCCCAAGGTCGCTGTCGATGTTG
>CAYMSL010000089.1:0-308 GCA_964393095.1 uncultured Oscillospiraceae bacterium | reverse complement strand
CGCGATGGCAAGCGAGTCCACGCCGGTACGGGTGACGAAATCCTGCACCTGGTCGGGGTCGGTGTAACTGCCTTCGCCCGCGGCGACCTTCACGTCGTCCTCGACGCCTTCGAGGCGGCCCAGCTCGCCTTCGACAACCACGCCGTGATCGTGCGCGTATTCGACGACCCGGCGCGTGAGTGTGACGTTCTCATCGTAAGAATGGTGCGAGCCGTCGATCATCACCGACGAAAAGCCGCCGTCGATACAGCTCTTGCAGAGTTCGAACGTATCGCCGTGGTCGAGGTGGACGCAGATGGGCAGATCCG
>CAYMSL010000088.1:0-7460 GCA_964393095.1 uncultured Oscillospiraceae bacterium | reverse complement strand
CGAGGAGGAACGCGCCCATCGAGGCGGCCATGCCCACGCAGATGGTGGCGACCTCGCACTTGATGTACTGCATCGTGTCGTATATCGCAAGGCCGGCGCTTACAGAGCCGCCGGGCGAGTTGATGTAGAGGTTGATGTCCTTATCGGGATCGTCGCCCTCGAGAAAGAGCATCTGCGCGATGACGATGTTGGCCGTATCGTCGTCGATCGGCCCGCCGATGAAGATGATGCGGTCCTTGAGCAGGCGCGAATAGATGTCGTAGGAGCGTTCGCCCTGCGTCGTCTGTTCGACGACCATCGGGATCAGGTTCACAGTGGTTTCCTCCCTTCCTCGCAATCGGGGTTACGCCTCGGGCATTTCGGTCTTCTTCGCGGAGGCCTTTTTACCCGCGGATTTCTTCTTTTCGCCGTCCTGAACGAGCACGACGCTTTCGGTGATGAGCTTTATGGCCTTCTGCGTTTTGGCGCGGTCGGCAAGATACGCGCGGTCGTCCTCGCTGAGCGTCGCGGCGAACTCCTCGGACGGCTTGCCGCTGCTCTCGGCGTATTCGCTGATCTGGGCGGCGAGGTCCTCGGGTTCGCAGTCGATCTCCTCGGCTTTGACGACGGCCTCGATGACAAGCTGCGTCTTGACGCGCTCGCGCGCCTCGGCCCGGTAACTTTCCTTCATCGAGGCAAGGTCGGTGCCGGTGTATTTGCAGTAGTCCTCGAGCGAGATGCCGCTCATGCTCAGGCGGTAGGCGACGTCGCGCAGCATGTTGTTGACCTGCCGCTCGACGAGCACGTCGGGAATCTCGACGATGGCGTTGTCCGAGGCGGCCTTGAGCGCCACGTTCTCGATGGCGATGGCGCGGTTTTTCTCGGCCTGCGCCGTCATCTTGGCCTTCTTATCGGCTACGAGCGCCGCGAGGGTGTCGAAGTCCGAAATGTCCTTGGCAAACTCGTCGTCGAGCGCGGGCAGTTCCTTAACCTGAACGGCCTTGAGCTTGATGGCAAACACCGCGTCTTTGCCCGCGAGCTCGTTTGCGTATTCGTCGGGGAAGCGCACCGCGATATCCTTCTCCTCGCCCGCATGCATGCCGACGAGCTGCTCCTCGAAGCCCGGTATGAACGTGCCGGAGCCGATCAAAAGCAATTGATCCTCGGCGGTGCCGCCGTCGAACTTCACGCCGTCGATGCTGCCGGAATAGTCGAGCATGACCCGATCGCCCGTTTCGACGGCGCGCTCAACCTCGAGGAAGCGCGCGTTTTTCTCGCGCTCCTTCTCGATCTCCGCCATGACCTCGGAGTCCTCAACAGTATACGTGGGCTCGGGTACTTCTATACCCTTGTAGGCGCCGAGCGTGACCTCGGGCAAAAGCTGCACTTCGGCGGTAAACGTAAGCCCTTCGGCGGCGTCGATCGTCGTGATTTCAAGGTCGGGCTCGTCGATGGCGGTGAGCGCATGCTCGCTGAGCGCCGCGTCGTAGGCGCCGCCCCAAACGAGCTTGAACGCCTCTTCATAAAACGTGCTCTCGCCGTACATGTTTTCGATGACCTTCTTTGGCGCCTTGCCCTTGCGAAAGCCTGGCACATTGTATTGATGCGCGGTTTTCCGATACGCCTGCTCGAGAGCGGAGCCGAACGTCTCGCGGGAAACGGCGATGGTGAGCTTTGCGCGGTTATTCTCCAATTTATCGCAGGTTGCCATTTGTTCCTCCATTCTTCGTCGCGAATACATAAGCCGGCGTTGGCCGACATCAGTATATGTTAGCACAGCCGATCGTCGATTGCAACCGCAAATCCGCACGAAATGTGGGGTTTTGGCCGTTTTTCACAGGGAAAACCCCGGTGATGAAAGGTAGATATTTGGCCGTCAAAACCCCGGCTATGATCGGGACGACGCGCGCCGCGCGCAAGCCAAAGACTCGCGGCGATTCCGGGGCTGTTCCGGCGCGCTGAATTATAGTATACTGATTTAACAGAAATCGCCAACAAACCGCGCAAAGCGCGCCTCCGGCAAGGCGCGACACCGCTCCCGTTCAAAAGCGCTGAAACGGCGGGGCGGCGTCAACCGATTCGACGCGTCCGCGGGCTGCGGACGGGATGGGAGAAGCATGATCGACCAAAAGCTTAAGGTGACGCTCGGCGGCCTGCCGCAGCGCATTCACATCCGCGGCGAGGATGAAGAAAACCCCGTTTTGCTGTTTCTGCACGGCGGGCCGGGCGTGTGCAACCGGCACACGGTGATGAAGAACCACGCCGACCTCGCAAGGACCTTCACGCTCGTGGCCTGGGACCAGCGCGGCAGCGGCGGCTCCTACCGGGGAGCCGGGCGCGAGACGCTCACGATCGACCGCTTCGTCGAGGACGCGAACGAGCTCGTCCTCTGGCTCTGCGAGCGCTTCCGCAAGGAGAAGGTATTCATCATCGGCGGCAGTTGGGGTTCCGAGCTCGGCACGTACCTTGCCCACCGCCACCCGGCGCGCATCGCGGCCTACGTGGGCTTTGGGCAGGTGGTCGACGGCGCCAAGAACGAGGCGCTCAGCTACGCGTTCGCGCTCGCGGAAGCGGAAAAGGCCGGGGACGCGAAATCCGTCGCAATCCTGCAAAAAGTCGGCCCGCCCGTGATGGGCGTCTACAACGGCGGCTTTGCCGGCATGATGGCGCAGCGCCGCGTGATGATGAAGTACGGCGGCTACTCCCGGAGCGAAAAAAAGCGCAGTTACTTTCGCTCCTTCGTCATCCCCGTGCTCTTCTCCGGCGAGTACAGCCTGCCGGATTTGATCGGCCTTGCGCGCGGCTACAAATACGTGCTCACGGCCATGTGGGAGGAGGTCGGCAAAACCGATTTTCCCGCCACGTGTACGAAGTTTATGGTGCCGTATTTTGTGTTTGACGGCGTGCTTGATCAAAACACGCCCGCCGCGCTCGTGCAGGCGTGGTTCGACACAATCGAAGCGCCGCAAAAGGAGCTGATCTGGTTTGAGCAGTCGGGCCACAACCCGATGAACGACGAGCCGGAGCGTTTCAAGCGCCTGCTGATCGAGCGGCTCGGCGCAATTCGGGACAGAGAGGAATCGATATGAGCGAACAGACGATTCAGCCGATCAAGCGCATCGGCACGGCCGAGAAGCTCGGCTTTTGCACCTTCTCCACGGCAAGCAACGTGGTCTACCAGTTCAAGAGCATCTACTACCTTTTCTTTTTGACGAACGTGCTCAAGCTCGACGTGCTCGTCGCGGGCACGATCCTGACGATCGGCACGATCTGGGACGCAATCAACGACCCGCTGATCGGCTTTTGGGCGGTCAACCACAAGTTTAAAAACGGCGAGCGCGTGCGGCCGATGGCGCTGTGGTTTGCGGTGCCGTGGGCGGTCACGGTCGTGCTGCTGTTTACGGACTTCGGCCTTGAAAACCGCGCGGCGATCATTGTCGCGCTGCTTGTCTACCTGCTCTTCGAGCTGTTCAACACCTTTGCGGGCATCCCCTATAACAGCATGGGCAGCCTGGCCACGAACCTCGACGCCGACCGCCGCTCGATCAACGTCTTTCGCAACCTCGGCGGCAGCCTTGGCGGGGCCATCGGCGCGGTGGCCTGTTTGCCGCTGCTCAAGCTCTTCGGCGCGCTCGACAAAGCGGGCAACCTCATCGACGCCACAAGCTCGCGCGGCTTTATCCTCACCGCCGCCGTCATGGGCGCGGTGTGTGTGCTCGGCAGTCTCGCGCATTACTTCACAACGCGCGAGCGCGTCAGGTCGATGACGCCGGACGACGAAAAGCTCTCGGCAAAGACGGTCTTCGGCATGCTCTTTTCCTGCCGCCCGTGGGTGTTCAATATGCTCTACGTCATCTGCTACGGGGTCATCAACCTCTTCCTGATGAGCTGCGTGACCTACTATGCCACCTACATCATCGGCAGCACCGCCGCCGCGACGAACATTCAGATCGCGTACATTATCGCATCCATCGCCACGGCGTTTTTCATCTCGCCGCTCGATCGCGCGCTCGGCCGCAAAAAGACCATGCTCCTTGCCGCCGTGATCTTTATCCTCGGCAAGATCTGGTTCGTGCTGAACCCCTTCTCACTCGCCGCGATCTACGTCAACGCCATATCGGTAGGCATCGCGCTGACGATCACGTTCGTGATGTTCAACACGAACCGCAACAACATCGTCGATCTCATCGAGTGGCGCTCCGGGCGGCGGCTCGACAGCCTCGTGTCCACGGCGGACAACCTTGCAAGCAAGCTTGCCGTGGCCGGGGCGACGCAGCTTGTGGCGCTTTCGCTGAAGCTTTCGGGCTTTGACGCGAAGCTTGCCGTGCAGCCGGCGGCCGCGCTCGACGCGATCAACGCCATGCTCGGCTGGGTGCCGATGATCGTGGCGGCGCTGATGGTCGCGGTGATCTGCTTCCTCAACCTCGAGAAGGACATGCAGCGCATGCGCGAAGAGCGGGCGGCCTAGGCGGCGGGCTTTCGCCCCGGAACCAATATCCCCCACCGCTGCGGAGGCGTTCCCGTTTTTTCCGTTGGCGAAGCCGCGAGCGAAGTGTTGACACCGCGCGGGAAAATACGGTATATTGATGCCGCACAACTGCATATTCGGATGACGATGGCGGGAGAGGCCGCGTTCGCGCGGAGCCGAAGGGGAAGGCGCAGAAACTCTCAGGCAAAAGGACCGCCGTTCGACGAAGCTCCGGAAAGCCGCCTGCCATGGCGGCGCCGACGAGGCAATCCCGCGCCGGGCGCGGGAGAATCTTTCAGGCTTCCATACGGGGCGCGTGCTTTGATGTGCGCGCCCCGGTTTGTGTTTTGGGGCGGCGCAAGGCCGCCGTCTCCTCGCCGCCGGGTATTCCAATCTCTATTTTAAGCAAGCATGGAGGGAAGCGTTATGAATCTGCCGAACGATCGCACCTACATCGAATCCCATGAGTGGCTGCTCGAGCTGGGCGGCGGACGCTATCGCGTCGGGCTGACGGACTTTGCCCAGCAGGCCCTCGGCGACATCGTGTTCATCGACCTGCCGGGCGTAGGCGACAGGCTCACGGCCGGCGGGCGGCTTGGCGACGTCGAGAGCGTCAAGGCCGTCTCGGAGATCGAAAGCCCGGCTTCCGGCCGCGTCGCCGCCGTCAACGAGGAGCTTGCCGCCGCGCCCGAGCGCGTCAACGCCGACCCCTACGGGGCGTGGCTTGTCGAACTCGAGGACGTGACCGATAAGGCCGACCTGCTCGACGCCGAGGGCTACCGCCTCTGCTGCGAACAGGCATAACGACCGCTTACCGCGAGGGGTTCGGGCGGCGTCGGCTGCCTGTCTTGCCGCACGCGGGCCGCTTGCGCGCGCATATGCCGAGCGTCCGGGCGGCTGAGCGGATTCGATGATTAGGAGGAGTATCATGGGCGGGTTTCTTCCGTCAACCGAGGCCGAGCGGCGCGCGATGCTTGACGCCGTCGGCCTTTCGGACGCCGCGGCGCTCTACGCCGCCATCCCCGCGCCGCTGCGCGGGCGGGCGGAGGGCGCGTGCGGAGAATTGCCGGCGGGCGTCTCCGAGTTTGAGGCGCTCGAACACATGCGCTGCCTCGCGGGCAAAAACCGCGTGTTTTCCCCGATCTTCCGCGGCGCGGGCGCGTATTGGCACTACATCCCGCCGATCGTGAGCCGCGTAATGGCCAAAGAGGCGTTTCTTACCGCCTACACGCCGTACCAGCCCGAGATCAGCCAGGGGGTTTTGCAGTCGATATTCGAGTACCAGAGCATGATCTGCGGACTCACCGGCATGGACGCTTCCAACGCCTCGGTCTACGACGGGGCCACGGCTGCGGCGGAGGCGGCGGCCATGTGCCGCGAGCGCGGACGCACGCGCACGCTGCTTTCAAGCGGCGCGCACCCGGATACGATCGGCACGGTGCGCACCTATTGCGAGGGCGCGGACGCTCCGCTTTCGCTCGCGCCGCTCAAAAACGGCGCGCTCGACCTGGAAGCGCTTTCGGGTATGCTCGACGAAACGGTATCCGGCGTGATCGTCCAGTCGCCGAACTATTACGGCGTGATCGAGGACGTACCCGCGATCGCAAAGCTCGTCCATGCGGCGGGGGCCAGGCTCGTTGTGAGCATGAACCCCATCGCCATGGGGCTGCTACGCTCCCCGGGCGAGTGCGGCGCGGACGTCGCGGTGGGCGACGGCCAGCCGCTCGGGCTGCCGCTTGCCTTCGGCGGGCCGTACCTTGGCTTTATGGCCTGCAAAAAGGAGCTTACGCGCAGGCTGCCGGGCCGCATCGTGGGGCAGACGGCCGACGCGCAGGGCAGGCGCTGCTTTGTATTGACGCTGCAGGCGCGCGAGCAGCACATCCGCCGCGAAAAGGCGGGCAGCAACATCTGCTCGAACCAGGCCCACTGCGCCCTCGTTGCGGCGGCGTACCTTGCGAGCATGGGGCCGCAGGGCCTATACGACGTGGCGCGCGGCTGCTATGACCACGCGCACGCGCTGGCGGACGGACTTGCCGCAATCGGTGGCTTCGAACGATTGTACCCCGACGCGCCGTTCTTCCACGAGTTTGTTACGCGTACGCCCGTACCGGCGGAAACGCTGCTCTCCACGCTTGCCGAAAAGGGCATACTCGGCGGGCTGCCGGTGGCCGGCGGCGTGCTCTGGTGCGCGACCGAGCGCAACACAAGGGCGCACATCGAGGCGCTGCTTGCCGCAATCGGGGAGGTGGTCGCATGAAACTCGTATTCGAGCGCAGCGTACCCGGACGCCGCGGCTGCCGCATCCCCGCGCCGGACGTGCCGCGCGCGGACATTCCAGAATTGCTGCTCAGGACGGCGCCGCCATGCCTGCCGGAGCTTTCCGAGACGGATGTAAGCCGCCACTATTCCGAGCTGGAAAAGCAGGTCTACGGCGTCAACGACGGGTTTTACCCGCTTGGCTCCTGCACGATGAAATATAACCCCGCCGTCTGCGAGCAGGCGGCTTCCCTCGAGGGTTTTACGGGCGTGCATCCGCTGCAGGAGGCGGAAACCGCGCAGGGCTGCCTTGCGGCTTTGGTCGAGGCCAAGGAATTGCTCTGCGGCCTTGTGGGCATGGACGAGATGACCTTCCAGCCGGCGGCGGGCGCGCACGGCGAGTTCTGCGGGCTGCTGCTGATCAAGGCGCATCACCGCTCGCGCGGCGAGCTTTCCCGCACGAAGATACTTGTGCCGGACGCCGCGCACGGCACAAACCCCGCCACCGCGACGATGGCGGGCTTTACGGTTGTCAACATCCCCTCCGCGCCGGACGGCACGGTAGACCTTGCGGCGCTTCGCGCGGCGGCGGGGCCGGATACGGCGGGACTGATGCTGACGAACCCCAACACGCTCGGTGTGTTCGACCCCAACATCCTCGAGATCACGCGCATCGTGCACGAGGCGGGCGGGCTTTGCTACTACGACGGCGCGAACATGAACGCCATCATGGGCGCGGCGCGCCCCGGCGACATGG
>CAYMSL010000087.1:4916-7470 GCA_964393095.1 uncultured Oscillospiraceae bacterium | reverse complement strand
TCTCGCCAGCCGCACCAGAAAAGACACAACCTTCCGCCAAGGGAGAGTTGTGTTTTTTTATGTGAAAAAGCATGGTATTATGATTTCAAAGTTTATTGCACCACACAGACAAGCGGGAACTTTTCAGTTAGTTCAAACTATATCATAATCTGAGGAGGGGTTAATGATGCGCGATTGGATATCTATACTTAAAGCAGACCCAATTAATTGGCTGCTGGAAGAAGAGAACCCTTCCGTGCGGTACTTTACACTAAAGGATATTCTGGACAAGCCCGAACATGATCAGGGAGTGCAGGAAGCGAAACATAAAATCATGCAAGCCGGTATAGTCCCCGATATTCTTCGGCAACAGCAGGAACCCGCATATCTCCAAGCTTATCCCAGGTTTTACACCTATAAATACAAAGGGCTTGTGTGGACGCTGATTATGCTCGCGGAGTTGGGGGCCGACGCCAATTCACAGATTATTGAACAATGTGAATACTTACTCGACAATTCACAGGAAACCGGGGACGGCGGTTTTGCGATGAACATGGCGGCGAAGAAGGGCGGCGGCAGGATAACCGAGGTCATCCCATGCCTTACCGGGAATATGGTATGGAGCCTGATACACTTCGGCTATCTTGACGATCCGAGGCTACAAAAAGCAATTCGCTGGACGACCCGCTTTATGCGCTTTAATGACGGCGTTGAGAACGACCCGCAGCTCCCGCCATACGATCGATATGAAATTTGCTGGGGCAGGCATACCTGTCTTATGGGCATCGTCAAGGCGCTTAAAGGGTTAAGTGCCATACCGCGGGAGAGAAGAACAAGCGAAATAAACGATACCATAAGCAAGGCTGTTGAATTTCTGCTAATTCACCATATTTATAAGCGTAGCCATGATTTAAGTAAAACCTCCAAGCCCGGATGGCTCAAATTCGGTTTCCCTTTAATGTATCAGACCGATGTGCTTGAAATTCTCGACATTTTGAGCGAACTTGGTATCCGGGATGAGCGCATGAACGAGGCTCTCGATCTCGTCCTGTCTAAGCAGGACGGCCTGGGCAGATGGGGAATCGAGAATACGTACAACAGCGACCGACTTCTGATCCCAACAGGGCAAAAAGGCGAACAAGGCAAATGGCTGACGCTTCGGGCGATCAGAGTATTAAAACGATATCATGCCGGCTAACGTTATTATTTTAATGTGCATAGCATCCGTTGACAATACCATCCCCCAAAGCCCTGATATTGACCAGTTTATATCGGTAGAATCGCACTTAGGAAAGGAAGAACATGCTGGAATACAAATACGATACGCAGCTCCTGATCGAGGGCGAAAACCTGAGCGAGGACGCCGTCAACGACTATTTTACCGGCAACCTCGCGGGCGATAGCCTGCTCGCGGTCGGAGACGAAACACTCATCAAGGTGCATTTCCACACGAACGAGCCGTGGAAGGTGCTTGAATACTGCGCCTCTCTTGGCGAGATCTACGACATCGTGGTCGAGGACATGGAACGGCAGTCGCGCGGTCAGCACGGATAACGCGCCCCGGGCGATTTCCCGCGAACGGACGCGCCATTTGCTTGTTCCGCGGGCGAAAACCCGGCCTACTCCTCCGGCCGCTCGAGCGCCGAGACGGATGCGGTGTTGATGCCGACGATGCGATCGACCGGCATCGTAAAACAGATGCCGCGCAGGGTGGACTTCCAGCCCACCTTTTCCTTCATGGTGGCCGTGATGCGCCTGGCTGTCTCGGAGTCTACGATCGTAAGGATGATCTCCTTTTCGGGCTCGACGCTGATGCCCATAAACGACTCCTTGCGCGCACCCTCGCCGCGCGCGTTGAGTATCGTCGCGCCGCTCGCGCCCTCGCCGCGGACGATCTCCATGACGGCGTCGGTATATCCGGCGTTGACAATGATAAACAGCGCCCTGACTTTTTGGTTGTTTTCCATGGTATGGTAACCCCTCCTGATTCGTCAGATCGAAATGGCCGTGATCGGTATCGTAAACGCGATGCCGGTGTTGGGCTTGCCGAATGCAAAGTCGCTAAGCAGCAGTTCAAACACGCCGTCGGCCTTGTCCCGCGGCAGGATGCAGGTGATGACGACCTTGTTTTCCTCCGGCACGAAGCCCAGCATCTCGACGAGATGCCCGGCCTTGACCGAACCCTTGCCGTAGAGCGAGTTGACGATGCGGCAGTCCATCTTGAGCAGTTCGTCAAGCAGCGCATGCCGCTGATGCCTGCCCGCCACGATGATTAAAAACACGATGTTATCCAACAAACACCTATTCATTGGGGTTTTCCTCCAGATTGCCGCCTCGGCTGAGCTCGCCATCCGCTTCCCCGCTATCATCCGCGTGCGCATCGGCTAATTCCGCCTTGTCCGCTTCCGCAGTCTCTTCGGCGGCAGGCTCCGGCGGTTCGCCCTCTTCTTTTGCGCCCCCTGCCCCCGCGGCGGCAGGCTCGGGCGGCTCGCCCTCTTCTTCGGCGCCGTCCGCCCCCGCGACGACAGGCTCGGGCGGCTCGCCCTCTTCTTCGGCGCCGTCCGCCCCCGCGGCG
>CAYMSL010000087.1:253-4816 GCA_964393095.1 uncultured Oscillospiraceae bacterium | reverse complement strand
CGACAGGCTCGGGCGGCTCGCCCTCTTCTTCGGCGCCGTCCGCCCCCGCGGCGGCAGGCTCCGACCCGTCCGCAGCCGCGATCGCTCCGGCAGCCGGCTCCGGCGGCGCATCGTCCGTTTCCGCGCCGTCTTCCTCCGCGTCTTCCATCTGCGCGGCAAGGCGCTTAAGCTCGTCGTATTCCATCTGCTCGAACGCCTCGTTGCGGCGCTCGGCAATTTTCGTTTGCAACTTATAGAGTATACCGAGCGCCTGCACGGTAATCAAGGGTGTCACCGAAATAAAGGCGATGATGCCAAAGCCGTTCGTCAGCACGGACTGTGCCGCCGGGCCCGCCTTGCGCGCAACCGCCTGCGCCGTGCCGAGCGTAAGCGGGGTTAAAAACGCCGAGGTCAGCGCGCCGCCCGTGACCCCGCCGGAGTCAAAGGCCAGCCCCACGAAGAGATCGGAGGTAAAGGGCATCATGGCGAGCGCGATCACATAAAGCGGCACAAGGAAGCGCAGGATGTTGATTTGGGTGAGTATCTTGATCATCAGCAGCATCCCCGCAAGGCCGATGCCGATGGCTAACGTCCAGCGAATCGTCGATTTTTTGATATGACCGTTTGTGATCTCCTCAAGCTGCTCGCCGAGCACCGTCACCGCCGGCTCGGAAAGCGTGATCGCGACGCCGAGGATGAAACCGAGCGGCACAAGCAGCCACTGGAACCAATCCGGCCGCGCGGGGTCCAGGAACACCTCGCCGATGTACTTGCCCGCAAACGCAAAGCCGAAGTCGATGCCCGAAAGAAAGATCAAAAGGCCGAAGTAAACCGGCACCATGCCGAGCAGCATGCGCACGAACTGCTTTTTCGGCAGGCGGATCAAGAAAAGCTGGAACAACAGAAACACCACAACGATCGGAACAAGCGCGAGCGCGACGCCGCTGAGGTTTGAAAGCACGATCCCGCCGAAGCCCTCCGCGCTGCCGGGGTCGTACAGGCCGGCGGGCGGGATCTCCCCGCCGTAATGAATCTTGAGCAGGATGCCGTAGAGGAATACCGCGAGGATCGGCCCCACCGAAGCGATGCCGATGATGCCGAAGGTATCCTCGTTGGTCTTGCGCTTCGACATCGTTGCCGAAATGCCGATGCCGAGCGCAAGGATGAACGGCACCGAGATATCGCCGGTCGTGGCGCCGCTGCCGTCAAAGGCGAGCGCCACGAACTCCTCCGGCACGAAGATGACCACAAGAAACACGAGTGCGTAGAGAATCGCAAAGATGAGCTTGATGCTGATGTTCCTGATCACGCGATAGAGCGCGAGGCCGACAAAAAGGCCGATGCCCGTGCTCATAACCCAGACAAAGAGCGTCTCGTCCACCTCGCCAAGGATCATGTGCGTCTGCCGCGCGAGCACCACGAGCGCGGGCTCGGCGACGGTCGCGATGACGCCGAAAAGCACGCCGAATGAAACGACGAATATGGTTTTTTTCAGCTTGGGCAGCGAGCTGCCAACGAGCTTTCCCGCCGGCAGAATGCTTTCGTCGAGGCCTACGAGAAAGAACGCCTGCCCCACGACCACGCTGGCAAATCCCACGATCAGCTTCACGTAATCGTAAGGGTTTTCAAGCGGCGCCATAAACACGCATACGATCACGATGATGGCCGCGAGCGGCAGCGACGAAAGGAATACGTCTTTTAGGGTTCTGAGAGCTTTCATGTGTTTTATTGTATCAGATAACGGCGCCGCCTGCCAAGCGCGCGGGGTAAATCCCGCGGCGACTCGATAAAAGACGCGGCAGGCCGCGTTTATTTTCGCCGCCGGCCCCGGCGCGGCTTCCATGCCCGCGCCGCACGCGAAAAGACCGGCGGCAGCGGCAGGCGCAAACCCGCCCTTGACAATCCGCGCGCGCGCGTCAAAATAAGATTAAGCGGCGCTTCCCCGCGAGCGTTTCGAGCAACCCATCCAAGCGTTTACGCGGGCAAAGCGTTCAAACGGCCGCTCCGCCCGCCGCCGCGCACAGACGCATTGCCTTGGCGGCGCCTGATCATACCAAGCAAGGGAGATAACCATGCAATACCGCACAAACCCCAAAAATGGCGACCGGCTCTCTGCGCTCGGCTTCGGCTGCATGCGCTTTCCGAAGGACTACGCCGAAAGCGAGGCCCTGATCGCGCGCGCGATCGAGGCGGGCGTCAACTACTTCGACACGGCCTATGTCTACGCGGGCAGCGAGGTCACCCTTGGCAAGATCCTCGCCTCCGGCGGCTATCGAGACGGCATCAAACTTGCAACGAAGCTGCCGCATTACCTCGTGCGCAGATACGAGGATTTCGATCGCATATTCGAAACGCAGCTGAAGCGCCTGCAGACCGAGCGCATCGACTATTACCTCATCCACATGCTCGCCTCGCGCTCGATCTGGGAACGCCTTATCGGCCTCGGCGTCGAGCGCTGGATCGCGGAAAAGAAGGCGCGAAAAGAGATCGTCAACATCGGCTTTTCCTACCATGGCGACCGCGCGGAATTCCCCGCGCTGCTGGATTGCTACGACTGGGACTTCTGCATGATCCAGTACAACTACCTCGACGAATACAACCAGGCGGGCCGCAGCGGCCTTACCTACGCCGCCGAAAAGGGGCTGCCCGTGATGGTCATGGAGCCGCTGCGCGGCGGCCGGCTCGCCGCGGGTCTGCCGCAGGCGGCGGCGGACGCCGTCTCCCGCGCGTACGTCCAGCGCTCCCCCGCCGAATGGGGCCTGCGCTGGGTGTGGGACTTTCCGCAGGTCACGCTGGCGCTTTCGGGCATGAACACCATGGATATGCTCGAGGAAAACCTGCGCGTGGTTGCCGACGCGATGCCGGATAGCCTGAACGAAACGGATCTCGCCCTGATCGGCGAACTGCGCGCCGCGATCAACGCGCGCGTGCGGGTGCCCTGTACGGGCTGTCAATACTGCATGCCCTGCCCCGCGGGCGTGGACATCCCAGCCTGTTTTTCCTGCTACAACACGCGTTACGTCGCGGGGCGCATGAAGGGACTCTCGGACTATCTCGTGCAGACGAGCCTGCATCAACCCGCGCACAACGCCTCGCGCTGCGTCGGGTGCGGCCTGTGCGAAAGCCGCTGCCCGCAAGGAATCAAGATCCGCAGCGAGCTTAAGGCCGTTAAAAAGCAGCTCGAGCCCTTCTACTATAAGCCCATGCGCTTCATCGCGCGCAGGATGTTCCAGCGCCCCGCGCGCAGGATGTTCCATCGCCCCGCGCGCACATAAAAAACACCCCGGGCAACACGGCGATATGCCGCGGCCCGGGGTGTTTTGCGACCGGCCGTATCCCGGCCGGAGGGCGTGTCTTTGCCGGATGGCGGGGGGCGCGCCTTGTTTCAAGGCGACGCCCTAGCCCTCGTAGCGCAGCGCCTCGATGGGATGCTTGCACGCGGCCTTGTTTGCCGGGTAGAGGCCGAAGATCAGCCCGATGGCGGACGAAAAGCCCACCGCGAGCGCGATGACGTTCGCCGACATTGAAAACGTCAGCAATCCCCCCGCCACAAGCGAGGCGATTTGCAGCAGCGCCGCCGAAAGCGCCAGCCCGAACGCGCAGCCGAACAGGCTTACCATAAGCGCCTCGATGAGGAACTGCAGCATGATGCTGCCGCGCCCCGCGCCGATGGCCTTGCGTATGCCGATTTCGCGCGTGCGCTCGGTGACCGACACGAGCATGATGTTCATAATGCCGATGCCGCCGACGAGCAGGGAGATTGCCGCAATGCTGCCAAGCAGGAGCGAGAGCGTACTGTTGACCGTTCCCATCGCGTCCATAATCGTGGACATGTTGATGATCGAAAACGCGTCCTCATCCTGATAGAAGCGCTTGAGCAGGTAGTTTTTCACAGCCTCCTCGGCCACGTCGTTGTCACCCGATATGGCGGAGGAGACGTAGAAGCTTGTGACATACGGCATACCCGACATACGCGAAACCACGGTATAGGGCGCATACACCGACAAGCCCGACATCATGCTCGCCATCATCGAGTCGTCCTCCTCGAGCACGCCGGCTACCGTGAACAGGCGATAGCCGATGGTCAGCGTTTCGCCTACGACGTCCGTACGCCCGAAAAGCTCGGCCGCCGTGTCGTTTGAAAGCACCGCCACATAGGAGCGGTTTTCAACGTCCGCGCGCTTGAGGAAGCGCCCGCTTTCAAGCGCCATGCCCTGAATATCGTAATAGGCGCTCGTCGTGCCGTAGAGCGTGACCTCCTCGCTTGCGTAGCCGTTCTGCGCGGTGGCGTTCATCGAGGCCGACGGGGCGACAAGCGCCACGGCGGGGTCATCCGAGAGCTCGTCAAGGTCGCCCAGGCGGATGGGGTTCGACTTGCTGTCCATAATCTGGGCGATGATCATATCGTTGCCGAGCGCCTCAATCTGGCTCGTAATCGAACCGGTCGCGCCGTTGACGAGGGAAACCATGACCACGAGCGCCGTTACGCCGATGATGATGCCAAGCATCGTCAAAAACGAGCGCAGCTTACTGCTTGTGATGGCGCTCCAGGCCATCTTGACCGATTGCAGGATCATGCGCGCA
>CAYMSL010000087.1:0-243 GCA_964393095.1 uncultured Oscillospiraceae bacterium | reverse complement strand
GATGTCCTCGCCGGTCTTGCTGTCGAGGTTGCCGGTCGGCTCGTCGGCAAGCACGATCGCGGGATCGGTCACAAGCGCGCGTGCCACCGCCACACGCTGCTGCTGCCCGCCGGAAAGTTCGGTCGGCTTGTGTTTGCGCCGCTCGCTCAGGCCCACGCGCATGAGCGCCTCCGCCACGCGCAGTTTGCGCTCGGCCGCCGGTACGCGCTGGTAGATGAGCGGCAGCTCCACGTTCGCCTCGGC
>CAYMSL010000086.1:0-7649 GCA_964393095.1 uncultured Oscillospiraceae bacterium | reverse complement strand
TGATCCGCATCTTAAAAGTCCTCCGGCAATGAAGGGGATAAAAACCGATACCTAGCTTTCAGTTTTGTTTTCGGAGCGGCCGGAATTTTACAAACCTGAACGCACCTTTTTGGTCTGTGCAGATTTCCGCTAAAAAAAACCTTGACGTACACCATAGTATAGCCAACAGAATCGATCTGTCAAGAAATCACAAGGCCGCCGCTCCGGTTCCGGCGCAGCCGTCCCACGGCAATCCCTCCTCGGCCGGGACCGGACCGGCAGACAATTGGCCAACACAAAACAGGGCATCCCGGACAAACTTATGATATAGTGATCGGAATCGTGCCGGCGCGCCATTTTGCGTCCCGCCCACCGGCGCAGCGAATGAGGGGTGACATCCATGAGCTTTCAGGTGGAACTGAAGAATATCGCAAAGGACTTTAAGACGTTTCGCGCCGTCGACCACATCAATCTCGAGATCGAAAAGGGCGAGATCGTGTCGCTGCTCGGCGCGAGCGGCTGCGGCAAAACCACGACGCTCCGCATGATTGCCGGGCTGATCGCACCCACCGAGGGGAGCGTTTTGATCAACGGAAAGGACGTGACCGCGCTGCCGCCGTACAAGCGGGACGTGTCGATGGTGTTCCAAAACTACGCTTTGTTTCCGCACATGACCGTGTACGAGAACATCGTGTACGGCCTGAGAAACCGCAAGATCCGCGACAAGGCCACGCTCGATTCAAAGGCCGCGGAGGTGCTGCGCATCGTGCAGCTCGTGGGCCAGGAGACGAAGTACCCGCGCCAGCTCTCCGGCGGACAGCAGCAGCGCGTGTCGCTGGCCCGGGCGCTCGTGGTCCAGCCGCAGGTCATGCTGTTCGACGAGCCGCTGTCGAACCTCGACGCAAAGCTGCGCGTGCAGACGCGTACGGAGATCCGGAGCCTCCTAAAGATGCTCGGCGTGACCGCCGTGTACGTTACGCACGACCAGGAGGAGGCGCTCACGATCTCGGACCGCATCGCCGTCATGCACCGCGGCAAAATCGAGCAGATCTCGCTGCCAGCCGAGCTCTACCGCTCGCCCAAGAGCAGGTTTGTCGCGGATTTCATCGGCCAGGCCAACCTGTTCGAGGGCGCGGCCGAAGCGTCGGGGCAGCAAACGCTGCTCGCGCTCGAAGACGGCGCGAAGATACGTTGCACGCCGGAGCCGGGCGTGACCGCGCAAGGGAAGCGCTGCGTGCTCGTGCGGCCGGAGAGCATCCGCATCACAGCCGACGCTACCACTCTGGACAACTGCTTCCCCGCGGCCGTCGTGCAGAGCAGCTTTTTAGGCAACACGGTCCGCTACGAGGTTTCGCTCGGCAATCACAGGACGATCGTCGTGCAGGCGCATCCCGACGACCCGCTGCTCCCGGGCGGCGCGAGCGTGTTCGTCAGCTTCCCGGCCGAGAAGGCCATCCTGCTCGATTCATAAGGCTTCGGTTCCTATAATACCGAAAAACTAACCAGGAGGAGAACACCAATGAAAAAAACCGCAATTCTCATGTTGGCTCTGGCGCTTGTTCTTTCAGTGATCGGCTGCGCGCCGAGCGCACCGGCGGCACCCGCCGAGACCACGGCCGCGCCGGCGGCCGAAGCTACCGCTGCCCCCGACGCGGAAACGGAAGCCACCCCCGACTACTCCGGCCAGAAGATCGTCGTGCAGGTCTGGGGCGGCACGTACGAGGAAACGCTTCGCAACTACGCGATCCCCATGTTTGAGGAGCAGACCGGCGCGACCGTCGAAGTTTTGACCGGCGCGGCCCCGATCGCCCAGCTCGCCACGGAGGGCGCCAACGCGTCCGTCGACGTGCTGCATCTCGACGACGCCGAGATCGTCACAGGCGAACCCATGGGCATCTTCGAGACGCTCGACCTCACCAAGATCCCGAACGCGGCCGACCTGTACGAGCAGGCGTTCAAGTATGACACCGCCGTCGTCACAAACTGGGGCACCTACGGCATCTGCTACCGCACGGACCTCGTCAAGACCGCGCCAAAATCCTGGAACGACCTGTGGAGCGAAGAATACGCGGGCGGCAAGCTCGGCTTCTACGACTACACGATGGGCGGCGGCTTCGAGACGCTCGACATGCTTTCCCGCATCGACGGCACCACGCTCGACAACACCGCCAACTGGGACAATCTCTTTGCTAAGCTCGACACGCTCAAGCCCAGCATCGGCCTGTTCTTCAACTCGAACGAGGAAGCCGCCACGCAGATGACCAACGGCGACCTGATCGCGACCACCTGGACGAACGGCCAGGCCATCCGCCTCAAGAACTCCGGCGTGTCGGTCGCCTACGCGATGCCCGAGGAGGGCGTGCCCGCCATGACGTCGTTCACCGGCATCACGAGCGGCTCGCAGAACAAGGAGCTGGCGTACATCTTCGTCAACATCCTGCTCAGCCCCGAAGTGCAGCAGGCGTACGCGGAGAACAACTTCTACGCGCCGTCCAACTCCAAGACGCAGATCTCCGACGAGCTCAAGGCCTTCATGCCCTACGGCGCGGACCAGGTCGCCAAGCTGATCTACCTCGACACCGCCACGCTGGAGCCGGTCAAGAACGACCTCATCGAGCGCTGGGAGCAGGAGTTCAAGAACTAACCTTACCGGCTTTCCTCGGGGTATGGACCCCGCCCAACCCCACAGCGCCTCCCCGCGGGCAGACCGCCCGCGGGGAGGCCGCAAACTCCATCCGGCACACACAAAACTCCCTTTTGAAACGGCGGTGACGCGAAATGCGCAAAAAAACTGACCGCGGCGACTCGATGAGCTACGTAAACCTCTGGTACCTGACCATTCCGCTTGTTGTGGTGCTGGTCCTGTTCGCCCTGCCCATGCTCCGCATGCTCTATATGAGCTTTACCGAGTTTATGGGTGTCGGCAAACCGCACGGCGGCTTTACGCTCGACTACTACGCGAAATTCTTCGCATCGAAATATTACTGGAAGATACTGGGCCTGACGCTGTACTTCGGCCTCGTGTCGACGCTCTTTTGCATGGTGTTCGGCTACCCCGTGGCCTACCGGCTCTCCCGCATGCACGGGAACGCGCGGCACCTGTTCAACGCGCTGACCATGCTGCCGCTCTGGGTCGCGATCACCGTGCGGCTGTTCGGCTGGATGAACCTGATGTCGACAAACGGCCTCATCAACAGGGTTGCGCTCCTGTTTTCCGAGAAGGGCCTCGTGCTGATGGGCACGAACACGGCGGTGCTGATCGGCCTGATCTACTGCGGCCTGCCCTACTTCATCATGATCATGACCGGTCCGCTCGAGAACATCCACCCGAGCATCGAGGAGGCGTCGTACGTGTTCGGCGCGGGAAAAACCAAGACGTTCTTCACCGTCGTCATCCCGATGACGGCCAAGGCGGCCATATCCGGCGCGACCGTCGTGTTCGCGCTCAACACGGCCGCGTTCGTCGTGCCGATCATGCTCGGCAACGGCAAGGTCGTCGTGATGACGAACCTCATCTTCAACCGCGCGACCTACAACTACGACTGGGGCTTTGCCGCCGCGCTCTCGATGGTGTTCATGTTCGTGGCGCTCGTCATCACAAACATCGGCAGCGCGATCGGCCGCGAGAAGAAGCGGCGCCCCGTCGTCATCGCCGAACCGGAGGTGGATACGCATTGAAACGAGACAATCTGTTCAGCAACTGTTTGATGGCGCTCGTATACCTGTTTTTGCTGCTGCCGCTCGTCGTCGTGATATTGAGCGCGTTCGGCACGACCGAGCACGTCACGTTCCCGCCGAAGGGCTTTACGCTCCGCTGGTTTACCGAGGCGCTCGGCAACGCGCAGTTTCGGGACTCGCTGTGGATCACGCTCAAGCTCTCCGTGGTCAGCGTCGCCATCGCCACCGTGCTCGGCGTCATGGTCAGCCTGTATTTCTGGAAGAGCGAGGGCAGGGGTAAGGCGGTGTTCGAGTCGATCTTCACCGCGCCGATCATCGTGCCCACCGTCATCAGCGCGGTCGCGTTTTTGATCTACTTCTCCGCGTTCAGCTTCATCGACACGTTCTGGAAGCTGGCGCTTGCCTACATCGTGATCGAGATCCCGTACATCATCCGCTCCGTCACCGCGAGCCTCAGCACGCTGGACGCGAGCTTCGAGGAGGCGTCGCTCGTGCTCGGCGCGCGGCCGCTCAAGACGCTGTTTCGCGTGACGCTCCCGTGCATCCGCAGCGGCATATCGGTCGGCGCGATATTCGCGTTCATCGTGGCGTTCGACGAGTCGGTCATCGTCATGTTCATTCGAAACGCGCGCACGATCACGTACCCGCTGCGGCTGTATTCGTACATCACGCAGTCGTTCACGCCGCTCGTGTCGGCGCTGGCGACGCTGTTTATCGTGCTCACGTTCGCGCTGATCTACTTTTTGGATAAGAGGATCGGCATCGGCAAGATGTACTGAGCCGCAGAAACGGAATAAAACCCGCGCAGTAAAAGGCCCGTCCGGCGCTGCGCCTTGGTATCGCTTTTCTCTCCGGCGGCGGCCCGCGCCCCCGGGGAAAAAATAAAACCGACAGTAAGAAGGAGTACAAACACTATGAGCAACAAAAAGGTGGAAATCATGATCGACAGCGAACGCATTGTCGTCGAGCTGTACGTGGACAAGGCGCCGTTGATCTGCAACATGATTCTCGATAATCTGCCTGTCGAAGGAACCGTGCAGCACGCCAAGCTGAACGGCCAGCTGTTCTTTGCGACGCTGCCCTTCACGACGCCGTTCGAAAACAAATGCCCCGGCGGCGCGCTCAAGCACGGCGACGTCGCCTTCTATAACCCGCGCAACCAGCTGTGCTTTCTATACGGCGTGGGCACGGACGAGCCGCTGCCGATCAGCCACATCGGCCGCATCGTGGAGGGGCTCGACCGCGTCGAGATCATCGGCATGCGCAACTGGATGAAGCAGGGCAGCCGCCTGAGCGTCACAAAAGTCGTCGACTAACTGAGCATATTTTTAGGAGGAAACCAACAATGGACTGGAAAGAAGTAAAGAAGAAGATCATCGCACGCCGCGAGGCGGTCTGGTTCAACATGCCCGACGAGATCAAGCGCATTTCCGTGGGCGACATCCCGCGCGGCACGAGCGTATATAACCAGTACTTCACCGTATTGATGTTCGCCGAAGGCGAGATGCGCACGATGAGCGACGAGGTGCTCTGGCACCTGCGCAGCACGGCGACCGACGAGAGCACGGACCTTACCACGCTGCTCAAGTTCGCCAAGAGCATTTTAACCTACAAGATGGAGTTCTTCGATTTTGTCGGCCTGACCGAGAGCACCGAGATCATGCGCGACTACATCGACTGTTTCCCGTCGATTCATACGCACAAGGAGTTCGTCGAGCTGACCGACGAGCTGCTCGTCTACATCAACCGCGAGCATATGTGGGTGGACATGGTGTTCCCGTGGGGCGTCTCCATGGGTTTCCAGAAAAAGGCGTAACAAACGAGTCCATAAAGAGCGCCGCTTTTGTAACGAATCGCGGCGCTTTTTTAAAAAAACAAACCGAAGGAGGCCGATGTATGAAAAAGATCATCAACAACCCCGGTAACGTCGTGGACGAAATGCTGCAGGGCCTCGTTGCGGCCTATCCCGACCGGCTCGAGCTGCTCGCCGAGCCGAAGGTGATCCTGCGCAGGAGCAAGAAGCAAAATAAGGTCGCGCTGATCTCGGGCGGCGGCAGCGGCCACGAGCCGGCGCACGCGGGCTTTGTCGGCCTAGGCATGCTGGACGCGGCCGTGGCCGGTAATGTGTTCGCCTCCCCCGCGCCGGACCAGATCCAGGCCGCCATCGCGGCCGCCGACGCCGGCAAGGGCGTGCTGCTCGTTATCAAGAACTACTCCGGCGACGTGATGAACTTCACCATGGCTGCGGAGCTTGCCAAGATGGACGGCGTGACCGCGGACTACGTGGTCGTCGACGACGACGTGTCGATCTCAAAGCAGCAGCGGAACGCGGGCCGGCGCGGCATCGTCGGCACGATATTCGTGCACAAGATCGCCGGCGCCCTTGCCGAAGAGGGCGCGCCGCTTGCCGAGGTCAAGGCGATGGCCGAGCGCGTGATCCAGAATACGCGCTCGATGGGCATGGCGCTGACCCCGTGCATCGTGCCGGAAGCCGGCGCGCCGAGCTTTACGCTCGCCGACGACGAGATGGAGCTCGGCATGGGCATCCACGGCGAGGCCGGCGTCAAGCGGCAGCGCGTGCTGAACGCCGCGGAGACGGTCTCGGCGTTGCTCTGCCCCATCCTCGACGAGTTGAACCTATCCGCGGGCGACGAGGTCGCCGCGATCGTCAACGGCCTAGGCGCGACACCGCTGATGGAGCTTTTGATCGTCAACCGCGAGCTGCACCGCCAGCTTGGCGAAAAGTCCATTGTCATCGACAAGACCTTTGTCGGCAACTACATGACGGCGCTCGAGATGGCAGGCTGCTCGATCTCAATTCTCAAGCTCGACGCGGACACGAAGCGATTGCTGCACTCGGCCGCGGACACGCCCGCGCTGATCGTATGAGGAGGAAACTTACATGCTGAACGGCACGGACATTGTCGAGATTCTCGACCGGATCGCAAACCGCATGATCGAGCAGGCGGACTACCTCTCCGAGCTTGACGCCGTAAACGGCGACGCGGAGCACGGCATCAACATGAAGAAGGGCTTCTCCGCGCTCAAAGCCGAACTGACCCCGCTTTCCGGCCTCCTCCCCGGCGCGATCCTGCTCGCCGCGGGCAAGACCATCATGAGTAAGACCGGCGGCTCCGCCGGCGCCCTGTACGGCACGGCGTTCCTTGAGGCCTCGAAAGCCGCCGCGCAGCGCGATTCGCTCGACGCTTCGGCCGTCGGCGCCATGATCCAGGGCGCGCTCGACGGCATGATGCGCCGCGGCGGCGCGCAGCCCGGCGACAAGACCATGATCGACACCATATTCCCCGCCAACGCCGCCTTCCAGCACGAGCTGGAGAACGGCGCGGACCTCGCCGCCTGCATGGCCGCCGCCGAGCACGCCGCAAAAGCGGGCATGGAAAGCACGAAGGACATGGTCGCCCAAAAGGGCCGCGCGTCCTACCAAGGCGAGAGCAGCAAAGGTTCGCAGGACCCCGGCGCCACCTCGATGTACTATTGCTTCGAGCAGGCGAATGAGTATCTGCGACAAAGGGAACGGTAGCGTGCGGGGGGTATACGGGAGAACGATGAGGGCTCTGCCCTCATGCTCCCACGCAGGGATACGTTGAGGGCTCTGCCCTCAAACTCCCGCTTCTTTTCTTGAAGAAAAGAAGCAAAAGAGCAGGAAATGCGACCGTTTTTCGTTGGGTCTCCAAAGGAGCCAAAGCTGAGCGCCGCCTGTGGCGGAGCAGGTGGGTGGGTTTTGTTTATGAGGGCTCCGCCCTCAAACTCCCGCTTCTTTTCTTGAAGAAAAGAAGCAAAAGACAGGAAGGGTAATCAGTGGGAACTGACCTGCAGAATGGGATTCCCAAGGGACGTATCCCTTGGGCGGGGTGCAGGGGGCCGAAGCCGAGCGCCGCCTGTGGCGGATAAAGCGAAGCGCAGGCCCAGTGAGCAAAGGAGCGGAAGGCAGCGGCTCCTGCCGCAACGCGCCGCGCCCTTTGCGAACTGTG
>CAYMSL010000085.1:0-7743 GCA_964393095.1 uncultured Oscillospiraceae bacterium | reverse complement strand
TACAGCATTTTCCTCGCCACGATGTTCATTGCGGCGGGCTCGATTACGATCTTTCCGATCGTGCAGCTCATGGCCAAGTTCAAGATTAACAACCTCTACGGCGCGTCGATCGTGCAAATCTTTACAACGTCGGCCTCCAACCTGTTTCTCACCATCGGGTATATGAAGACCATCAGCAAGGAGATCGACGACGCGGCCAAGATCGACGGCTGCTCGTTCTTCCGCACGTACTACAACATCATCCTGCCGCTGTGCAAACCCATCCTCGCGACGGTGGCGCTCATGAGCTTCCGCTACGCCTGGAACGACTACCTGCTGCCCATGGTCTTTACACTCGGCAAGACCACCCAATATCCGCTGGTTGTCGGTGTTGTGGCGCTCAAGAACTTCGGCGGCGAGGGCGCGGCGCAGTATAACCTGCTGATGGCCGGCACCATGTTCTCGGTCATACCGATTCTGATCATCTACATCGTCATGAACAAGTTCTTCGTGGCGGGCATGACCCAGGGCGCGATTAAGGGTTAACCACAGGAAAGGGCAAGGAAAATAGAGAAATGTCGATTCAACCTCTGGTAGGGTTCTGCTGCTTCGGCGAGGTCAACACGCCGATCGAGCGGCTTTGGCTTAAACACGACGCGGCGCTGGCGGCGCTCTCCGCGCTGGATGCGGAGTTCATCGACGGCGGCCTCGTCATCGATGACCCGTCCTACGAAACGGCGGACGCGGCCATCTCCTGCCTAAGGCACCGGGGCATCGAGTGCCTTATCGTATGCGTGGCGGGCTGGATTCCCACCCACACGGTCATCCGCGTAACCGACGCGTTCCGCGACGTGCCGATGGTGCTCTGGGGCATGTGCGGCTGGATGGACGGCGGGCGCATCGTCACCACCGCCCCTCAGGCGGGCACCACCGCGCTGCGGCCCGCGTTCTACGAGATGGGCTATCGCTTCAAGTACGTCTACAGCGTCATGGGCGAAGCGGAGCCCGTGGCCCCCATCGATTCGTTTATCCGTGCGGCCCATTCCGCCGCCATGCTGCGATACGCGCGCGTCGGCTCCATGGGCTATCGCGATATGCTGCTCTACGGCACGCAGTTCGAGGGCAACTCGCTGCGCGCGAAGATCGGCGTCGAGGTCGAGCCTTTCGAGATGCTCGAGATGATGCAGCTGCTCGAAAGCGTAGACCCCGCGAAGGTGCGCGAAGGCGTGCAATACGTGCGGGACAACTGGGTTCTCGAGAAGGAATGCGACGACGCCGTCATCGAAACCGGCGTCAAGTACGCCCTCGCCATCGGCAGGAAGATCGAGGAGCGCGGTTACGACGCCGTTACGCTCATCGACGTCGACGGCATGAAGAAGCTCGCAGGCTTTCCGCCCGCGATGGTGTTCATGCTGCTCTACCACTACTACGGCGTCGAGACCATACCGGAAAACGACGTGATGGGCAGCGTGATGCAGCTGATGCTGCGCTACGCGCTTGGCACGAGCGTTCACTACATGGAGTACTACGAGTTTTTCAAGGACTCCGTGCTCATCGGCGTGCCGGACTTCATTCCCGAATTCGCCGTAGACGGCCCCGTGCGCATGCTCCCCGCCGCCTTTGGGCTGCTCAACAGCTCGCTGCTCAACATCAGCAAGGTGAAGACCGGCTATGTCACCTGCGCGCGCCTCATGCTGCGCCGGGGCAAGTACGCCATGCACATCTATTCCGGCGAGGCAAAGGCGCCGAAGAGCTGGGAGGAGTTCGGCTGGGCGGCCCCCGCGCCGCAGCTGCCAAGCCTTGAGGTGTTTTTGGACAGCTGCACCGTGCCGGAGTTTGCCGAGCGGGTATCGAGCCAGCACACCATCGTCAGCTACGGCGACCACAAGGAACTCCTGCGCGACCTTTGCAATCTCCTCGATATTGAGGTACTATAGCTGTACAGCGCCCGCCGTCCGGCGTGCAGAAGCGTTCCGGCGGCGGAACGCTTCTCGTCTGTCAAAGGACGGTTTTGTCCTGGCGGGCGCCCTTTGCCCCTTGCGCATGTCCGCCTCGGGAAGACCGCTATGGCGGCATAGCCGCAATGCAGGCGTTACGCTCCGCGGCCCCGAACAGTCCCGGAGCTTTTGAACAACACGACGAATGGAGGCTTGGCTATGGAGAAGAGACTTCAAATCGGTTGGGCCCAGGGCGGCATCACACCCGTTCGGCCGCTCTTGATTCTGGGCCAGATGTATCAGCGTATTTCGGAGTACGTGCACGACCCCATCACCGCCACGGCGCTCGTGCTGGAAAATGGCGGCGAGCAGGCCATCCTGCTCTCTCTCGACATGACCGTGATCACGGACGCGCTGCTTAACACCCTGCAAAGAAAGCTGTCCGCCTGTCCCGGCATCGACCCCATGGCCCTTTCCGTCAACGCCACGCACACCCACAACGCCTCCGCGTTCCATTCGGACTTTATGCGCGACGACACGGCAAGCGTCTTTGGCGAGGAGATTTTACCGCCGCTCGACAAGCCCGACGATCTGCTAGACGGCGAAGAAGCCCTGGAGTGGCTCACCGATGAGCTCGTCGGAATCATCGCGCGCGCCTGGGAACAACGCGCGCCGGGCGGCGTAAGCAGCGCAAGCGACTACGCTGCCGTAGGCTTCAACCGCAGGCCCGTGTTCGGCACGGAGAGCATCATGTACGGCGACTGCTCGCGGCCGGATTTCGTCGGCTTCGAGGGCACGCTCGACCACGAGGCCGGCATGCTCTACACCTGGGGCGAAGCGGGCAACCTCACGGGCATCGCGGTCAACATTGCCTGCCCGTCGCAGGTGTACGAACTGCACCGCTTCATCACCGCCGACTACTGGGGGTACGCAAGGCGCGCCATCCGCGAACGCTTCGGCAGCGTGTATGTGCTGCCGCTTTGCGGCGCGGCCGGCGACCAGGCCCCCATCGACCTTGTGCAGATCAGCAAACACAACAAGCAGGCGCTGCTGGACTGGGGCGGCCAGTCCAGGGAAGTCTTCCGCAACTTCGACATGACCCTGATCTGTCAGGGTATCGGCGCGCGCATTGCCGAGGCGGTTGGGCGGGGTTACGACGAGGCGATCAACTACATCGAATACGCCCCGGTCTTTGCCCATAGCGTGCTTGCATTCGATCTGCGGCTGCGGCTTGTAAGCCGCGAGGAGTACGAAAAGGCGTGCGACGCCGTGGCCGATATTAAGCGCCGCTTTTCAAAGGAAAACCCCATGACCATGCCAGACGTCGTAAAGGGCTTCGAGCCGCAGGGCGACGTGATGCGCTGGGAATTGCAAAAGACAACCCAGTCGGTGCGCGTGCTCAGCCACGTGCTGCGCATCGGCGCGCTGGCCATCGCCACAAACCCCTTCGAGCTCTTCACCGAATACGGCTTGCGCATCAAAGCCCGCTGTAAGGCGCAGCAGACCATGCTCGTGCAGCTGGCCAACGGCCTTCACGGCTATCTGCCGACCGCGGCGGCCATTCGAGGCGGCAGTTATTCGAGCAAGTCCGCCTCCACCGAGTGCGGTCCGGAGGGCGGCGACGCGCTTGTGGAGAAAACCATCGCGGCCATCGACGCGCTCTTTTGAGCGGCCGCCCCCGACCAATTTTGAAAGAGAAGACACGCCGCAGAAAGCGACGCGCGGCAAAAGGAAATGACGTTAAACTTTGACTATGTACCCGGCAAACGGGCGATCAAAACAGCCATCGCGGTCATGTTATGCATGGTGTATTCCATCCTGACGGGCCGCGCCCCCACCATCGCCTGCGTCACCGCAATCATCTGCCTACGGCCCACGAGCAGCGAAAGCAAGCGTACGATGCTTAACCGCCTGATCGCCACGTTCATCGGCGGCCTGATCGGTTATCTTACGCTGCTCGGCGGCAGCTATCTGCCCGGCTATCGCTACTGGAGCATCGTGCTCGTGCCGCTGATGGTACTCGTGGATATCTACCTTTGCAACATCCTCGGCAAGAAGGATGCGATCGTCCTCTCCTGCGTGGTGCTCATCGTCATCGCCTCGGCGTTTGAGAAAACCCGGCAGGAGATGCTGCTTTATGCCGTCGGGCGGGAACTCGATACCGCGGTAGGCGCCGTATTGGGTACCGGGGTGAACTACTGGCTGTGGAACCCGAGCCGAAAACCGGCTTGCCAACCCGCCGCGCCGCCTTCCGCGGAGACCGCGGCCCCATCGACCGAACAAAAGGAGGATCTTGTAAAATGACCGATTCCAAGCTGCTCGTCGGCTGGGCCGGCGTCGACATGACCCCGGATCGGCCGATTTTCGTGGCGGGACAGATGTATCCGCGCGTGTCAAGCTATGTTCACGATCCGCTCACCATCACCTGCCTCGCGCTCGAAAACGGCAAAGCGCAGTATACCATGGTCTCTCTCGACGCGCCGAACGTCAACGCCGCGGCCGTCGGGCAGTTTCGCGCAAAGCTCGCCGGCATCGAGGGCCTCGACCCCATGCGCGTAAGCTTCAACGCCACCCACACGCACAACGGCATGCGCTGCGCGATCGATCTCCACATCGAGAACACCAAGCGCTTCTTCGGCGAGGACCGGGCGCTGGCGCTCAACGCGCCGGAAGGGCTGCTCTATGGTCAGGAGGAGATCGACTTCGTCTCGGAGCGCGTCGCCCTCGCCGTGCGCCGCGCCTGGAACGGCCGCAAGCCCGGCGGCATCGCGTTTGCCGAGGACTACGCGGCGGTGGGCTTCAACCGGCGGCCCGTGTTCGACCTTGGCGGCGGCAAGGAGGAGTCGAAGATGTACGGCGCCTGCAGCCGCGAGAATTTTCTCCGTTTTGAGAGCGCGAACGACCACCTTGTAAGCATGCTCTATACCTTTAACGAGGAGCGTGCGCTGACCGGCGTCGCGGTCAACGTCAACTGCCCCGCCCAGGTATACGAGCTGCACAGCTTCATCTCCTCGGACTTTTGGGCCGACGCGCGCGCCTGCATTCGCGAGCGGCTCGGCAACGTATTCGTGCTGCCGCTCTGCGGCGCGGCCGGCGACCAGAACCCCCTCGATCTGATGCGGCTGAGCAAGACGAACGAGGAAGCCCTGCGGCTTTGGAACCAGCAGGCGGGCGAGGTGTTTCGTAACTTCGACATGGCGCGGGAGTGCCGCGCCATCGGCGAGCGCATCGCTGAGGCGGCGGATCGCGGCTTTTGCGGCGCGCGAAACGACGTCCTCTACGACTGCGCGTTCCGCTACGAGCGTCTGCGGCTCTCCATCCCGATCCGGCAGGTCACGCGGGCCGATGCGGAGCAGGCCCGGCGCGCCCTCGACGCGGCGGCCGAGCGCTTTCCCCATAACCAGCCCCTCGATATGCTCGACTACATCAAAATCTACGAGCCCATGGGCGTGGTGCGGCGCTGGGAGCGGCAAAACGCCGACCCGAACTACGAGTTCGACGTACACGTCGTGCGCCTCGGCCGCGCCGTGATTGCCACAAACCCCTTCGAGCTCTTCAGCGAATTCGGCATCCGCATGCGCGCAAGGAGCAAAGCCGCCTATACGTTTATCGTGCAGCTTTGCGACGACGCCGGCGTATACCTGCCCACCCGCGCCGCCATCGAGGGCGGAAGCTACTCTTCCAAGCCCGCGACCACGCTGCTTGGCCCCGACGGCGGCGACCGGCTCGTCGAGGAGACGCTCGGCGCGATCAGCCGTTTGTATGCCTAGATCATTCCACCTGGATCATTTTATTGAATAAATGCATAAAGGAGGCCTGTTCATGAAGGAAAATAACCAGATCAAGATCGGCTGGAGCTCCTGCAGCATCACGCCCGATCGTCCCGTCTTTCTCGCCGGGCAGATGTACTACCGAATCTCGCGCTACGTGCACGACCCGATCACCTCGACCGCGCTCGTGCTCGACAACGGCGACACCCACGCCATACTCATCTCAAACGATATGGTGGGCATCTCCGAGGCGCTGTGCGCGCGCATCCGCGCCGAGCTCGACGGCTTTGAGGGCATCGACGCAAGCCACATCTCCGTCTCCGCCACCCATACGCACAACTCAAGCCGCTTTTCGCCGGACTCGCACCGCGGCGAGTTTGAGGACATCCTCGGCAAGGACAAGTGCCTTGTCATGGACGTGCCGGACGACGTTCTCGAAGGCGAAGAGGCGGTGGAATTCTATCTTGGCCGCGTAATCCCCATGGTCAAGGACGCCTGGCACAACCGCAAGCCCGGCGGCATCGCCTATGCCGCGGACTACGCCGCCGTCGCCTTCAACCGCCGCCCGGTATTCGACCTTGGCGACGGCAAGGAGGAGTCCAAGATGTACGGCGCCTGCTCGGAGAAGAACTTCCTGCGCTTTGAAGGGCCGGCGGATCACGCCATCGACATGCTCTACACCTTCGATATGGATCGCAACCTTACCGGCGTGCTTGTCGACGTCCCCTGCCCCTCGCAGGTGTTTGAGCTGCACTACTTCATCACCGCGGATTACTGGAACTATGCGCGCAACAGCCTGCGCGAGCGCCTGGGCAACAACCTGCACGTATTGCCGCTCTGCGGCGCGGGCGGCGACCAGAACCCGCTCGATCTCATCCGCCTGAGCAAGACGAACGTGCAGACCCTTAAGGAGTGGAACGCGCAGGCCGGCGAGGTGTTCCGCAACTTCGACATGGCCGAGGAGGCCGCCGACATCGGCGAGCGCATCACCGACGCCGTCGCCCGGGGCTTTAAGAAGGCGCGCAACCGCGTCCAGACGCGGCCGGTGTTCGCGCATGAAAACTTCGATCTCGAGCTGCCGCTGCGCCTCGTAACCGAGGAGGAATATCTCGAGAGCAAGCGCACCATCGAAGCGTTTGCCGCGCGTTTTTCGCCCGAGCACCGTATGGAAAGCGCCGATCAGGTATCCATGTTCAACGACATCGGCGTGGTCAAGCGCTGGCATCTGCAGCAGCAGGGCAAAACGTTCCGCTTCAACGTCAACCTTACGCGGCTCGGCGGCGTTGCCATCATCACAAACCCCTTCGAGCTGTTCAACGACTACGGCATGCGCGTGCGCGCAAAGTGCAAGGCCGAGCAGGTCTTTCACGTGCAGCTTACAAACGGCAGCGGCGGCTATCTGCCCACCGTGGCCGCGGTCAAAGGCGGCAGCTATTCGGCCAAGCCCGCCTCCACCAAGGTAGGCCCGGCCGGCGGCGACCTTCTTGCCGAAACCTACATCGAGAAGATCGACTCGCTGTTTTAACGCTGCGCCAACAAAGATGAAGGCAGCGGCCCTTCGTCCGTTATAAAGACATGCTTGATACGCTGTGGACGGCGGCACAAACCGCCGTCCATCCGTGTATCCGGGATAAGGGTTGTGCCGCGCTTCCCGCCGCGCTACAATAAGGAAGGCGCAAATGGAGACCGGCGCGTTTTAGTCGGGATACCGCGCTGCAGCAAAGTCGGCGCAAATGGAAACCGCCGCGTTTTAGTCGGAATTGCCGCATTGGGTGCCGCGCGGCGCTGTAAAAGGAGTTGTCGCTTATGGCGGAGGTCACGCTCAACGGGGTCAGGAAGGTCTATCAGCCGGATGTGATTGCGCTGGATCGGCTCGATCTAGCGATTCGCGACGGCGAGTTCCTCGTGCTCGTAGGCCCTTCCGGCTGCGGCAAGACCACGATCCTCCGCCTGATCTCGGGCCTCGCCGAGCCGGAGGAGGGCGAGGTGCGCTTCGACGGCGCGGACGTAACGCATGTGCCGCCGCACGAGCGAAACGTCGCCATGGTCTTTCAAAA
>CAYMSL010000084.1:6713-7803 GCA_964393095.1 uncultured Oscillospiraceae bacterium | reverse complement strand
ATGATGAAAGTGCGCAATCTCGGCCGCAAGTCGCTCGAGGAAGTGCAGGCAAAACTCAGCGCGCTCGGCCTGTCTCTGCGCGCACATGATGAATAAGGAGGAAGCACAATGGCGAACCGTAAACTGGGCAAGCCCTCCGACCAGCGCGTGGCGCTCCTGAGAAATCAGACCACGGCGCTCCTTTGGAACGGCAAGATCATCACGACCGAAGCCCGCGCCAAGGAGATCCGCTCGATCGCCGAGAAGCTCATCACGCTGGCGGTCCGGGAATATGAGAACAGCGAGACCGTCGAGAAGGAGTCGCGCAACGAAAAGTCGCAGATCATCAAGCGCGAGGTCGTCAACGACAAGCCGAGCAAGCTCACTGCGCGCCGCGCGATTATGTCGTATCTCTACGACGTGCCGGAACAGAAGTCCAAGAAGGAGTCGAAGAGCGAGTACACCGAGCGCACGAAGGGTCGCGCGCATCCGGTGGTCGAGAAGCTCTTCCGCGACCTCGCCCCGAAGTTTGCCGCGCGCGCCGCGGACGATAAAAAGGGCGGCTACACGCGCATGTACAAGCTCGGGCCGCGCCGCGGCGACGCCGCCGAGATGGTCGTGCTCGAGCTGGTCATCTAACTTACTTTTCTTGAAAGAAAAGTAAGCAAAAGAACTTTACTCTTGTTGGAGAACGGGGCCGGTCAAACAGACCGGCCTCGTTTTGCGTGCTGCGGGGGAGGGAGCATAGTTCCGAGAGCGGCGATGCCTTGGTCGTTACGCCTCCGCGGGCCGGCGCGGGGCGGTGCAGCGGTTGCGAAAGGCGAAGATCTCCGGGTCGAGCACGACGCCGCCGCGGATGGCGGCGGCCGCGTCGAGTACGGCGTTCGGCTGCCCGGCAATCAGCGCGTCGACATAGGGCGAGAATTGGCGGCTGAGCATTGCGCTGACCGTGCGAAAGGCCATGGCGGGCGTGTTGTCCACCGCGTAGTGCACGATGCCGTCAACCGTGTAGAGCGGTTCGTCGATTGTGCTCGGGCGCGAGGTTTCAATCTCGAGATTCGGATCGCAGCTGACGTCGATGATGAGGCTGCCGCGCCTGAGCTTTGCGAGG
>CAYMSL010000084.1:0-6703 GCA_964393095.1 uncultured Oscillospiraceae bacterium | reverse complement strand
GCCAGGTCGCTGCGGTAGATCAGGCGGTCGGTGCGGCGAGTCTCCCACATCACGCAGTTGACGAGTACGTCATACTCTCCCATGCGTTCACGAAAAAGCGCCTCGAGCTTGCGTGGGTAGATGTCGACCCGCGCGCCGAGGCCGCAGAGGATGCGGTGCGCGCCGTGTGCGGTCATGCCGTTGCCGATGATGGCGACGCGGCAATCGTAGGGCATGCGCCCATAGTACGTAAACGCCTGCAGCACGGCCATTTCGCCGGCCAGCTCGCGGTTGCGGTAGAAGAGATAGCGGCCGTTTTCGACCATATCCTCCCAGGCGATAACCGTATGCCTGCCCACGATGACCGCGTCGGTAAAGTCCGTTTTTTGTACCACATGCGCCCAGCCTACAAGCGTTTTGCCCGGCGAAACCGCGTGGAGGAAATCCGCGTCGCCAAGCTTGACGTCGACGAGCACATCGCACGCGAGCACGGCGCCGCGTTCCGCTACGACGGCGCCCGCCGCGCCATATTCCGCGTCGCAATAGCCGAGAACCTCGCCGTAGCCGCTTTCGACGACGACGCGCTCCCTTTGCTTGATGCGGGTCAAGTCGCAGGGCAGCAGCGCGCGCCGCCGTTCGTTGTTTTTGTGGCTGATCAGATAACCGATGGTTTTCATGGCGCCTCCCTTCGCGACATCCAACGATGCCAACATATTATATATTGCACGATTGCATTTTTATCATATCCCATGTATTTCCTTCCGTCAAACCCCGCAGATTGCAGGATTGTAACATTTTATGAAACACGAGCGCGGCGGTTCTCATCCGCAGGGCGCTATGATATAATGCCACTTGAGGTTGTTTTGGATGCGTAAACAGACGAAAAAAATGGTCGCGTTCGCCGCGCTGCTCGCGGCGTTTTTCTCGTGTGCCGCGTTTTTCGGGGGCTGCGACATGCTCAGCGAAACATTCGCCTCTGCTGCGCCCACCGCGTCGCCGTCCTCCCTCGTGATCAGCGAGATCGTTTCAAGCAACAAGCGCTCGCTCGTCGACGAGACGGCCGGCACGCCCGATTGGATCGAGTTTTACAATGCCGGCAGCGCCGCGCTCGATCTTTCCGGCTACGGCGTTTCCGACAACATGCGCGAGCTGCACCAATACGTATTCCCCGAGGGCACGGTGCTCGAAGCCGGAGAATACCTGCTCCTCTATGCGGCCGACGCCGGCGTAAGCGGGGCGCGGGCGGCCTGCGCGGGCTTTGGACTAAGCAAAAGCGGCGACTACCTCTTTGTTACCGATGCCTACTACGGCCTGATCGTGCAGATGGAGATCCCCGCGCTCTACACGGACGTCTCCTATGCGCGCGCCATGGACGGCTCCTACGGCTACTGCGCGTCCACCACGCCCGGCGCGGCCAACTCCGGCGAGGTATACGCTTCCCTTGCGGCGCTGTTTGCGGCCCAGAACCTCGGCGCGCTTTCGCTCAGCGAGGTCATGCCGAACGCCGACGCGGGCGGCTATAAGTGGGTGGAACTGAAAAACAACGGCGCTTCGGCGATGCGCCTTGAAAACTTTTGTCTTTCCGACGACGACGCCAAGCCGCTCAAGTGGCAGTTTCCCACCGCCTCGATTCCGGCGGGCGGCTATGTGTGCGTGTATCTTTCCGGCCTCGGCTCGGAGGGCAAAGACGGCATCCACGCGGCCTTCCGGCTCGGCAGCGAGGACAATTACCTCACGCTCTCCGACCTCCAGGGTAACGTCATCGACCGGCTCGAGTGGCAAAGCGGCGTGCCCGCGGGCGTCGCCATTGTGCGCGATGCAAGCGGCGCTGCCGTCTATACGGCGTTTCCGACGTTTGAGGCGGAAAATAGCATCGATACGTTTACAAGCCTGAATATGACGGCCATGGACGCTGGCGACCCAATCCACATCAGCGAGGCGCTGCGCGACAATACGCTTTCGGCCGTGGATGCCGACGGCGACCGCTCGGAGTGGGTGGAACTGCGCAACTTCTCGGGCGAGGCGCTTTCGCTGCACGGCTACTTCCTCTCCGACGACGGGGACGACCTCTATAAATGGGCGCTGCCGGACGTGACGATCGATGCCGGCGGCTATCTAATCGTGTATCTCTCGGGCAAGGATCGTTCGCAGGGCGAATTGCACGCCTCGTTCCGTCTCTCCGCCGAGGAGAACGAGGTGTTTCTCACCTCGCTCGACGGCATGCGCACGGAGGCGCTTTCGCTTGCTGGCGTGCGCAAGGAGAACGTCTCGGTCGGCCTGGACGATCGATTGAACATACGATACTACGCCATGCCGACGCCGGGCTACCAAAACGCACAGGGGTTTGAAACAGCCGACGAGATCGGCTGTTTCGATCAAAACGGCATATTCATCAGCGAGGTATCCGCCGTTCAGGAGATCAAGAGCGGCGAAAACGACTGGATCGAGCTGCACAATGGCAGCGGGGGGGCCGTCGACCTTACGGGCTGGCACCTCAGCGACGATCCCGACGAGCGGGAAAAATTTCGCCTCGAGGGTGTGACGATCGCTGCGGGCGGCTATGTTGTCATCGAGGCCACCTCGCACGCGACGCGGCAAAAAGGCGGCGTAGCCCCGTTTGGCATATCGCCCGCGGGCGAGACGCTTGTGCTGACGAACGCGGTGGGCGAGCTTACGGACTCGTTCGACACGGGCGCGCTCGCGCCGGACGTGACGAGCGGCCGCGTCGAGACCGATCCCTCGATCGCGCGCGTGTTCTTCGCAACCGCGACGCGCGGCAAGCAAAACAGCTCCGACGTAAGCGCCGGCGTCTCGCCGCAGCCGGTGTTCTCGGTGACAAACCTTTATCATACGCAGGCGTTTAGCGTCGCGATCACCTGCGATGACTCGAACGCCGCGATCTACTACACCACAGACGGCGACGAGCCGACCTACCGCGCGAAGCAGTATACCGGGCCTGTGACGATATCGGGCAGCACGCCGCTGCGCGCGATCTCCTACGCCCCGGGCAAGCGCACAAGCGCGATCACAACCGCGACCTATCTCTTTGGAGAGCCGCATACGGTGCCGGTGATCTGCATCACGGGCAACGCCAAGCGCATTAATGAGGTCATGCGCGTCGACAACCAGAGAGACAAGGTCGAGCGGCTGGCCACGATCAGCTTTTACGAGACAGACGGCACGTTCGGCACGGAGTTTCCCGCGGGCATCAAGCCCAAGGGCGCGGGTACGGTCGCCTACGCGCAGAAGTCGCTGAGCCTCAACCTACGCGGCGGTTACGGCCAGAGCAGCGTGACCTATCCCTTCTGGCCGGGATACGAGTTTACGACGTTTTCGGCGCTCGTCGTGCGCAACAGCGGCCAGGACATGGGCTCCGCGCGCATCCGCGACGCGTATGTCTCCGCCCTCGTCGAGGGCATGTACGTCGACAACTCCGCCACGCGTCCGGTCGTGGTCTACATCAACGGCGCCTACAACGGGCTCTACGATCTCGGCGAGGATCAGAACGCGGAGTTTCTTGAGACGCACTACGGCATCGACGGCGACACGGTCGACTTCATCCGCCGCAACAGCGCCGTCATCAAGGGCGGCAATGCCGACATCAAGCGCGTGCGCCAGTACGGCCTGAATAAAAACCTCGCCGACGACGATGTGTTCGCGGAATTTTGCGAATGGATCGACGTGCAGTACTTTACGGACTACTTCATCGCCCAGACCTACATCTGCAACTCCGATATGTTCAACCAGAAATATTGGCGCACGCAGGATTACGGCGTCAAGTGGCGGCCCGTGTTCTACGACCTCGACTTCGGCTTTAAAAACGGCGCCTCGCGGGACATCATCGGCCAGTATTTCAACGTCAACGGCGTGCCCTCGGCGGACAAGTCGCTGACGTATTTTGAGATCTACATCGGCCTCAAAAAGAACGCCTCGTGGCGCGAATACTGCGTGGAACGCTATGTCGAGGTCGTCGAAACCTACTTCAACAGCGAACGCGCGCTCGCGCTCTTCGACGAGATGGTGTCGGCCATGCGGCCCGAGATGCCGCGGCAGATCAATAAGTGGGGCCGGCCCTCCTCAATGCATGAATGGGAGAGCGCGATCGCCTCGATGCGCGGCATCATCGAGCAGCGCCCGGCGTATGCGCTTGAGAACATGCGCCGGTATTTCGGCGTTTCCAAGGAAAAGCTCAACGAGCTCGTCGCAAAGTATTCCACAAGCGGCTGAGGCCGGGTTCGCCCGGGCGCGCTACCATTTCCTCAACGGTTCCTGCGCCGCGAAAACCCCGCGGCGTTTTTCTATTTGATACTGTACTTTTCAAGGAAAACCCTTCGATTGCAACATGCCCGCACGCTTGACACGCCGCATGCGGCGGCGCTTTCGCGCGGTTTTTTGGCCGCGCCGCGGGTTAAGGAGGCGGCAAAGAATTCATAAAAGCGAGTGCCGGCTTTGATCTGGCCACGATGCATCATGTTCGTGCCGCGCGGCGAATAGAATGGCGGTAAATCGGCACGAAGGAGCGTCTTGCATTATGCGCGCAACGAATATGCTGAGTATCTGCGGAGAGGCGGCAGACGTGCCGTCGTGGAGCCATGTCTGCTGCGGGCGAACCTTTTATCAGTTTCACGTCTCGGTGATGCGGCAAAGCGGCGTATGCGATACGATCTGCGTGCTTGCGCAGGAGCGGTTGCTGCAGCATACCGTGCGGCCCGGCGAACCGGTTGCCGTCAGCGGGCAGCTGCGCACCTACCGCCATGTCGGGCCCGACGGCGGGCGGCTGCTTGTGAGCGCGTATGCCACGGGCATCTCGTTTTGCGAGATGCCGCCGGAGAACCGCGTCGAGCTTGTCGGCTCCACGATGCACGAGCCGATTTACCGCAAGACGCCGCTCGGGCGCGAGATATGCGACCTGTTCCTCTCGGTTGAACGCGCGTTTGAACGGCGCGATACGATTCCCGTGATCGCCTGGGGCCACAACGCGCGCGCCGCCGCCGACTGGCGTATCGGCGACATGGCGTGGCTCGAAGGGCGGCTGCAGAGCCGCGCCTACCGCAAGGAGCTGCCCGACGGGCGCAGCGAGGAGCGCGTGGCATACGAGGTTTCGGCCACGCGCATCGAGCGTCTGCCGCCGCCCTAGCGGGGCGACATAGCTTTTTAGCGGATTGCGCATGCTACGGCAATGCGATATGGTTTGCTGTTTCTGCTCGGCGGGGGCGTTTACGTCGCGCTTGAGCACTTCTGGCGCGGGTTTTCACATGTGTCGATGTTCTTTGCCGGCGGCGTTTCCCTCATGCTGCTCGCGGGCGTGTACGGCAGGTATCAAATGCTGCCCTACGCGCTGCTTTGCATCATCGGCGCAGTGCTCTTTACGGCGGTGGAGTTTATTACGGGCGCCGTGGTCAACGGGCTGCTCGGCCTCGGCGTATGGGATTATTCCGACCGCCGCGGAAACGTCTACGGGCAGATCTGCCCGCTCTATTCGCTGCTCTGGATCGGGCTGAGCGCTTTGGCGCTCGTGGTCATACAAGTTGTGAACGCTTTATAAAAACGGGCCGCGCCGCCTGCCCCATCACATTTACACAAAGTACCAATCATGTTACAATAACTTGAATCGGTATGGGTTGGTGAATGCATGCGAATCTTGGGGATCGATCCCGGCTACGCAATCCTGGGTTACGGGGTGGTCGATACCGCGGGAACGCGGCTTTCGCTCGTGGACTACGGCGTCATCGAGACGACGCCCGACGAGGCGCTGCCCGCGCGGCTTAGGCATCTCTACGACGGCGTGCGCGCGCTGATCGAGCGCTTCAGCCCGGAGCAGGCGGTGTTTGAGGAACTGTTCTTCTATCGAAACACCACGACGGCCTTTGCCGTCGGCGCTGGCCGCGGCGTGGCGATACTTGCCGCCGAGCAGGCGGGGCTGCCGCTGTATGAGTATACGCCCATGCAGATCAAGCTTGCCGTCGCGGGCGACGGACACGCGGACAAGCGGGCCGTGCAGCGCATGGTCAAGCTTCTGCTCGCGCTCGATCGCACGCCGAAGCCCGACGACGCGGCGGACGCGCTCGCGGCCGCGATCTGCCACGGCGGCACGATCGGCCCGGCGGCGGAGGAGTACCGCATCCGCTGACGGCGTAACGATCCGGGCGGGCGGCGAACGAATCGGAAACGGGGGATTTGCCTTGTACGCATACATCAGCGGCGCGGTTGACGATTTGCTCGCGGACCGCGCGATCCTTGACGCCGGCGGGGTCGGCTACGAGCTGATCTGCAGCGCGATGACGCTCAAGCGCCTTGCGATCGGCAGGAAGGCAAAGCTACTGACCCACCTGCACCTTGCCGAGGGCGTGATGGCGCTCTACGGCTTCTATGACACGGCCGAAAGGGATATGTTCCGGCGGCTTATGACGGTCACCCGCGTCGGCCCGAAGCTTGCGCTCTCGGTGCTTTCGGTGCTCACCCCGTCGGATGTGGCGGCGGCGATCGTCACCGGCAACGCGGCGGCGTTCGACCATGTGCCCGGCATGGGCAGGAAGGGCGCGCAGCGTGTGCTGCTTGAACTCAAGGAGCATGTCGGCGCGGACGATATGCTCGGCGGCGCGCCGCTTGAAGGCGCGGATCTGCGCGCGGAGGCGATCGCGGCGCTCGTGTCGCTTGGCTACGACGGACTCGCCGCAGGCAAGGCGGTTGCCGCGATCGAGCGCGAGGAGAGCGTGGAGGCGTA
>CAYMSL010000083.1:0-7909 GCA_964393095.1 uncultured Oscillospiraceae bacterium | reverse complement strand
CACCCCGTCGATTCGAAGGAGGTTGCGTTCAAGTCGGCCGCGCGCCTGTCCTATAAGGCGGCCTGCGCCAAGGCGAACCCGACGCTGATCGAGCCAATCTACCATTACGAGATCTTCGTGCCGAACGATTACGTCGGCGCGATCAGCGGCGATCTCTCCTCGCGCCGCGGCCGCATGCTCGGCATGAACCCCGTCGACGGCGGTACAATCGTCGTGGCCGAGGCGCCGCTCTCCGAGATGTTCAAGTACGCCACCGACCTGCGCAGCATGACGCAGGCGCGCGGATCGTTTACAAGCGAATTCGTGCGTTACGAGGATGTCCCGGGCAATATCGCAAAGAAGATCATCGAGCAGGCCAAGCACGAGGAAGAGGAAGAGGAATAATCAAACAGCGGCAAGCGGAGGGCGAATCGCCCTCCGCTTTTTTGCGCCGGCATTCGTGCCGAACCCGATTCCGTAAAGTAAACGCAGGCCGGAGCACGGCCCGCGTTCCTGTGTCAACGCCAATTCCACGGCATGCCCGAGCAGGCCGGTTCAGTCGTCTTGCGTTGCTTCCCGCCCGTCCGATTCGCCGGGGAAGTTTGGCTGCACCGCGCCCTCCGTATCTGCCGCGCCGGAATCGTCCGCGTTCGCCGCCTCGTCCGCTTCGTGAAAGAAGCGATGGATCGCATGCGCCGTGCGCTGATCCACGCCCGGTATTGCCGATAGTTCCCCGATGCTCGCCGCCTTGATCGCGTCAAGCGTGAGGAACGCGTCGAAGAGCGCGCGTTTACGCTTTTCGCCGACGCCGGGCACGCCGTCGAGCACGGAGTAAAGCGCGTTGCGGTTGTGCACGCTGCGGTGGTAGCTGATGGCAAAGCGGTGCGCCTCGTCGCGCAGGCGCTCGATCAGGTGCAGCGGCGCGGAGTTGTGCGGCAGGGAGACGGGGCTTTCCCCGCCGGGCAGGTAGATCGTCTCACTGCGCTCGGCAAGCCCGACGGCCGGAATAAAGTCGATCGAAAACGATGCGAGCACCTCGAGCGCAACGGCAAGCTGCGTCTCTCCGCCGTCGAGCACGAGCAAATCGGGCAGCGGCAAAAACCCCGCTGCGTTTTCCGCGGCCTTGGCAAAGCGCCTTGTCAGCGCCTCGCGCATGGCGGCAAGGTCGTCGCCATGGGTCTCCCCGCGCATGCGGAAGCGCCGGTAGGCATGCTTATCGGGCTGGCCGTCGGTAAAGACCACCATCGAGGAGACCGTATCCCGCCCCATGAGGTGCGAGTTGTCGAAGCACTCGATGCGCTTGGGTATGCTCTCAAGCCCGAGGATCGCGGCAAGCTGCGCGAGCGCGCCCTCGCCGCGCTCCCACGCGCGCCGCTGCAGCGAGGCATCCTTTTCAAGCGCGTCGAGGCAGTTGCGGTAGGCCAGTTCGGCAAGATGCCGCTTTTCGCCGCGCTGCGGACGGTGTACGCGTACGCGCCTGCCGGCGAGGGAACTCAGCCACGCGGCGATCGTCTCCATATCCGCCGCATCCTGGTAGAGCAGCACCTCCGGCACAAACGAGGCCGCTTCGGCGTAGTACTGCGAAAGAAACGCCGCGAGCACATCCGCGTCGGTCTCGTCGATCGCGGCGTCCATGCGGAAGCGTTCGGTGCCGACGACCTTGCCGGAGCGCACGAACAGCGCGAAGACGAGCAGCTTCTCGTCAAGCCGCGCGAGGGCGAATACGTCGAGCATGCGCGTGTTCGTCGCGATCACGGCCTGCTTTTCGTTGAGGCTTTCGACGGCGCGGAGCCGGTCGCGCAGCAGCGCCGCGCGCTCGTAATCCATCTCCTCGGCGGCGCGGCCCATCTGGTCTTTAAGCGACTGCGTCACCGCGTCCGTTTTGCCGGAGAGGAAGGCGAGCACCTCGGAAAGCAGCGCGTGGTATTCCTCGCGCGTGACGTTTCCCGAGCACGGCGCGCAGCACTTGCCGAGGTGGTGCATCAGGCACGGCCGCTCGCGGCGCGCGATGGCGCGGGAGATGTCCTTTTTGCAGTGGCGGATCGGGAAGTGCTCGCGCACGAGCCTTAGCCCCTCGTAGAGCAGCGTGGCTGAAAGAAAAGGCCCCGTGTATTTTGCGCCGTCGTTTTTGACGCGCCGCACGACCTCGAGGCGCGGAAAATCCTGCCGCAGGTCGACGCGCACGTAGGGAAAGTGCTTGTCGTCCTTGAGCAGGATGTTGTAGCGCGGGCGGAACTGCTTGATGAGGTTCGATTCGAGCGAGAACGCCTCGGTCTCGTTGGCTACGCGAATATACTCAAAGTCCGCGATCTGCCGCACCATCGCGAGCACCTTCGGCGCGTGTCCCTTCGAAAACTGGAAGTACTGGCGCACGCGATTTTTGAGCGAGACCGCCTTGCCGACATAAATCACCTCGCCCGCGGCGTTGAACATCTTGTACACGCCGGGCGCGGAGGGCAGAAGCTTGAGTTTTTCCTCGATGATCGCGTTCATATGCCCAAAACCAAACCGCGGCCTAGCCGCGCGTAAGTTCGCCCGCCTTGACGAGCATGTCGTAGAGCGTGGGCAGCGGCATGCCGATGACGTTGAAATAGTTGCCTTCGACGCGTTCGACAAACACCGCGCCGGGGCCTTGCACGCCGTAGGCGCCCGCCTTGTCAAGCGGCTCGCCCGTGGCCACGTAGGCGTCGATCTCAACCGGGGTCATCGGGCGAAACGTTACGTCCGTCTCGCAGTGGCGCACGTCCGCGCGGCCGTTTTTGAGCACGGCCACGCCCGTGTAGACCGTGTGCGTGCGGCCCTGCATGCGCGCAAGGTACCGCGCTGCGATCTCGGGCGTATGCGGTTTTCCGAGGATGTCGCCGTCGAGCCAGACGATCGTATCCGCGCCGATGACGCAGTCGTTTGGATGCGCGTCGGCGACGGGGCGCGCCTTTTGCAGGGCGAGCGCTTCAACGTATTGCGCGGGCGGCAATCCGACGGGCTGAACCTCGTCCGCTTCGGAGGGCAGCACGATAAAGTCAAGGCCGATGAGCGTGAGCAGCTCGCGCCGGCGCGGCGAGGAGGAGGCAAGGATGATCATAGCGCCTCCGCGAGAAGCTGTACCGGGCAGTGGTCGCTGCCGTATACATCGCTGAGAATCAGGCTGTCGTCCACGCTGCCCATGAGGCGCTCGGATACGAGAAAGTAGTCGATGCGCCAGCCGGCGTTGCGGCTGCGCGCGTTGCCGAAGTAGCTCCACCAGCTGTAGGCGTCCCGGCGGTCGGGATAGAGCCGGCGGAACGTGTCGGCAAAGCCGCTGCGCAGCAGGCGCGTCATGCAGGCGCGTTCCTCGTCCGAAAAACCCGCGTTTTTGCGGTTCGGCCCGGGGTTTTTAATGTCGATCTCCTCGTGCGCGACGTTGAGATCGCCGCAGACGATCACGGGCTTTTTTTGATCGAGCGCTTGCAGATAGGCAAGGAACGCCTCTTCCCATTCGAGGCGGTAGGGCAGGCGGCGCAGCCCGTCCTGCGCGTTCGGCGTGTAGACGTTCACAAAATAGTAGTCCGGATAGGAGAGCGTGATCACGCGTCCCTCGCTGTCGTGCGCGGGAATGCCGAGGCCGAGGGATACGTCGTCCGGCTCGCGTTTGACGAACACCGCCGTGCCGGAGTAGCCTTTCTTCTCGGCGCTGTTCCAGTAGACGCGGTAGTCCCGCGTGCCGCCCTCGAGCTGTTCGGGCAGCATCTTGGTCTCCTGCAGCGCGAGGATATCCGGCGAGGCGCTTTCGACAAAGTCCCAAAATCCCTTGTTCATGCAGGCGCGAAGCCCGTTGACGTTCCAAGAAATCATATTCATAGAGCGATTATACCACAGCGCGATCGCGTTCGTCGACGGTTTCCGCGCGCGATCATATATTCGACGCAATCGGCCGTGATCGCCTTGACAGGGCGCGCGCGGCCTGCTATGATGATCGAGGAAAGTGTACCAAATGGAACATATATGGAGGTTTTAATGAGCCGCTCGCTCAATCCCGCGTCCTATGCCGCGCTCGCGAAGGAGACGTTTCTCTTTCGCGGCCTGTCGGAGGACGAGGTGCGCGCGCTGCTCGCGCTGCCGGGCGTAAGCGTCGAGCACTTTGAAAAGGAGCGCACGGTGCGCGATCGCGACGGCGACGAACGCCTGCTCGGCCTGATTCTCTACGGCCGCTGCCGGGTGACGAAGGAGCGCGCGGGGGAGAGCATGCCCATGAGCGTGCTCCGCCAGGGCGATCTTTTCGGGGCGGCGTCGCTGTTTTCGCGCGAGGCGGAGTACGTCGCGCGCATCGCGGCGGAGGAGAGCACATGGGCGCTGCTCATCGGCGAGGAGGCGCTGCGCGGCATGATGCGGCGGGACTTCCGCGTGAGCGAGAACTACCTTTTTTACCTGACCGCGCGCATTCGCTACCTCAGCGACCGGCTCGACGGTTTTTTGCCGCAGAGCGTTGAGGAGCGTTTGCTAAGCTTTATCCGGCAGCGCGCGAAAGACGGCGTGTTCGAGCCGGAGTGGAGTGTGCGTGCGATTGCGGACGCGCTGCGCGTGGGTCGCACATCGCTCTATCGCGCGATCGATCGCCTGGTTGCGGCGGGTAAATTAAAACGGGAAGGGCGGGCGTTTTGCCTGCCGGAAAGAGAGAAAGAACATGAATAAGATCAAGATCAAGAAACTGCTGTCCATCGTGCTGGTCGCCGCTATGGCGCTTGCGTTTGGCTGTGCAAAAACAACCGCGGAGCCCATGCAGATCGCGGCGCTCAAGGGGCCGACGGGCATGGGCATTGCGTACCTGATGCAGGAACAGTCCGATCAATATACGGTCGAGCTCTACGACGCGCCGGACGCCGTGACCGCAAAATTCATCAACGGCGAGATCGACGTTGCCGCCGTGCCGATCAACCTTGCCGCCACGCTCTATAACAAGACCGGCGGGGACGCCGTGATGCTCGCGGTCAATACGCTCGGCGTGCTCTACCTCATCGAGGTTGGGGATACCGTGCGGTCGTTTGCGGATCTTGCCGGCAAGACCGTCTACGCCACGGGCGAGGGCAGCACGCCGGAGTACGTGCTTTCGTATCTGCTTGAGCAGAACAACCTAAGCGATGCGGTGATGGTCGAATTTGCCGGCGAGCACGCGGCGCTTGCCACGATGCTCGCTTCAAACGAGGTGACATTGGGCATGCTGCCCGAGCCGAACGTATCGGCGGTCACGCTCAAAAATGCCGACGCGCGTGTGGCGCTCGACCTCAACGCCGCCTGGGAGGAGGCCTCGGGGGTCAAGCTTGTGCAGGGCTGCTACATCGCAAGCCGCGGCTACTACGACGCGCATCAAAAAGAGATCGCCGATTTCCTCAAGGACTACGCGGCCTCCGTCGAGCGCGTCAACAGCGACGCGGGCGCGGCGGCCCTGATCGCCTCGCTCGCCATACTGCCCTCCGAGCAGATCGCGGCAGGCGCGATTTTGCGCGCCAACATCGTCTGCCTCACCGGCAGCGAGATGCGTGCGGCCGCCGAGGCCATGCTCGGCGTGCTCTACGCGGCCAATCCGAAGTCCGTCGGCGGAGCGCTGCCGGGCGGCGACCTCTATGCGTCCTAAGCGCGGCATCGTTCGCAAAATAGCGATTGCGCTGTTGTATCTTCTGGCGTGGGAAGCGGCAAGCCTGCTCGTGGGCAAGGAGCTGCTGCTTCCCTCCCCGCAAAGCACGATCGCGCGGCTTTTGGCGCTGCTCGGGCAAAAGGAGAGCTGGCGCTACGCCGGGCTTACGCTTGGCCGCATCCTTGCGGGCTTTGTGCTCGGCGTCGCGCTCGGCGTGCTGCTTGCGGCGCTGACGGCGCGCAGCCGCCCCTTTGAGGAGCTGCTCAAGCCGCTGCGCGGCATGGTCAAGGCAACGCCGGTGACGTCGTTTATCCTGCTTGCGCTGTTGTGGCTCTCCTCGAACCTCGTGCCGGTGTTCATCGGGTTTTTAATGGTGATGCCGATCGTCTGGACGAGCACGGCGGAGGCCGTCGCGCACACCGACGCAAGGCTCCTCGAGATGGGGCGCGTATTCGGGCTTGGCAAATGGCAGCGGCTTGTGAAGATCTATGTTCCTTCCGTGCTGCCGGCGTTTCTTGCCGCCTGCACGACGTCGCTCGGCTTTGCCTGGAAAGCGGGCGTGGCGGCGGAGATCATCGCGCTGCCAAAGCAGTCGATCGGCTATCGGCTCTACGAATCCAAGCTGCGTATCGAGACCGTTGACCTCTTTGCCTGGACGCTGCTTGTAATTTTGCTTTCGATGCTGCTCGAAGCGCTGCTCGTATACGCCGCGCGGAGGATTCGCCGTGATTGAGTTTCGTAACGTATCGCTCCGCTTTGGCGAAAAACAGATCTTTTCGGATTTTTCCGCGCGCATCCCGCTCTCGGGCGTGACGGCCGTGCGCGGGCCGTCCGGCGCGGGCAAGACCACGCTGTTTCGCCTGCTGCTCGGCCTGCAACAGCCGGACGAGGGGACGGTTTCCGGCCTTGACGGGCGGCGCGCGGCGGTCGTTTTTCAGGAGGATCGCCTTTTGCCCTGGTTGAGCGCACTCGAAAACGTCGCGCTCGTTTCCGACGTTTCGCGCGCGCGGGAAACGCTTGCCTCGGTGGGCTTGGCGGGCAGCGAACACCTGCTGCCGAAGGAGCTTTCGGGCGGTATGAAGCGGCGTGTTTCGCTTGCGCGGGCGCTGGCTTACGGCGGGGACGTGCTGCTGCTTGACGAGCCGTTTTCCGGCCTTGACGAAGCCGCGAAGCGCCTTGCCGCTGCGGCGATTAGGCAGGCGAAGCTGCCTGTGCTTGTGATTACGCACGACGAGGACGAGGCCGCATTGCTCGGCGCGGCGGGTTCGCTCCTGCTCGTATAGCGCGCGTGAAAACGCTGGGCGGCGAACCGTGTATTCCATACGTTTTCGGGCATGAAAATACCCCCGATCTTGAGTATTCCGCGCATAGGTGGTATACTCTTTTATTATCATCGGGGAGGTATGAAGTTTTATGAACTTCACGCAGCGTGAAAAACGGTTCCCCTCCGCTACGGGGTTGTGTGACATCCGCTATCGCATGTGGGTTCCCGAGGAGCCGCACGCGGCGCTGCAGATCGCGCACGGCATGGCAGAGCACATCGACCGCTACGACGCGTTCGCTTCGTATCTTGCCGAGAGCGGCGTGCTCGTCTACGGCAACGACATCGCAAGCCATGGCAAGAGTATCCGCGACGGCATGCCCAAGGGCTACTTTGGCGAGAGCAACGGCTGGGACGCGGTGGTGCAGGATATGCGTACCCTGCGCGACATCGTCAAGGCCGACTATGTGCTCGGCATCCCGTTTGTGCTGCTCGGCCACTCGATGGGTTCATTCCTCGCGCGCACCTACGCCGGGCGCGACGGTAAGGATTTCGACGCCTACATCTTCTCCGGCACGGCGGGCAAAAACCCCGCGCTCGGCGTGGGCAAGTGGCTTGCGAGGCGCGAGATCAGGAAGACCGGCGGGCGCGGGCCAAGCGCCACGCTCTTTAACCTGAGCTTCGGCTCGTATAACAGGGCGTTCCGCCCGAACCGCACGGAGGACGACTGGCTCTCGCGCGACGAGGCTGTGGTCGACGCCTATGTTGCGGATGAAAACTGCGGCTTTCCTTTTACCGCGCGCGCGATGTACGACGTGTTCACGGGGCTTGGCGAGATCGCGGGCGAGCATTGGGCCGCGCGCGTGCCGAAGCGGCCGATCCTCCTGCTCTCCGGCGCGAAGGACCCGGTCGGCGGGGCGGGCAAGGGCGTGCGTCAGGTGCATTCGTGGCTTAGGAAAACCGGACACGACGCGGAGATCAAGATCTACGACGAGGGCCGCCACGAGATGCTCAACGAGAAAAACAAACAGGAGGTCTACGACGATATCCTGCTGTTTATC
>CAYMSL010000082.1:5244-7937 GCA_964393095.1 uncultured Oscillospiraceae bacterium | reverse complement strand
ATCAAAAACGCGAGGCTGCACGCCGCTTACGGCACGATCGGAAACGGCGTCGGCGCAGGCGCAGCCGTGATCGTCGGTTTCGCCGTCAATACGGGCGCTTGCGCGGGTGTTTACACGGCGGTCGGGACGGCGGAAGCCTGCGTAGCCGCGCAGGCGGTCGAAAGCAGACCGCCGCAAATCGACGCCAGCAGCAGCGTTCCCACGATACAGCGCTTCCGCATATGGGCGTCGAACCGCCGTTCCGAATCCCGCGGCCAAGCGATGGGCGCAGGACTCCTTCTACTGATTGTGGTATTATTTGAACTATCATACCATCCGACCGCCCCACAGTCCAGTTGTATCGCAAGAAAATTCGTGCTAGAATGAATTATGTTGACGAAACAACGCCGGATGCGTCTTATCCTGCCGCTGGCCCTCGCGTTCCTTGCGGCATATGGCTGCGCGCGGTCTGCATCGTCGACGCAGGGCGTGGAATCGCCCCCGCCCGAGACGGCCGTCATCGGCGTCGTAAACACCCCGTCCCCCACGCCCAAACGCGCGGCCGAACCGGCGCTCAGATACATCTTTCTCTTTATCGGCGACGGCATGGGGCAAAACCAAATCCTCGCCGCCGCCGAGGCGCGCGAGGCCGCGGGGCTCGCCGGCCTTTCCTTTCTTGATTTTCCTGTACGGGGCACGGTGCTTACCGGCAGCGCTTCCGACGCGATCACCGACTCCGCCGCCGCCGCGACCGCCATCGCCTGCGGCGTGAAAACAAAGAACGATATGCTTGGCCTCGATGAAGAAGGCGCGCGCCTGACCACGATCGCCGAGACCCTGCGCGGCATGGGCCGCAAGATCGCCATACTGACAACCGTTTCGCTTGACCATGCCACACCCGCGGGCTTTTTTGCCCATGTTTCATCGCGCCGCAGCTACGCCATGATCGCGGACGATCTCTTCGCAAGCGGGTTCGACTACTTTTCGGGCGGCGGCTTCCACAGCACGCCGAACGCCGCCGCGCTCGCCGAAGAAAACGGCTACGCTCTCTGCACGACGCTGGGCGAGGCCGCCGCCTCGGGCGCGGCGCGGCTGATCTACGCAAGCGATCAAATCATCGGCGACTACGGCCTTACGCCCGCCATCGACGGCGGCGCGCGCATAGGCCTTGCGGGCGGCCTGCGGCTTGCCATCGAGCGTCTCGATAGCGAGGCCGGCTTTTTTATGATGGCCGAGGGCGGCCGCATCGACTACTTCTGCCACTATCACGACGCGGGCTCGTTTGTTTCCGAGCTTTACGACTTCGACGACGCCATTTCCATCGCCCTCTCCTTCTACGCCGCGCACCCGCTCGAAACGCTCATACTCGTCACGGCCGATCACGAGACGGGCGATCTTTCGCTCCTTGAGGGCGATCGCCTGGCGCTCTTGAAACAGACGGTCTCCTGCGATACCTGCGACGATACGCTCGTACTCGAGTGCCTTGCAAACGGTACGGCTGCGGAAACCGCGCTGCCGCAGTTCTGCGCGCTCTTCGGGCTTGACGAGACGACGGCGGATGAAATCGCCTACCTTTCCGAAGCCTATCGCCATACGCTTGCAAACGATCTGACAAAGAGCCAGTCCAAGGCGCAATACGGCGTGTATGCGCCGATCACTTCGGCCTGCGCCAACCTCGTTGCAAAGCGCGCGGGGCTGCGTTTCGGCTCCGCCGGCCATACGGCGGCAAACGTTCCGCTCTACGCGCTTGGCGTCGGGCAGGAGTTTTTTACGGGCACCTACGAAAACACCGCGATATACGACGGCGTACTCGCGGCACTCGCGGCGTATCCGCCCGAATAAGCAAGAACCGTATCAGCGGAAAACGGAGGCAACTATGAAACTCACCTTCATCGGCGCGGCGCACGAGGTTACGGGCAGCTGTAACTTCCTCACGGCCTGCGGCAAGCGCATCCTCGTCGACTACGGCATGGAGCAAGGCAAGAACTACTACGAAAACGCGCCGTTGCCCGTCGCCCCGGCCGAGATCGACGCGGTGCTCGTCACCCATGCGCACATCGACCACACAGGCCTTCTGCCGCTGCTCTACCGCGAGGGCTTTCGCGGCGAGATCCACGCCACGTACGCAACCTCTAACCTCTGCGACATCATGCTGCGCGACAGCGCCGGCATCCAGGAGTTTGAGGCCGAGTGGCGGAACCGCAAAAACAAGCGCAGCGGCGAAGCGGCCTACACGCCGCTCTACACTATAGACGACGCGGCGGGCGTGCTCAAGCTCTTCCGGCCGCACGGCTACGACGAGCGCTTTACCCTTTTCGACGGCATTGCGGCGCGCTTTGTCGACGCGGGGCACCTGCTTGGCTCATCCTCCATCGAGCTGTGGATCAGCGAGGAGGGCGAGACGCGAAAGCTCGTCTTCTCCGGCGACCTCGGCAACATCGACCAGCCGCTTTTACGCGACGCGACGCTCATCGGCGAGGCCGACTACGTCGTGATGGAATCCACCTACGGCGATCGCGTACACAAGCGCCCGCCGGACTACGCCGCGGCGCTTGCCGAAGTGCTCCAGCGCACGTTCGATCGCGGCGGCAGCGTCATCGTGCCGTCGTTTGCGGTCGGCCGCACGCAGGAGCTGCTCTACTTCATCCGCCGCATCAAGGCCGACACGCCCCAGGCCAAGGACGACGTGAACTTCCGCCGGCTCGGCTGCGTCA
>CAYMSL010000082.1:0-5234 GCA_964393095.1 uncultured Oscillospiraceae bacterium | reverse complement strand
TTCCCCGTATTCGTCGATAGCCCGCTCGCCAACGCCGCCACGCGCATATTCGTTGAAAACGCGGAGTTCTGCTACGACGAGGAGGCCAGGGCCTTCGTCGACGCGGGGATTAACCCCCTCGCGTTCGAGGGACTCGTCATATCCGAAACGAGTCAGGATTCGATCGCGATCAACGGCGACAAGCGCGTGAAGGTCGTCATCTCGGCAAGCGGCATGTGCGAGGCGGGGCGCATCAAGCACCACCTCAAGCACAATCTTTGGGACGCAAGAAATACGATCCTCTTTGTGGGCTTCCAGGCGCCTGGCACGCTCGGACGCTCGCTCGTCGACGGCGCGGCCAAGGTCAAGCTCTTCGGCGAATCGATCCGCGTCAACGCGGAGGTTACGCAACTGCCCGGCGTCAGCGGCCACGGCGACGCGGATTTCCTGATCCGCTGGGCCACGCATTACGCCCCCAAACCAAGCAAGGTATTCGTCAACCACGGCGAGAGCGCCGTGTGCGACCTCTTTGCAAAGCGCCTTGCCGACGAGTTCGGCATCGACGCCGTCTCGCCATACAGCGGTTCGACGTTCGACCTTGCGCTGGGTGAATTCCTAAGCCAAGCACAGCCTGTCCCCGCGGCGGACAAAAAGAGCGCGCCAAAGGCGGAAGCGGAGGCGGATTCCCCGTATCAAACGCTGCTTGCCGCGCTTGCGCGCCTGAGCGGACTGCTGAAAAGCGGCGCGGGCCGCAGCAACGGCGAACTGCGCAGCGTAACGAACCGGCTCAACGACATCAGCGACGCCTGGGAGCGCGAATAAGCGGCGCGTTGGCTTGACGCAACGATACAAGGCCGCCCGGAAAACCGGACGGCCTTTGCGTTTCTTCTCTGTTTCCCGGGCAACGGCCGCCGCTTAGCGCAGCTTCAGGAGCCTCGCTTCCCCGCCTTCGACGAGCGAACGCCACATCCAGAACGCAAGCGCAAGCAGCACGAGCACCGCGCAGGGGGCAAGCCAGCCGCCGGTAAAGAGCGACAGCACGCCGGGGATCGCCGCCGCGCCCATACCGGAAAACACGACGATCATCGTCGCCATGCTCTGCTTGACCACCTCGGTCTCGTTCTGCCAGTCCAGCTTCGGCAGGCGAATGTTGACCCACAGTCCGAACACGCCGAAGAACAGCGCGTAGGCCAGCGGCACGATCACGAGCCACAGCGTCTCGAACGCGCTCGCGCGCATGCCAAACGCCACAAGCGCGCAGCCAACCAGCGTAAACGGCACCGCGAGCGTCAGATCGAGCAGCAGCTTGCTTTCGAGCCAGTCGCGCACGGAGACGGGCATACTCTTGACGATCCAGAGCGTCTTTCCCTCCATGGAGATGGCGCTGCTTGTCGTCGTGCTCATGGCCAAAATCCAGCCGAGCGCAAACGGCACCGCCGCGCGTACCGAACCCATCTCGGGCGCGGCGAACGCCTCTTTAAGCAGCTCGGGTTTGACGATGCTGAACACGCCCGCGGCAAGCAGCATAACATAGCCGAACGCCGTGTTGACCACATAGAGGGTTGAGCTGAAGTAGCGCGCTTTCTCCACGCGATAGAGCGCCGTGCGTACGCCCGAGCGCAGATGCGCGCGCATGACAAAGCGCTTGCCGCGCGGCACGCTTGCAAGCAGCGAATTGATCGCAACAAAGCTCTTGCCCGCAACGTAGATCATGAGCGCCCCCGCCGCCGCCGCGCTAAGCAGCAGCCACAGCGCGTCAAGCGCCGAACCTTCGGCAAGCGCGTTCTGGAACCATTGCGCCGGCGGGTAGAGCCGCGCCGCAAGGCTGCTGAGCGAATCGGCGCGCGCGGAAATGTCCGCCATGCTCGTGCTGGTCCGAAACGAAACGACCATCAAAGCCATCACGAGCGCCAGTTGGGTCGCGATGTTGAGCGCGTTGCGTTTTTTGAGCCGCGCGGTGGCGCCGGTAAGCAGCGTGCCGAGCGCCGCGCCAAGCAACGTCGGCAGCACGGGCATCAGCAGCGTTAAAACAAGATACAGCGGGTAGTACCACCACGGCGGCGCGGCGCGCAGCGCGTAAACCACGCCAACCGGCAGCAAAAACAAGGCGGCGTAGACGAGGTTGTAGGCATACATGTTGCTCACGCGGCTCGCCGCCACGGCGCGCACGCTCACCGGCCAGCTCATCACGACGTCATAATCGCCAAAGCCGAAGAGCAGGCCCTTGGTTGCAAAGACCGAGAGCACGAGTATCAGCGCCCCGCCCGCGAGCGCCATGAGCCCGAGGAGCGAGGGCAGCATGCCAAGCGCCGCAAAGCCGTCGGCAAGCATCAAGCTGTAAAGTATCGAGATGTACAGTATGGCGCCCGTCATCGCCAAAAGGCCGTAGAAGCTCTTCTTGCCCTGCTTCTTCTCGTCCTCGTTTCGCATGTGGCGAATCTTATTGATGCCGAAAAGAGCGCTTAGCTGCAATTTTGTCAGAATCCAGTATTCACGCATGATCGGTCAGCTCCAAAAACAGCGTTTCCAGCGAGGCGTCGCCCTTAACCTGCTCCATCTCTCCCGCGGCGATGAGCCGCCCTTCCTTGATGATGGCGATCTTGTTGCAGAGCTTCTCGGCCACTTCGAGCACGTGCGTGGAAAAGAAGATCGCGCTGCCGCCGTCGCAAAGCTCGCGCATGATGCTCTTGAGCGTGTGCGACGCCTTCGGGTCGAGGCCGACAAACGGCTCGTCGAGGAGCAGTAGTTTCGGCGCGTGCAGCAGGGCGGAGATCAGGGCGATCTTCTGCTTCATGCCGTGCGAGCAGGCGGAGATAAGGTCGTTGAGCCGCGGCGTCATCTCAAACGCGTCGGCATAGGTCTGCACGCGTGAATCGCGTTCCTGTGCCTCCACGCCGTAGATATCCGCAACGAAGTTGAGGTATTGAATGCCCGTCAAATGCCCGTAAAGGTCGGGGTTATCGGGGATGTAGGCCATCTTGCGCTTACAGAGAATCGGTTCGTCGGCAATGCTGTGCCCGTCGACGCGAACCACCCCGCCTTCAAACGAAAGGATGCCCGCGACCGCGCGCAGCGTCGTCGTCTTACCCGCGCCGTTGTGGCCGATGAAGCCGTAGATATCGCCCGGCAGAACGTGAAGCGTCAGGTCGTCCACCGCCTTGACGCCACCGCCGTAGGATTTCGTCAGATGTTCGATTTTCAGCATACCATTCTCCTTGCAAAGCCGCGCGCACCGGTGCGTGCGAGCGTAATCGCCGTTATTATATCACACTCTTTCCGGGCCGCAACAGGCGCGGGCATAACTGCGTCTCCGCCACCGCGCGCGGTTGACAGCGCGCCCGCCTTTGCATAAAATGAAGGCGGACAAGGCAACATTTCATCGATCGGAGAGAAGCTGCGCATGAAGGACGGTTTGATCAAGGTCGCCGCCGCCACGCCCGCGATTCAGGTGGCAAACTGCGACTACAACGCCGAGGCGATTATCGCGCTCATCCGCCGCGCCCAGGGCGACGGGGCGAAGGTGCTCGTGCTGCCCGAGATGTGCATCACGGGCTATACCTGCGGCGATCTCATTCTGCACGCGGCGCTTACAGACGCCGCCATGCGTGCGTTCGGCCGCGTCGTCGAGGCGACCGCGGGCAGCGATATGCTCGTGAGCGTAGGTGTGCCGATCGAGTACGGGCACCTGCTCTACAACTGCGCCGCCGTCGTGCAGGGCGGGCGCGTGCTTGGCGTCATCCCGAAGACGCACCTTGGCAACTACGGCGAGTTCTACGAAAAGCGCACCTTTGCCGCCGCGCTCGAAACCGAGGAGGAGATGGATCTCTTCGGCTGCAAGGTGCCCTTTGGCAACCACCTGCTCTTTTGCTGCGAGGAGATGCCGCTCTTTACCGTGGGCGTGGAGATCTGCGAGGATCTTTGGGCCGCCCTGCCGCCGTCTACGCGGCTTGCCGACTGCGGCGCGACGATACTCTGCAACCTCAGCGCAAGCGACGAGGCCGTGACCAAGCCCGACTTTCGCCGCATGCTCGTACAGTCCCAAAGTACGCGCACCTGCTCGGCATACGTCTTCAGCAGCGCGGGCGAGGGCGAAAGCACGACGGACGTGGTCTTTTCCGGCCATGACATGATCTGCGAAAACGGCGTATTCCTCGCCGAGGCCGCGCCGTTTGGCAGCGGCTACTGCGTCACCGAGGTGGATTTGACCTTCCTCTCGCGCGAGCGCCGCCGCTTTGCGCGCAAGCTCTTTTCAAACGCGGACATCCTGCGCATCCCCTTTTCAAGCGACCTCGTCGAAACAAAGCTTACCCGCGCCATCTGGCAGACGCCCTTTGTGCCGGACGAGCACGCGGCCTGCGTTTCCCGGCTCGAGCAGGTGCTCGCAATACAGGCCAACGGCCTCAAGCGCCGCATCGCGCACACGAAGGTGGATCGGCTCGTCATCGGCGTTTCCGGCGGCACGGACTCCTCGCTCGCGCTCATCGTCTGCGAGCGCGCGCTGAAGCTGCTTGGCCGGCCGGCGGGCGATATCCTCGCGGTCACGATGCCTTGCTTTGGCACCTCGGGCCGCACGAAGAGCAACGCCGCGAAGCTCTGCGAGGCGCTCGGCATTCCGTTAAGGACCATCGACATCGGCGAAAGCGTCAAAAAACACCTTGCCGACATCGGACACCCCTTCGATCTGCACGACGCCGCCTTTGAAAACGCGCAGGCGCGCGAACGCACGCAGGTGCTCATGGACCTTGCCAACATGCACAACGGCTTTGTCGTGGGCACGGGCGATCTCAGCGAACTCGCGCTCGGCTTTACCACCTACAACGGCGACCATATGTCGATGTACAGCGTCAACGCGGACGTACCGAAAACCCTGATACGCAGCATGCTGCGCTGCCTTGCCGACGGCGCTTCGCCGGAACTTGCGAGCGTACTCATCGACATCGTCGACACGCCCGTCAGCCCCGAGCTCCTGCCCGGCAGCGACGGCGCGATCACACAGGTAACCGAGGAGATCATCGGGCCGTACGAACTGCACGACTTCTTCCTCTACCACCTGCTGCGGCGCGGCGCGGACAAAAACAAGATTCTGCGCCTCGCGCGCTACGCTTTTGAGGACCGCTACGACGAGGCGACCATCGCGCGCTGGTACGACGTGTTCATCCGCCGCTTCTTCTCGCAGCAGTTTAAGCGCTCCTGCATGCCGGACGGCCCGCGCATCGGCAACGTCGCCCTCTCGCCGCGCGGCGACTGGCGCATGC
>CAYMSL010000081.1:3409-7962 GCA_964393095.1 uncultured Oscillospiraceae bacterium | reverse complement strand
TGAGCATCTTCGAGCGCACGCGCGAGATCGGCATCATCAAGGTGCTCGGCTGCCGCATCGACAACATCGCGGGGCTCTTCCTCACCGAGTCCGCCTACATCGGCCTCTTCGGCGGCGCGCTCGGTCTCGGCCTGAGCTTTGGCATCTCGGCATTGCTCAACCAGTTTTTGCAGGGCGCGGGCATGCGCAGCATCATCCCGGCATATCTTGCGCTCGGCGCGGTGGGTTTTTCCATCGTCGTGGCGCTGCTTGCGGGCCTCTACCCCTCCCTGCGCGCGATGAAGCTCTCGCCGCTTGCCGCCATCCGCAACGAATAGGCCCCCTCCTTTTCTTGAAAGAAAAGGAGGCAAAAGAACTTAACTTTGGTTTGAGGGCGGCGCTGGGTTAATAAGACCGGGCGCCCCCTCCTTTTCTTGAAAGAAAAGGAGACAAAAGAACTTGACTTTTATTGGAAAGCGGAGCGGAGTCGGATAAGCCTGGCTTCGCTTTCCAACTGACTGTGGGGTTCCAGGGGGCTTGCTCCTTGGCTTTTCTTGAAAGAAAAGGAGCAAAAGAACTTTACTTTGGTTCGAGAGCGGCGCCGGGTTAATAAGAAAGCGGGCCTCGCTTTTTGCGCAACGGCGGCTCCGGCGCTTTTACCCCGGGGTTTGCGTTTCCCCGCGTTGCGTCGTATAATGAGGACACTCTACGAATCGGAGCTTTTTTAAGCGCATGAAGATCTACGACATCTCCCGTGAGCTGCTGCGCACCCCGCCCTACCCCGGGGACGCCGCGCCGACGCTCTCCGCTGTTAAGCGCATGGGCGACGGGGAAAGCTATAACCTCTCGCGGCTCGAAACGAGCTTGCACGCCGCCACGCACGTCGACGCGCCGCTGCATTTTGTAGCCAAGGGCAAGGATATCGCCTCCATGCCCCTCGAGGCGTTCGTCGGCCCCTGCGTTGTGCTCACGGTGCCCAAGACCTCGCTCGACGCGATGTACTTTATGAAGCGGCCGTTCGCCCCGCGTGTGCTGCTGCACGGCAAGGGTCTGCTCACCGAGAGCGCGATCGGCTACCTCTACAATCGGGGCGCGGTGCTCATCGGCACCGACTGCCAGTCGGTCGGCACCTATTCCGACGAGCTTTCGTCCCACATATCGCTGCTCTCCTACGGCATCGCACTGCTTGAAAATCTCGACCTGCGCGGCGTGCCGGACGGACTCTACACGCTGGCGGCCGCGCCGCTCAAGATAGCCGGGGCCGAGGGCGCGCCCTGCCGCGCGCTGCTGTTTTCGGAGGAGGCGTAGCCCGGCGCCGCGCGCTTTGTATCATCGCGCCGCGTTTTGGCAAATTGACCGGACGAACGGATTCCGCTATGATGAAACCGCAATGATCGCACATGTTTTTATGGGGAGATGCCACCGATGAAGAAACCGCTGCTGATCCTGACGGCGCTGCTGTGCGCCTGTGTGCTTCCGCTGTCAAGCGCGCTGGCCGAGGGGGAAATCGTACGCCTGCTGGTCGGCACGGCGGAGGGCGAGGCGGGCGGCGTGGTGGAGATTCCCGTGCTGCTTTCAAACTGCGCCGGCGTCGACTCCGCCCAGTTTGACCTCAACTACGACCCCGCCGCGCTCTCGGTCGTATCCGTCACCCCCGGCGACCTTTTCCCCGCCGAGTACTGCGTCGCAAACTACGACGAGGCCGGACGCATCCGCGTCGCCTGCGCGATCGGGCCGGGCCTTGCGGCAAGCGACGGTACCATATTGACCGTCGCCTTCAACGTTCTCGGCGAAACGGGCAGCGCGCTGACCATCACCGCGCCCAAGGGCGGCGCGCATACCGACGAGGTGATCTCGCGCGTCGACGCGGATTACCGCGCCTCCTTTGCCTACGTTTCTCTGGAAAACGGCGGCGTGCGCGTGGGCGCGGCCGACGTTCCCGCGCCGCTTGTGACCCCCTGGCTTCCCGCCACCCCCACGCCGACGCCGAGTCCCACGCCCGATCTTACGCCGAGCCCCGAGTCGGTTTCCCAGCAGCCGATCGGAGGGCCCGCCGCGCCGGACGCGTCGAAATCCGCGGCGGTCAGGCCGATCTCCTACGTCGTGGTGGGCGTGCTGACGCTCGCGCTCGCCGCGCTCGTCGTATTTACCGTTTTAAACCGCCGTCGTGCCGGCCCGCCCGCGCCGCGCGAAGAGGACGAAGGTCGGGGTGAAGTATGAAAACGAAGCGATCCGCCGCGCGGTTGATGCGCGCGCTGTTCTGCGCCGCGCTATTGCTGTTGACGCTTTCAGCCTGTTCCGGGCCAATCGACGCCGCGCCAACGCCGACGCCCTCTTTGGCAAGCCCGGCGACGCCGGCGCCAACGCCCACCGCAACGCCGCTGCCAACGCCGACGCCCACGCCCGAGCCGCAGAACCGCTCGCAGACCTCCGGCCGCGTCATCCCCGAGGGCACGCCGAGCCGCCCGTTCATCCTCTCGATCGACAACGCCGCGGGCGCGCAGCCCCAGACGTCGCTTATGGAGGCGGACATCGTCTACGAGTTCCTCGTCGAAGGATCGATCACGCGCTTTCAGGCCGTATACAACGACGCCTATCCGCTCTACGCCGGCCCGCTGCGCTCCGCGCGCTACTACTTCATCGACCTCGCGCAGGAATGGGACTGCATGTATCTGCACCGCGGCTACGTGCTGCTTGAGAAACCCTACCGCCGCAGCCCGAGCAAGCTCATCACGCTCTACCTGCCCGGCGAGGATTTCCCGGGCTATTCCGCCTCGTTTTACCGCAGTAAGGGCGCCTACGACGATTTTGAAGCCAAGAACGGCTACTTCTTCCGCGCAACCGAAAGCGGGCGCGGCAGCGTACACGCGCTCTATACGCGCGTAGCCGCGCTGGTTGAACGCTATTACGGCGAGCATGAAGCGAAGATTTGCGAGCGCTTCTCCTTTATGGAGAACGCGTCCCGCGAGCGGGGAACGCCCTTTACGAACGTTTCCCTCTCCTTCGGCACAAGCAACCCGGGCTGGATCGCCTTTGCCTACGACGCCGCTTCCAACCGGCTCCTGCGCAGCGAGGGCGGCGCGGCGTTTATGACGCGTACGCTCACCGACCATGGGGACAGCTACACGACCGAGCAGCTCAGCGTGCAAAACCTCATCGTCCAGTACTGCGCCTACGGCGGCATCAAGGGCGACACCAAGCACCGCCGCAGCTGCGAGCTGATCGGCAGCGGCAAGTGCGACTATTTCGTGAACGGCCTTCACACGAGCGGCAGTTGGTCGCGGCCGACGGCGGAGGACTACACCTCCTACCTGCTCGACGACGGCTCTCTGTTGTGCCTTGAACCCGGCAGCACCTGGATCGCCGTCCATCCCGACGACGCGCCCGTTCTCGTCGAATAGGCCGGCGGGACTACCATTTTGCCGCGGGGTATAGTATAGTCTTCTCGAGGTGATCCCCATGCAATACGCCATCATCGGCGGCACCAATATGGAACAGCCGCCCATCCCCTACCGCGAAGAGACCATCGCCACGCCCTACGGCGACGCGATCGTCTTTTTCGGCACGCTTGACGACGGGCAGCGGCTGATCTTTCTCTCGCGCCACGGCGTAAAGTACCACGCCGATCCGCCCGACATCAACTACCATGCGAATATCTACGCGCTCCACAGCCTCGGGGTCACGCACATCATCGGCCTTTCGAGCGTCGGCGCGTGCGATTTCTCGTTCAAGCTTGGCACGGTGTGCCTCATCAACGACTTTCTCGACTTTACGAAGAACCGCGTTCTCTCCTTCGAACGCGCGCATCGCCTCGCCCTGCATACGGGCATGGAGGACGTCTTTAACCCAGCGCTCAACGACGCGCTCGAACGGCGCATTCTTGCGCATGGCCTGCCCTATTCGGGACGCGCGATCTACGCCTGCACCGAGGGACCGCGCTTTGAAACCGCCTCGGAGGTGCGGATGTTCCGCATGCTCGGCGCGCAGATCTTGGGCATGACGCTCGTACCCGAAGCGCCGCTTGCGCATGACCTTGGCATCTGCTACGCGGGCATCGGGGTCGTGGCCAACTACGGCACGGGCATGAAATCGCTCGTGAGCGACGCGTGTATCGAAGAGGTTACTTCAAACATCAGCGAGCGCGTCTTCGCGCTCTGCTTCGAGCACATGCGCGAGGCGCGCTAACCCGCCTTGTCAAACGCATAGCTTTGCACGAAGTTTAAATTGGAACAGGCGCCCCCGGCCTTTTTAATTACCGAAATGCCCGGCGCGTACGCCGCGGCCGCGCCGCTCGGCCTTTCTCATAAGAAAGCCGCACAAAAAACCTTGACCGTCACAAAAAGCCCGCGCTCTGCGCGGGCTTTTACGCTTGGCCGATGTTTTGCCGAATCAGGAGCCCGTCGTTTCGAGTATCGTACCGTCGGGCTTGACGTAGACGGTGCGCGAGGTCGTGCCGTCCTTGATCTCCGCCGCATACACCTGCGCGTTCTCGACGAGCGCGTGCGTGATCTTGCTGATCGTCACGTTCGAGTACTTATCGGTGATCGCCTTCTTCACGTCGGGTACGTCTTCGA
>CAYMSL010000081.1:0-3399 GCA_964393095.1 uncultured Oscillospiraceae bacterium | reverse complement strand
CTTAACCTCCGTGCCCTCCTTGAAGTTTTCAATCGTGCCGCCCAGGCCGGGAGAGGTTGCCGCGCCGGGGCTTGTCTGCGCGCCCGGCGTCTCCGCCATGCCCGGGGTCGTCGCCCCGCCCGTCGCTTGCGGCGTTGTCACGGGTTTGGCCGATAGCGTCGGCGAAGGCGCGACAACCGCACCCCTGCACGCGCAGCCCACGGCCGTCAGCGCCAGCGCCAGCACGACGCACGCCGATATGATCTTTTTCATCATCGGATCCGTTTCCTCCTTGTGATTGCCGCGCTTGCGCGGCGTTCTTATTTTGAGGATAGTATGCGCAGCTTTCTTTCAATTCATATACGCGAACAAAAAACGACGGGCCGCAGCCAGGCGGACCGTCATAGCTTTTGCCGAAACGTTGCCTATGAACCGATCAGCCGCGCGGGCTCGACGATAAGCCCCGCGCCGCCGAGTTTTTTTGCCTCGAGAAGCACGCGCGTGGGCCGCGCGCCCTCCTTAGGGCAGGCCAGCCGCATGCGTTTGGGTTCGAGCCGGTGCGCGCGCAGCGCGCAAAGCAGGTTTGTCAGCTCGCTCGCGGGGTAGACGAGAAACAGCCTTCCGCCGTTTTTTAAAAGCAAAAACGCGCTTGTTAAAAACGTTTCAAGCGCCATCTTCGCGTTATGGCGCGAAAGTGCGCGCGAGGCGTTGGGGCTGTGTTCGCCCGTCTCGAAATACGGCGGGTTCGCCGCGGCCGCCGTAAACATTCCGTGCCCGAGCAGCGCGGGCGCGTCCTGTACGTCCGCGCAGACAAAGCGGATGTCCTGGCCGTTTCGCGCGGCGCTCTTTTTCGCAAGGCAAACCAGCGCCTGCTGCCGTTCAACGCCCGTAAAGCGCGCGCCCGATCGATCCGCGCCGAGCACGCAGATTACGCCCGTGCCCGAGCCGAGTTCCACAACCGCGTCGCGCGGGCCAAGGCGCAGAAAATCGGCAAGCAGCAGCGCGTCCGCGCCGAAGCGGGCGTAGGACGTATCCTGATAGAGCATAAGGCCGTTTCGCTCGAGATCGTCGAGGCGTTCCATTGTTTGAGTATACCACGCGGCGCAAAAAAAGGCGCGCTTAGCTCGTAAGTTCGATCGTCGCGAACCGAACGTCCGTATAGTAATAAGCCAATATCTCCCGATAGCCGCGGCCGCCGAGCGCCATGGCGTTCGCCCCCGTCTGGCTCATGCCTACGCCGTGGCCGTAGCCCTTCGTGTAAAAAACCACGCTGTCGCGGGCGACCGTTAACGAAAAAAGCGTGCTGTCAAGCGAGAGCAGCGCGCGCAGGGCGCGGCCCGTGACCGTGGTTTTGCCAAGGCGCACACTTTTTACGCGCCCGCCGCCGGTGTAGGCGGTAATCTCGATCTCGCCCGCAAGCTTGTCGGCGTCGAGCTTCGCCTCCGGCCACTTGCCGTTGACGAGGGCGGTAAACTGCGCCCGGCCGAAGGATTTTTCGCCCGTCAGCCGCGCCGTACCCGTCTCCGCCGTGCTCGGCACGCCGCGCAGGTACGCAAGCGCCTCGGCGTAGACGTCCTCAACGTCCTCGGTATGCCCGCCCGAAGCGCTGTGGTAAAGCGCGTCGATGGGCTCGCCCTCGTAGAGCAGCACCTCGCTTGCCGTCTCATCGACCGCGCGCTGGATCTTCTCCTTGTTCTTGCGATAATCGTTGCCCCAGCCTTCCTTAAGCCGCTCGTCCGAGCGATAGGCCTGGCAGCAGGAGCTGTCGGTGCAAACGTCCGCGCCCGAGGTGCGGCAGCCGCCGTGGAGCATGTGGTAGATCGTATAGGTGCGCGCCGCGACGGCCTGCGCCTTGAGCGCCTCGAGCGAAAACGACACGGGCATCTCGGCGGCCACCACGCCGGCAAGGTAGGTTTCCAGATCGAGCGAGAGCGTCTGATCCGCGCGGTGATCGTAGACGGATACGACCGGCGCTTCCGTGTCGGAGCCCCCCCGCCGCGCATAGACGCAGCCGCGCGCCGCCACGACGAGAAGCCCGGCAAAGACGCCCAGCGCGATCACGCGCCCCCAGCGTACGCGCATAGCCAAGCCCGCCCCTCCCTTCGGCAAACGATCCGGGGGCGTCAGCCGACCGACGCTTCGCCCTGATTGCTCGGATCAACCACCGCGCCGCGCGCGCCCCCGTTGCTTATTCCTATTTTCTTTTGCCGCCCGGCATGCTACAATAAGGGAAATTGACGAAAAGGATTGGCGCGCATGAACAGGACGGCCCCCGACAAACAGGCGCAGCGCGGCGATCGCGAGGCGTTTCGCGCGGTCTACGCGGCTTACGCGCGCGGCGTGTACCTGCGCGCGCGCGGCGCGCTCGGGTCCGACGAGGCGGCGCGCTCCGTGGTCAAGCAGGTGTTCCTCAACCTCCATCACGAGCAGCTGCGCGCCGGCGGGGAGATCGACGTTGCCGCCCGCGTCGAGACGCTGACAGACGACGAACTTGTGCTGCGCCGGCTTCTTGGCCGCGACACGAATATAGATTCCCGCCATACGCCGAACCCCGCTTTGGTTCCGGGCAGCCGGGCCGAGTCCGCGCGCGCCGCCCTTACGGCGGATCACGACGCGCTGGACGAGCTTCCGGCACTTGATCGCGCGCGCGCCTACATGCGCCACGACCATTCGCCGGCGCAGGCCGCGCCCGCCCCCGCGCAGAAACGCCCGCGGCGGGGCTGGTTTTTAACGCTGTTTCTCATGCTCGTGCTGCTGCTGCTTCTTTGGTCGCTCTCCGGGGTGGCGATGGATTTTGGCTGGATTCCGACCGTCGACCTCGGCTATAGCTGGTTCAACGAGCACATCTTCAAGTTCTTCCTGCTTGGCCAGTAAGATGGTTCCATGATCGTCCGATTTTCGCTGGACGCGGCGCGACCCCGGTTTACGCCCGTCGACAACCGATTTATCCTTGACTATCTCCCGCATGCGAGCGGCCTGTGCGTGCAGGTCTATCTATACGGGCTGTTATTGTGTACCTTCGGCGCTTCCGAGGACAGCTCAATCGCCGACGCGCTGGGTCTTAGCGACGAGGCGGTGCGCGAGGCGTTTTCTTATTGGCAGGAGCAGGGCCTCGTACGTATCCGCGGCGAACGGCCGCTCGTTGTGGAGTACCTTTCCATCGATCCCGCCGCGCCGGAGAACGCCGTGCCCGGCCGCTACGCGAACCTTGTTTCGGCGCTCAACTCGCTCACCGCGCCGCGTCAGTTCGACTATCGCGAGCTAAGGCACGTATATGACTGGATCGAGGTGTTCGGGCTCGACGAGGAGGCCGTGCTCGAGCTCGTTTCGCACTGCATGGATAGTAAGGGCCGCCGCGTGTCGGTCAACTACATCGAGGCCGTCGCTCGCAGCTGGTCCGAGGAGGGCGTACGCACGCGC
>CAYMSL010000080.1:0-8447 GCA_964393095.1 uncultured Oscillospiraceae bacterium | reverse complement strand
CACCGCCTCCGATCCGGCGCCGATGCAGTACCTTGCGCCCTACGCGGGCTGCGCCATTGCCGAGCAGTTTATGTACGAAGGCAAAAACGCCCTCGTCGTCTACGACGATCTCTCGAAGCATGCGGTGGCGTATCGCGCCATGTCGCTGCTGTTAAGGCGCCCGCCGGGCCGCGAAGCCTATCCCGGCGACGTGTTCTACCTGCACAGCCGCCTGCTCGAGCGCGCGGGGCACCTCGGCGCCCGGCTCGGCGGCGGGTCGCTGACCGCGCTGCCGATCGTTGAGACCATGGCCGGCGATATCTCGGGCTATATCCCGACGAACGTCATCTCGATTACGGACGGGCAGATCTACCTTGAGCCGGAGCTTTTCCACGCGGGCGTGCGCCCGGCAGTCAACGTCGGCCTTTCGGTTTCGCGCGTGGGCAGCGCCGCACAGCGGCCCGCGATGCGCCGGGTGGCAAAGAAACTGCGTCTTACGCTTGCGCAGTACCGCGAACTGCTGGTGTTTGCCCAGTTCGGTTCCGATGTTGACAGCGTTACGCGGGAAATCCTCGATCGCGGCGACCGGCTCGCCGAGACGCTCAAACAGAATCAGCATGAGCCGCTGAGCATGAGCGAGCAGGTGCTCCTGCTCTTTGCGGTAACAAACGGCAATTGCGACGACATACCGGCCGCCGGCGTGTACGCGTTTCACAGGGGCCTTTTGCAGTACGCCCGCCGCAATGCCGCGGGCCTGCTTCGCGCGATCGAGGAAAGCGGGGAGCTTACCGACGAGCAGACCGAGGCGCTCGCCGCATGCATCGAGGCCTATAAGCCGACCTTCGCGGCGTAGCGGCTGGAAAGGAGCGCGGCGTGCCGAACATCCACGACATCCGCTTTCACATTAAAAGCGTGCGCCAAACGCGGCAGATTACGAACGCCATGCATACGGTGTCCGCCGCGCGCATGCGCAGCGCGCTCGAGGGCATCCGCAAGAACCGGGCGTACTTCTACCGCGCGCTCGATATCATCAACGACATCCTTGCCGGCGCGGGGGAGGTAACGCACCCGTACCTGACGCACCGCGAGGGGAAAAAGACCGCCTATATCGTGGTGGCGGGCGAGAAGGGGCTCTCCGGCGCCTACAACCACGACGTGCTTGCGTTTGCGGAGCGCTCTATGGCGGGGCAAGAGGTGGCGGAGGTCTTTGCCATCGGCAGCGTCGCGAGTTTGCACGTTGCGCGCCATGGCATGGCGGTCGATACGCGCTTTGTGCATTTGGCCGAACGGCCCAGGATCGAACCGGTACGGCGGCTCGTCGATATCCTCATCGAGCAGTACGACCAGGGCGAGATCGACGAACTGCGCATCGTGCACGCGCGCTTTATCAACACCATTTCCTATGAGCCGGTGGAGCAAAAGCTCCTGCCGCTTGCGCTCGACGACTTTCGGATCGCGGGGCGCGGCGAGCCGCGGCGCGAGACGGGGGAGATACTCTACGAGCCCTCGCCCGCTCAGGTGTTTGGCGCGCTCGTGCCGCAGCTGCTCATCGGCTACATCTACGGCGCGATCGTGCACGGCTTTGCAAGCGAAAACTGCTCGCGCATGGCCGCGATGGAGAGCGCCACGCGCAGCGCGGACAAGATGATCGAACAGCTCACGCAGCGCTACCATACCGTGCGGCAGCTCACGATCACGAACGAGCTTTCCGACATCATCGGCGCGGCGAACGCCGCAAACGAGGCGCAAAGCGCCGAGCGTGCATCCCAGGCGGAGGTTTACAGAACATGACGAAGCAGCCGATTGGCAGCATCGTACGCATCATCGGGCCCGTGCTCGACGTACGTTTTCCGCAGGGCGAGGAGCCCGCGATCAACACCCTGCTCGTAACAAAGGGCGAGCCGCCCGTGCATATCGAGGTGGTGCAGCACCATGCGCCCGGCGTGGTGCGCGCGATCGCGCTCGAGCCGACCGAGGGGCTGTGCTGCGGCGCCGAGACGGTCAGCACGAACGGCGGCATTCGCGTGCCGGTGGGCAAAAACGTGCTCGGCCGCGTGATCGACTGCCTCGGCCGTCCAATCGACGGTCTTGGCGAGATCGACGCGCCGCGGCGCGAGGTGCATCAAACGCCGCCGTCTTTTCTAGAGCAGCGGCCGTCCACGACGCTCTTTGAAACGGGCATCAAGGTCATCGACCTGCTCGCACCCTGCCCCATCGGCGGCAAGATCGGCCTTTTTGGCGGCGCGGGCGTCGGCAAGACCGTGCTGATACTCGAACTGATTCATAACATCGCAAAGAACAGCGGCGGCTATTCCGTATTTACGGGCGTCGGCGAACGCAGCCGCGAGGGAAGCGACCTCATCAACGACATGCGTGAAAGCGGCGTCATCGCAAACACCGCTTTGGCATTCGGGCAGATGAACGAACCGCCGGGGTCGCGCATGCGCGTGGCGCTTGCGGGGCTGACGATGGCGGAGTACATGCGCGATGAGATGCGGCAGGACGTGCTGCTCTTTATCGACAACATCTTCCGCTTCGTGCAGGCGGGCAGCGAGGTCTCCGCGCTGCTCGGGCGCATGCCGAGCGCGGTCGGCTACCAGCCGACGCTCGCAAACGAGCTTGGCGAGTTGCAGGAACGCATCGCGAGCACGCCGCACGGGTCCATCACCTCCGTGCAGGCGGTGTATGTGCCGGCGGACGATCTGACCGACCCCGCGCCGGCGGCGATCTTTTCGCACCTCGACGCGACCACGGTGCTCTCACGCGCAATCGCGGAGATCGGAATCTACCCGGCGGTGGACCCGCTGGCCTCAAGTTCGCGTATGCTTGAGCCTTCGCTTGTGGGCGAGCGGCATTACCGCGTCGCCCGCCGCGTGCAGGAGACGCTCCAGCACTACCATGAATTGCAGGACATCATCGCGATTCTCGGCATGGACGAGCTTTCGAACGAGGACCGGCAGACGGTCTATCGCGCGCGCAAAATACAGAATTTCCTTTCCCAGCCCATGCACGTGGCCGAGGTGTTCAACGGTACGCCCGGGCGCTCGGTGCCGCTTGCGGAGACGATCGCGAGCTTCGAGGAGATCGTCGACGGCAGGGCCGACGAGATACCGGAGTCGCTCTTTCTGCTCGCGGGCAGCATCGACGAGGTGCGGCAGCGCTATCTGGAGATGAAGAAGGATGCCTAAACCCTTCCGCCTTGTGGTGCTCACGCCCGAATATGAATTCTACGACGGCGAGGCAATCTACGTCGGCGTCGAGACCATCGCGGGCCCCATCGGCGTGCTTGCCGACCACACGCCCATGGTTTCCGCGCTCGGCGTCGGCACGCTGACGATCCGCCTGGACGCGAACAGCTTGCGTACGGCGTTCCATTCGGAGGGATTCATTGAGGTGCGCGCCGACGGCGTCTATGTGCTTTCCCAGGCCTGCGAGTGGCCGGAGGAGATCGATGAAAAGCGCGCCATCGAGGCCGAGCAGCGCGCCGCGGAGCGTCTTGCGGCGCATCCGGGCGAGCGCTCGCGCGAGATGGAACACAGCCGGGTGGCGCTCATGCGCGCGCTGACGCGCCGCAAGATTCGCAAGATGTCCAGCTCGGATACCAAGTAGAAAAATGCCTGCAAACGCGGCAAAGCCGCCTGCCCGCAACCGGGCGGGCGGTTTTCTGCATACTTGCCGCGCCTAGAGGAGCCGCTTTGGCGCGAGACGGGGCTTTTTGCGGCGAACGGGCGCCTGAACGCCGCAAAGCCGATGAAAAACGCTTGACAGCGGCGCATGGGGATGGTACGATCATTACAAATAAAGCATATAAAACATATATGAGTTATATTTTGATAATGGAATGGAGGATGGAACCATGGCAAGGGTATATCGGAGCCTATCGGAACTCATCGGCGCGACGCCGCTTCTCGAGCTGACAAACTATGAAAAAAAGTACGCTCTCAAGGCGCGGATACTGGCCAAGCTTGAGTACTTTAACCCGGCCGGCAGCGTGAAGGATCGCATCGCCAAGGCGATGATCGACGATGCGGAGCAGAGAGGCGTTCTCAAGCCCGGCGGGGTGATCATCGAGCCCACAAGCGGCAACACGGGTATCGGCCTTGCCTGCGTGGCGGCGGCGCGCGGCTATCGCGTCATCCTCACCATGCCGGAGACGATGAGCCTCGAGCGCAGGACGCTCATGAAGGCTTACGGTGCGGAAGTGGTGCTCACCGAGGGGGCCAAGGGCATGAAGGGCGCGATTGTTAAGGCCGAGGAACTCGCGGCCGAGATCCCGAATTCCTTTATCCCCGGGCAGTTTACAAACCCCGCCAACCCGGCCGTTCACCGCGCGACCACCGGCCCGGAGATCTGGGAGGATACCGGCGGGCAGGTCGATATCTTCGTTGCGGGCGTGGGCACGGGCGGCACGGTGACGGGCGTGGGCGAATATCTCAAGTCGAAGAACCCCGCCGTCAGGGTTGTCGCGGTCGAGCCGGCGGACTCGCCGGTGCTTTCGGAAGGCCGCGCGGGCGCGCATAAGATACAGGGCATCGGTGCGGGCTTCGTACCCGAGGTGCTCAACAGCGGCGTCTATGACGAGATCATTGCGGTGCAAAACGAGGATGCGTTTGCCGCGGGGCGAGAGATCGCGCACACCGAGGGGCTGCTCGCGGGCATCTCCTCCGGCGCGGCGCTTTGGGCGGCGGGCGAACTTGCGAGGCGGCCCGAGAATGCGAATAAGACCATCGTGGTCATCCTGCCGGATACCGGCGAACGCTACCTTTCCACCGCGCTGTTTACCGAGCAGGCATAGGGCGGACAGCATACGTACACAACCGCGAACGGGCGCTCGTTCCAGGCCGGACGCGCGCTGGTTCGCGTTGGACATTTCGCGGCCGGATTGCTATACTAAAACAAACGCGCGGCCTGTCCGGGACCGTTCGGCAAACGGCGCGCGGGCGGCGAAATCCGCGCGAAGGCGGGGAAGACATGGCACGGCGCGCAATCGTAAGGACGATCCGCCGCGTTTCGCCTTCTTTTCCGGCACTACGCGGCATGAACCGGGCAAAGGAGAACGATATGGACAAACCGAACATACTCGCCATCGTGGGGTCGCTGCGCAAGGATTCCTACAACCGCCAGCTCGCGCTCGCGGCGCAGCGTGTGCTCGGTGAACGCGCGGCGTTTACGCTGCTCGATTACGCGGATTTGCCTTTACTGAATCAGGACATCGAATTTCCCGCGCCGGAGCCTGTCCGGCGCGTGCGCGAGGCGGTTAAGGCGGCGGACGGCGTGTGGTTTTTTACGCCGGAGTACAACCACTTTTTCCCCGGCGTGCTCAAAAACCTCATCGACTGGCTTTCGCGGCCGATCTCAAAGGAGGAGCCGCAGGTGCTTTCGGGCAAGCCCGCCGCCATCAGCGGCATCAGCCCCGGCATGTCGGGCACGGGCATCGCGCAGGATCATCTTGTGGCGCTGATCAGCTTTTTGAATATGAAGATCATGAACGTGCCGCGCCTCGTCATCCCCAACGCGGGGCAGCAGCTCGATGCGGACGGCAAACTCGCGCTGACTGCAAGCGCGCCGTATCTTGAGCGGCAGGCCGACGCCTTTCTCGCGTTTCTTATGCAAAACCTGTAAAACGCCCGGCGCAGGAGGAGATGCCAATGCTCGACCCCACCCGATACAAGGACTGGCAGATCGCCGAGGCGGCGGAGGAGACGCTGCCGCCCGTGGCGTATTTTTGCGAGCGCATGGGCCTCTTGCCCGCGGAGATCATCCCCTACGGCAGGACGCCGAAGCTCGACTTCATCCGCATCATGAACCGCCTTGAAAGCAAGCGGGACGGGAAGTACATCGAGGTGACGGCGATTACGCCCACGCCGCTCGGCGAGGGCAAGTCCACGACGGCGCTCGGTCTCATCGAAGGGCTAGGCAAGCTTGGCAAGAACGTCGGCGGGTGTCTGCGCCAGCCGTCGGGCGGGCCGACGATGAACGTCAAGGGCACGGCGGCGGGCGGCGGCAACGCGCTGCTGATTCCGATGACGGAGTTTTCACTCGGGCTTACGGGCGATATCAACGACATCATGAACGCCCATAACCTCGCGATGACGGCGCTCAACGCCCGCATGCAGCACGAGCGCAACTATGACGACGAGGCGCTTGCAAAGCGCGGCTTAAAGCGGCTCGATATCGACCCCGCGCGCGTGGAGATGGGGTGGGTCATCGACTTTTGCGCGCAGTGCCTGCGAAAGATCCGCGTCGGCCTCGGCGGCGGAAAGATGGACGGGTTTGAGACGGACTCGCGCTTTGCCATCGCGGTAAGCTCGGAACTCATGGCGATACTCGCCGTGGCGCGCGACCTAAGCGATCTGCGCGAGCGCATCGGGCAAATCGTCGTGGCCTACGATCACGCCGGCAAGGCGGTTACGTGCGAGGACCTCGAGGTGGCGGGCGCGATGACGGCCTGGATGCGCAATACGATCAACCCGACGCTTTGCTACAGCGTCGAGCACCAGCCCTGCCTTGTGCACGCGGGGCCGTTTGCCAACATCGCCATCGGGCAGAGCTCGATCATCGGCGACCGGCTCGGACTCAAGCTTTTCGACTATCATGTGACGGAGTCGGGGTTCGCCGCGGACATCGGCTTTGAGAAGTTCTGGAACGTCAAGTGCCGCCTCTCCGGGCTCGCGCCGCACGTATCCGTGGTGGTGGCGACGGTACGCGCGCTGAAAATGCACGGCGGCGGGCCGGAGGTGCGCCCGGGCAGCCCGCTGCCGGAGGCGTATACGCAGGAAAACCTGACGCTGCTTGAACGCGGCTGCGAAAACCTCTTCCATCACGTTGACAACGTCAAAAAAAGCGGCATCGCCCCCGTGGTGTGCATCAACCGCTTTCATAGCGATACGAAAGCCGAGATCGCGCTTGTGCGCAGGCTCTGCGTCGAGCGCGGCGTGCGCTGCGCCGAGAGCGAGCATTGGCGCTATGGCGGGGCGGGGGCAATCGAGCTGGCCGAGGCGGTCGTCGACGCCTGCGAAGCGCCGCGAACGCCGATTCAATATCTCTACGAGCTGGATACGCCGCTAAGCGAACGCGTTGAGCGCATCGCTACCCAAGTCTACGGCGCGGACGGCGTGGACTGGGAGCCGCTTGCGCGCGAGAAGGCCGAGCGCTTTGAAAGCGAGCCGAAGTACCGCGATTACAGCACGATGATGGTAAAAACGCACCTTTCGCTTTCGCACGACCCGGCGTTAAAGGGCGTGCCGAAGGGCTGGCGATTGCCGGTGAAGGATATTCTCGAATACGGCGGGGCGCGCTTCCTCTGCCCGATGGCGGGCGCGATTTCAATGATGCCCGGCACGGGTTCCGACCCGGCCTACCGGCGCATCGACGTGGACGTTGAAACGGGGAAGGTTAGCGGGCTGTTCTAGAAAAACGTCCGGCGACGGAAAGCAAGGGAGCAACATGGCAAGGATATTGCAGGGCGCGGCGGTTGCCGCCGACATCAGCGCGCGCACCGCGGCGGCGGCGGCGGCTTTGCGCGCCGAAGGCGTCGTGCCGACGCTGGCGATTTTGCGCGTGGGCGAGCGCCCGGACGATGTCGCCTACGAGCGCGGCGCGGGGAAGCGCTGCGCGGCGGCGGGCGTGGCGGTGCAAAGCGCGGCGCTGCCGGAGGACGTTTCGCAGCAAGCGCTCCTTTCCGCGCTGGATGCGCTGAGCCGCGACAAAGCCGTGCATGGCATACTCATGATGCAGCCGCTGCCCGCGCACCTCGACGGCGTGGCGGCGCGCAAGGCACTGGCGCCCGAAAAGGATGTTGACGGCGTAACGGACGTTTCGCTTGCGGGCGTGTTTACCAACACGGACGCGGGCTTTGCACCCTGCACGGCGCAGGCGGCGCTCGCGCTCTTGGACTTTTACGGCATCGCGCTCGAGGGAAAGCACGCCGTGGTGATCGGGCGCTCGCTGGTTGTGGGCAGGCCGCTTGCGATGCTGCTGATGCATCGAAACGCCACCGTAACCCTCTGCCATACGCGTACGAAAGACCTGCCCGCGTTGACGCGGCAGGCGGATATTGTGCTTGCGGCTTCGGGGGATATGGAGCGCATCGGCGCAAACTATCTTGCCGCGGGGCAGGTGGTTGTGGATGCGGGCACGCGCTGGAACGAGCAAAAGGGCAAGCTCTGCGGGGATGTGCGCTTTGACGAGGCGGAGCCGCTTGTTGCGGCGATCACGCCGGTGCCCGGCGGCGTCGGCGCGGTGACCGCGAGCATACTCGTAAGCCATGTGGCGGAGGCCGCGCGGCGGCAGACGGGGCGGGCGCGGTAAATGCAGTTTTTTCAGGATTGCGCACGCGAAAAAACTATGCCATAATAGCTGTAACCGATCTTTGTATCTAGGCGCGCGGCGGCTACTCCACTTCTTACTCGCCGCGACGCTGTATAAAAGGAGGGATACCAATCACCGCAAGGCTTGCGGTGCGGCAG
>CAYMSL010000079.1:7245-8449 GCA_964393095.1 uncultured Oscillospiraceae bacterium | reverse complement strand
GCTGAGATGTCCTCGAGGTTGATGCCGCCAAAGGAGCCTGAGATGAGGTGGATGGTGCGCACGATCTCGTCGACATCCTTGGATTTGATGCACAGCGGAAACGCGTCCACGCCCGCAAACTCCTTGAACAATACGCATTTGCCCTCCATCACGGGCATGCCCGCCTCGGGGCCGATGTCGCCAAGGCCCAGCACCGCCGAGCCGTCGGTCACCACCGCGCAGAGATTCCAGCGGCGGGTCAGATCATAGCTCTTTTCCACGTCCTTTTGTATCTCAAGGCACGGCTGCGCCACGCCCGGCGTATACGCCAGCGACAAGTCCTCGCGCGTTGCCACCGGTACCGTGGCGTTCACCTCGATTTTGCCCCTCCACTGTTCGTGCAGCCGCAGCGATTCCTTTGCGTAATCCATTGTTACCTTTCCCTCCAGATGTTGTCGATGGATAACATTATACCGCATCCTGCATGTCCTGCAAAATACTTTCTTTCCCGCGCCGCTTTTTGCTTCGCGGCATAAAATCTACGCTATATGGTAACCTTTACTTGCCAAACCGCCGACATTCCGATATGATGGCAGCATGGCGCGGGTGTGCGCGCGCAAAACGTTTCGTGGGGTGAGCGCATGACGATGACCGAAAAGCTCGACCTGCTCATGGCGGAGCGCGGCATCAACAAATCCCAGCTCTCGCGGCTCGCGGGCATCCCCTATATGACGATCGTCAACTTCTACGAAAAGGGCACGGAGAACATCAAGCGCTCGACGCTGATCAAGCTCTCGCGCTTTTTCGCGGTGACGACGGACTACCTCATTATCGACGAGGAAGACCGCCGCGCCTATCCGGCCGCCGCGCCGAAGGAGGGACAGGTCACCGCGCTGCCAAGCTCCGTCGTCAAGCCCCGCCTCTATCGCGCGCTCAAGGGCGTGCCGCTGCTCGACGAGCAGAACGTCGCCTGCTACGACGAGGTGCCGCAGGACATGCGCTGCGACTTTACCATGCGCTTCTCGGGCGACAGCATGGACAAGCTCAACATCGAGGACGGGGATATCGTCTATGCCCGCATATCCAACGACGTGCGCAGCCACGAGGTGGCCGTGGTGGTGATCGACGGCAGCCTGACGCTGCGCCGCCTCTATAAAAACGGCGATCAGATCGTGCTCATGGCGGAAAACCCGGCCTACGCGCCGCAGGTTCTGCGCACGGGGGG
>CAYMSL010000079.1:0-7145 GCA_964393095.1 uncultured Oscillospiraceae bacterium | reverse complement strand
CCCGCACGTTAGCTGATCTTGATGCCGACGATCTGCGCGCTTTTGCCCGCGCCGCCCTTGCCCCGCGTGCCGACGACAAGCATGTTGTTGAACACCGCCGGCGTCGAGTCGATGCGGCTGCCGAGGTCGAGGTGGTTGAGCTCCTGCCCGTTCGAAGCGTCGTAGAGCGTGATGTAGCCGCCGCAGTCGCACTGGATCAAATACGCCCCGCCCTGCGCGTCGTAGCCGACGACGGGGCTTGCCCAATAGTCGTTCGTCTGTTCGATCGACCAGATCAAGCTGCCGGTGGACTTATCGTAGGCCACGATGCGTCCGCCCACCGTGTAGGCGCCGTTTGCATCCGGCTGCGGCTCCGCGCTCCCAACGTCCGCGCCTTCGCCGTCCGCAGCGCCGGGCGTTTCGGACGCGGCCGCCTGCGTGCCCGACTGGGCGGCAAGGCTCATCGCGTAGATGACGAGGTTCGATATGCGCCCCCGGCCGACATGCGGCGTCGCCACGACGCCCCCACCCGCGGCCGCATCCCCGGTCGAGCAGATCCACTGCTTCTCCCAGATGATCTCCCCGGTAAGGCCGTTGATCTTGCGCTGGTAGCTGTAGCCGTAGCCGCTGCCAAGGCTGCCGTTTTTAACGCGCACCTGCGAACCGGTGTAGAGGTAGATCGTATTGTCGTCGTAGCTCTCCTCGATGACGGGGCTCGAGTCCGTCTCGTCGGTCAGGTCGGCGACGAACTTGATCGTCATCGAGTTGAGGTCGACGCACACAAGCCGCCCGCCGTTGTCCGTAAAGTAGGCGTAGCTGCGAAACGCCGCAACCGAGCTCTCGATGCCGTACCAGCGGCTGCCGGACGCGTCGCTGCGCGAGTAGCCGCTGCCCTCGTAGCGCATCTTGACGGTGCGCGCGGGGTCGATCGACACCGTGCCGGCCGCCTCGTCGTAGGTAGCGTTGAGCTTTACGGTATAGAGCACGCCGTTCTCGCCGCCGTAGACGAGCGTATCGTTCGTCACCATGGGGCTTGAGTCGTACGCCTGCCAGGTGCGCCGGCCGAAGTAATCGTAGCCGCCGAACTCGCCGATCTTATCGCCCGTGATCAGCGAATAGACGCGCACATACGCCGCCGCGTTGCCCTTCTCGTTGTCCACGGGTATGCCCTGGCCGACGTAGAGCAGCGGGTAGCCGCGCGGATCGAGGCAGGATGTGCCCTTTTGCACGATGCCCGTGCCGATGGTGCTGCGCGTGCTCGTGCCGCTTTCAAGGTCGAAGAAGTAGATGTTGCCGTCCATCGCGGGGTAGATGGCCTCGACAAGCGAGGTACCCTTATCCTTGAAGGATTGGGCCACGTTCATCACCGCCACGCTCGAGGCGGGCCACTCGACGATGAGCGGCTGTCCCGTCCAGCCGGTGCCGGACCAGCTGCCGAGCGCGCCGATGGACTTGTTCCACTGCTCGCGCAGGCGCTTTTCGCTGACGCTGAGCGTGCCGTAGGTAAAGCTGTTGCGGTAGTTATTGCCGCCGAAGGTCAAAATGCCCGGCAGCGCGCTGTATTCGCCGTCGCGCCCGAATGAGAGCGCGTTGTCGCGCGCGTAGCTCGATACGTCCGATCCGCCGGCCGAGATCGTGCCGGAAAAGCCGAAGTTGCTCGGATTCGCGCTGTCCGAGCGGGTCACCGCCACGTCCGGCGGCAGCGAGGGCTTGGGCGTCGCGGTCGGCGCGGGCGTCGCGGTCGGTATCGGCGTGGCCTCCGCCGTGGGGTTCTTCTCATCCTTGCCTTTCTTAATCAGAAGCAGCACGATGATGATCACGGCGAGCACAAGCACGAGCATCAAGAAGAACCGCGGCTGCATGCGCAGGCGCTTTTTCCGTCGTTTCGCCATTGTTCTCCCTCCTTCGCGCCTTGTTGGGGTGCGCCGCGCCCGCCCGGCTGAAAAATGCCGGACGGGCCGGTCTGTCGAGATTCCGTCTTGCGCGTACCGCTTAGCTGATGCGCAGGCCCCAGATTTTCATGCCGCGCGTGCCGAATACGATCATGTTGCCGTAGACGGCGGGCGAGGCCTCAATGTTCTTCTCCGCGTCGAAGGTGTTGAGCAGCGTGCCGGTCTTTCCGTCGAGCAGGAACACCTTGCCGCCCGTGTCGCTGCCCTCGCAGAGCACGATATAGGCGTTGCCGCTTTCATCGTAGACCGCGACCGGCGACGACCAGGTGTACTTCTCCATCGGGTAGGTCCAGCGCACATTGCCCGTGGCCTTCTCAAGCGCCACAAGCACGCCGCTGTTGAGCTCGGGCGTACGCGCAAACGGCACGATCACAAGGTCGGAAATACCCTTCTGCCCAAGCAGCGCCGTGGCCTGAATGCCGCCGGAGACGCCGGACTTCGTGCTCACGTTCTGGGTATACTCCCAGACGATGCCGCCCGTAACCGCATCGATCTTGTAGAACGAGATCGGGCCTTTTCCCTCTCCGTTTGCCGTGAAGTGCAGCGAAGAGCCGATGTAGAGATAGGCTGTGCGGTTGGCAAAATCCGTCTCGAGCACGGGCGAACCGTTCGTGTCGTCCTTCACGTCCTGCGCCCATACGAGCGACATCGTGTTGAGGTTGATGCACTGGACAAAGCCGTCGTTCGTTCCAAGGTAGCCGAACTCGCCGAGGGCGACGATGCTCGTTTCGTAGCCGAGCCAGAACTTGTTGCTCGAGCTTTCGGGGTAGGTCGAGCGCGACGCGACGTATCGCATCTTGACGACCTCGCCCGGGTTCAGCGAGAGCGCGCCTGTCGTCTCGTCGAAGCGCGTGTTGAGCTTGATCGTGTAGAGGATGCCGTTTTCGCCCGGGTAGATCAGCGTATCCGTCTCGGCGTCGACGAGCGGCGAACTGTCGTAGGCGTGCCAGTCGCGCAGCGAGAACGCGTCGTTCTGCTTGCCAAACTCGTAAAGCCGTGTAAAATCGATGAGCGAGTAAACCATCGCGCGCGATTTCATGTTGTCCCCGGTATACATATCCCCCGAGCCGATGTAGAGGATCGGGTACCCGCGCGGGTCCAGCGCGCCCGCGCCCTTGAACGGCATGCCGACGGCGAGCTTGTCCCGCGTGGCCTCTCCGGTTTCAAGGTCGAGGAAGTAGACGTTGCCATCCATCGTGCCGAGGATGACCTCGATCAGCCCGCTCTTTGCCTTGGCCCAGTCGTACATGTTCATGAGCTGCCGCATGCTGTCGGGCCACTGCACGATGAGCGGCTGACCGACCCAGCCGCTGCCCGTCCAGGTCTTGTCGCTCGCGCCGCCTATGTCGCTGCGCATCAGCTCGCCCGAGTCGATCGACCAGGCTTGCGTGAGCTTGCGGCTTGCCACGCTCGCGGTGCCGTAAGCCGCGCTGTCGCGGAAGTTGTTGCCGCGGAAGGTGATTACGCCGTTTAGCGCGGTATACGCCTCGTCCGGCAGGAATTCGATCTTCTCCTCGCGCTCGTAGCTTTCGGCCGCCGAGCCGTTGACCTCAAGCTTTGTCGACATGCCAAAGGCGCTCGGCTGGGTCGAATCGACCGCGTGCGGCATCTCGTACGGCGGGGTCGGTGTAGGCGTCGGGGGCGGCGACGGCGTTGGCGTCGGTGACGGCGTCGGCGTGGCAAAGAGATTTGCAAACAGGCCGCCGGAGCCGGTATCCTCTTCGGCGCGCTGCTCCTCCGGCTGCACGATAGAGCGCAAAAGCAGCACCATCACCGCGATGATGGCGACAAATACGGCGAGCAGAAGATAGAAACGCGGCTGAACGCGCAGGCGGTACTTCTTCTTCTTTTTCTTCTTTCCCCCGGTTCCGTTCGAGTGGGTATAATTTCGGTACTGATCCGTCTTGATCGCCTCCGTATCCTTGGCGCAAGCCGCGCTTGTGATGTAACCGTTCGGCCGATATCATAAAAAATCAAAGCGAACGCTTTTATCCTGGCCGCGCGCGCTCCGCCGCCGCGCGGCGCAACGCCAACCTCGTTTTCCGTCGCGAGATCGGTATTATTATACCATTCGCGCGCTTCTTTTTTGTTGTGAGATTGTGAACAGTTTTCCGTTTTATGGACGCATTGCGTCGAATCCGCCCCACCATAGGCGGCACGGTGCATGCGATTTTGCCCGATTTCCCCAACGCCCCGCCCAAACGAAGGCAACCGGCCCCGTTCGCCCCGGGTTTTACGCGCGCCGAAATCACGCCGTCTACGCGGCGGCGTGGGCGTGGAGCGGCACATCGCGCCAACGGGCGCGCATGCATGTCGGGCGCAAGTCCGCCCGGCCTCGCCGCCCAGACCGCCAAAGCCGCCGCGCGGTTTCGCGGTTCGCGGCAAGCCGAAGGCCCCGCGCAATGCGGGGCCTTCGGTCTGGATTCCATCTTTCTTTGCGGGCGCTCTACTTTTTGCCGAAAAGCTTCGTAAAGAAGCCGCCGACCGAGGAGAAGAAGCCCTTGACGCTCTCAACCACGCGGCCCGCGGTTTCGGACGCCTTGTTGGCGGCCTGCGCGGCCTTGGCGATGCCTGCAAGCTGATCCTTGAGCGCCTCGGTATCGAGCCCTTCGAGTCGGCGCACAAGCGAGAGAATCTGCGCGATCTGGCCGTCGGTCAGCGCGATGTTATAGGTTTCGGCGATCTTTTTGATCTCCGCGCGCACCTCGTCGTCCGTCATGCCCTGGGTCTGGTCGAGCATGGTCTTAAGCTCCGCAATGAGCTGGGCGGCCTCCTCGCTGCCGATGTATTCCGCAAGCTCGCCGGTGAGCACAAGCTCCTCCGCGCCAACCTCTTTGGCCAGCGACGAGAGCGACTCGCCCGTGATATCCTCATAGGCCTTATACGCGCCCGTCAGCGCGCCCGTGCCGGAGACCGGAAACGGCGCGCTCACGATGACCGCGGCGTCGGTGATGCCGGCGGTGGTCAGGGCGTTGATGTACATATCCTCGGTGCAGTAGTTGATGTTATGCAGCTCGAAGGTCAGGCCCGACCCTTCGGCAAGCGTCTTGATATACAGGCACGACAGCGCGACGCTGCCGATCTTGCCGTCCGGCACGAGTCCCTCGAGATAGCTGCGCTCCTCGTCGTTTGTGACGGTAAGCTCGGTGACGCTTCCCTCTTCGACGCCAAAGTCCTCGTAGACCGCCGCGCGCTGCCGTTCGGTCAGGTCGGCGCCCATCGTGATGCGCTCCTCGCCCTCGTCCACGGCCAGCGCCGCGGATACCGGCAGCAAAACGCAGGTCATGAGCGCAAGCGCCGCCGCAATCAGTCGTTTCATGGCTATCCCTCCTTGTAACGCCGTCGAGTATAGCACATCCGTATGACTTCGTCGACGAAATCATGTGAAATTTCTGTGATTGCCACGGTTTGTTTACGGTTTTCACAAAGGCGCGCCGATTCCGGCCGTTTCGGCGCGGCGTTACAATAGGAAAGCTTTCTCGTTATGCCGATCGCGCGCGGCCATCGGCGATCCGCTCGGGCGGCGCAAAGACCGTTTTAGAACGATCCGGCAGCAGATATATGCGCCTAACGGCGGATCCGCGCGCATGGCTCACGGCCTTACCCGATATCCCGCGTAACCGCCCCATGCGGCGCCCGAAAAATATTTTTAGAAAATGTTCGATTTGCTCTTGTGCTTTATCATGCTAAAGTGGTATAGTACCAAACATCATAAAGAATCGTTTCGGGAGGAAATCGACATGAAGAACACCACCATTTGCAAGCGCCTTGCCGCCGTTTCGTTCGCCCTCGTCATGGCGCTTGCCTGCCTTGCCTGCGCCGCGCCCGCGGCCGGCGAGGCCGGCGACGACTGGAGCTATATCGACAAGAAGGGTACGCTCGTAATCGGCATTACGGAATACGCGCCGATGAACTACTACGACGAAGCGGGCGCTCTGACCGGCTTCGACACGGAGTTCGCCGAGGCCGTCTGCGAAAAGCTCGGCCTTAAGCCGGAATTCATCGTCATCGACTGGGACACAAAGGAGCTTGAGCTCTCCGGCAAGAAGATCGACTGCATCTGGAACGGCCTGACCGTTACCGAGGAGCGGCGCGCCAATATGGATTTCTCGACCTCTTACCTCAAAAACCAGCAAGCCGTGGTGATCCGTGCCGACGACGCGGCGCTTTACCCTGACGCCGCGAGCTTTGCCGGGCAAACGGTCGTTGCCGAGGCCTCGAGCGCGGGTGCGACGGCCATCGAATCCGGCATGCCGGAGGCGGCGTTTATCGAGGTGCAGGCGCAGACCGACGCGCTGCTCGAGGTCAAGACCGGCAAAGCCGCCGCCGCGGTCGTCGACCTGACGATGGCCAACGCCATGATCGGCGAGGGTACCGACTACGCAAGCCTCGCCATCGCCGATATCGATATGATGGACGAGGAGTACGCCATCGGCTTTCGCGTGGGCAGCACGGCAACCGCGAAATTCAACGAGGTGATCGCCTCGCTGCTCAAGGACGGTACGCTTGCCGCGCTTGCGGCCAAATATGAGCTGACCGACCTGCTCATCGGCTGAACGATTCATCCTAAATGGCCTGCATGAAAGCGGGCGGGGGCAGGATATGCTTCCCGCCCGCGCCATGCGTCAAAACCGCGACAACGGGGTAATACATGACATTCATCAACGTCACGCTTAAACTTCTCGAGGGATTCGGCAACACGCTCCTGATCTTCCTCGTCACGCTGCTCTGCGCGATACCGCTCGCGCTGCCCATCACGCTGTGTTCCATGAGCCGCTTTGCGCCGCTAAGATGGCTTTCGCGCTCGTTCGTGTGGGTCATACGCGGTACGCCGCTGATGCTGCAGGTCATCGTCGTGTTCTACGGGCCGGATCTGCTCGGCATTCAAACCTCGCTGCCGCGCATGTCGGCGGTGCTCGTGGCGTTTGCGATCAACTACGCCGCGTACTTTTCGGAGATCTACCGCGGCGGCATCGAGAGCATCCCGAGCGGACAGTACGAAGCCGGGCAGGTGCTGGGGCTTACAAAGCGCCAGATTTTCTTCCGCATCACGCTGTTGCAGGTGATCAAGCGCATCGTCCCGCCGATGGGCAACGAGATCATCACGCTCGTAAAGGATACCTCGCTTGCGCGCATCATCGCCGTGCGCGAGCTGATTATGGAAGCGTCGTCGTTTATCAAGGCGCAGGCGCTGCTCTGGCCGCTGTTTTACTC
>CAYMSL010000078.1:5589-8561 GCA_964393095.1 uncultured Oscillospiraceae bacterium | reverse complement strand
AATCCGACCGCGCGTGAAATGTTCGCGGCCTTGGGCTGCGCGCCGCTCATGCCGCCAAGGCCCGAGGAGACGAACACCCGCCCCGCAAGGTCGCCGTCCTTCGATACGCCGAGGTACTTGCGCCCCATGCCGAGGATCGTGTTGAACGTGCCGTGCACGATGCCCTGCGGGCCAATGTACATCCAACCGCCCGCGGTCATCTGCCCGTAGTTGGCCACGCCGAGCTGTTCGGCGATCTCCCAGTCGTCCAGGTTATCGAACATGCCCACCATGAGCGCGTTGGTCAGGATGACGCGCGGCGCGTCGGGCCGGCTCGGAAAAAGCCCGAGCGGATGCCCGGACTCGAGCACAAGCGTCTGCTGCTCGGTCAATTCCTCAAGATAGCGCTTGATGAGACGGTACTGCATCCAGTTCTGGCAGACCTGGCCCGTCTCGCCGTAGGTCACAAGCTCGTAGGGGTAGAGCGCGGTTTCAAAGTCGAGGTTGTTGTCGATCATCACCTGCAGCGCCCTGCCGGCAAGGCAGCTGCCCCGGTATTCCCCGACGGGCTTTCCGTAGATGCGGCCCATTGGGCGGTAGCGGTAGGCATAGATGCGGCCGCGCGTTTTCAATTCTTCGAGGAACTCCGGCGCGATCTGCGCGTGCAGGGCCGGCGGCACGTACCGGAGCGCGTTTTTGAGCGCCTGCCGCGTCTGATTGGCGCTGAGCCGATAGCCGCGATCGGGCGCGCGCCGCACGCCGGGTACAAACGGCGTTGTAGGCGGCAGTTCGTCCGGCAGGCGGATTTCCCAAGGATGCGCTTGCGCTTGCATGACGTTTCCTCCTTTAGCGCTCAGTTCAGCGCGCCGCACACGGACTCGGCGGCGGCAAGCAATGCGCCGCTCTCGACGAGCCGTTCGCTTTGCTCGATCGGCGTTTGCATCAGGACGTCCTCGCAGATCTGCGGCACCTGCTCGCGCAGCGTTTCAAGCGCGGCGCGCGTGGCGGGGGCGAGGCGCTCCGGCCCGCGCAGCGAGACGGCCTGCCCCGCCGCGAAAAGCTCGATGGCGAGCACGCGGCGCGTGTTTTTGAGGATCTCGGCGGCCTTTCGCGCGGCGATCGTGCCCATGCTTACGTGGTCCTCCTGGTTCGCCGACGAGGGAATGGAGTCGACGCTCGCCGGGTGCGCGAGGATCTTGTTTTCGGAAACGAGCGCCGCCGCCGCGTACTGCGCGATCATAAAGCCCGAGTTGAGCCCGCCGCGCGGCGTGAGGAACGGCGGCAGTCCGCCGCTTAGATGCGGGTTGACGAGCCGCTCGGTGCGCCGCTCCGAAACGCTCGCCATCTCCGCGAGCGCGATGCCGAGAAAGTCGAACGCAAGCGCCATCGGCTGGCCGTGGAAGTTGCCGGAGGAGATGACCTCGCGTTCCTCGGGGAAGATCAGCGGGTTGTCGGTTACGGCGTTGATCTCGCGCAAAACCGCGGCCGAAACGTAGTCGAGCGCGTCGCGGCTTGCGCCGTGTATCTGGGGAATGCAGCGGATCGAATACGCGTCCTGCACCTTGCCTTCCACCGTCTCGCCCGAAAGCGCGCTGCCCGCGAGCAGCCTAAGCAGGTTCTCCGCGCACGCGATCTGCCCCGCATGGCCGCGCAGCGCCTGCACCTTGCGGTCGTAGGCCCTGGTTACGCACCGCTGCGCCTCGCAGCTTAAAGCCGCGATCACGTCCGCCGTTTTGAGAAGGCGCTTCGCGTCGTATACGGTGAGCGCGCCGACCGCGCTCATGGCCTGCGTGCCGTTGATGAGCGCCAGACCTTCCTTCGCCGCGAGCGTTACGCGCATGATGCCCGCGCGCTCGAGCGCCTCCGCGCCGGGGAGCGTCTCGCCGCGAAACTCCGCCATACCCTCGCCGATGAGCGGCAAAACCATGTGCGCAAGCGGCACGAGGTCGCCGCTTGCGCCGAGGCTGCCCTTCTCCGGCACGATCGGATGCACGCCAAGGTTGAGCATGGCAAGCAGCGTTTCCATCGTTGCAAGGCGGATGCCGGAATACCCCTGCGAAAGCGCGTTGAGCCTTAAAAGCATCATGGAGCGCACGACGTCCCGCGGCAGCGGCGCGCCCGCGCCGCAGGCGTGGCTTAAGATGAGGTTGCGCTGCAGCGCCGCCGCGTCCGCGTCCGGTACGCGCGTATCCGAAAACTTGCCAAAGCCCGTCGTCAGGCCGTAGACCGTCGCGCCGCTTGAAAGCAGCGTTTCAACATACGAGCGCGCCCGTTCGATCGCCCGCTTTGCGGCATCCGAAAAACCGGCCGCTTCGCCGCCGCGCGCCACCCGCGCCAGCGCTTCGAGCGTCAGGGTTTTGCCGTCGAGTTGAATCATAGCGCACTTCCGTTTCCCTGTGTCGTTTGGGGTTCCTCTTCGAGTTTAGCGCGCGCGCCCCGCCGCGTCAATACGCGCGGCCCGCCGCCGCGAAGTGTAACAAGGTCACGGTATCGCTTAGGCTCCATCGGGTAAAATAGGCCCAGAACAAGCAAAGGAGCGATGGAAATGTCGGTCGTAACCATTACGGATCAGAATTTTGAGCGGGAGGTCGGCGCCGAACAGAAGACGGTGCTTCTGGATTTCTGGGCGACCTGGTGCGGCCCGTGCCGCATGGTATCCCCGATTATCGACGAGATCGCGAACGAACGCGGCGACATCAAGGTCGGCAAGGTCAACGTCGACGAGCAGCCGGCGCTTGCCGCCCGCTTCGGCGTTATGAGCATACCGACGCTCGTGGTCATGAAGAACGGCCAGGTCGTCAATCAGTCCGCCGGGGCGCGCCCGAAGCCGCAGATACTCGATCTGCTCTCGTAAGGCCCTTACCTTACTAAAAGACGACACCTTATTTGACCGCGGCCGCAAGGCACAGCACCGTTAAAAGCGCCGTTCGGATCCGTCCGCGCGGCGCTTCGCCCTACTCCGCGAGCTCGACGAGCTTTGCCCGGTCGGAAAG
>CAYMSL010000078.1:0-5579 GCA_964393095.1 uncultured Oscillospiraceae bacterium | reverse complement strand
AAGTAGCGCAGCATGCGCGTGACGACCTCGCGCGCGGTACCCATGTGGTTGGCGATGCGCTCGTGCGTGATCTCCAGCGCGTCGCCGCCCTCGATGGCGCTTTCCTCGAGGAGAAACGACGCAAGCCGCGCGTCGAAGCGTTTGAAGAGCAGTTGGTCCATGAGCCACATCACCTCGGTAAAGTGCGAGGAGATGACCTCGCAGGTATAGTTTGCCACGAGCGCCGAGCGCTGCATGAGCGAGCGGTATGTTTCGGTCGGGATCAGGTACAGCTCGGAATCCCGCTCGGCCTCGATCGTCATTTCAAAACGGATGCTCGAGAGCATGCAGGCGGCCGAGAAGATGCACAGATCGCGCTCAAAAAGGCGATAGAGCGTGAGTTCCTTGCCCTCGCTCGAGATCAGGTACGCGCGCAAACGCCCCGAGCGCACCGCGAACAGCCCCACGCAGTCCGCCGAGCCGTTGTGCAGAATCGTCCCCCGCGGGGCAAAGCGGGCCGTCGCCGCGCGTTCAAGCGCCTCGCGCTCCTCAAGCGGCAGGCGGTTCCAGAAGGGGAAATAAGCTTCGAGCGCCATGGACACCTCCGTGGTCATATGCTGCTACTATTATAGCATAGCGCGCGCGATAGGCGGTGCGATTGCGCCCGTCATTTTTCGACGAAATTCCCGATATCATCTTGCCAGAGAAAAATCACTATGGTATGGTTGAAGTGATATATGCATGGATTCGCGCGGTGCGCGCCATAGCGGTGCGACCGGCCCGCACATCCCATTTTGCGCGGCGCGGGCCGTTTTCATATAATAAAAAAACAGGGGGATACCAAATATGTGTGATGTCCGTTTCTTTATCTGCCGGCACTGCGGCAACCTCGTCGGCATGATTCACGCCTCCGGCGCGCCGATCATCTGCTGCGGCGATCCGATGACGGAGCTGATCCCCGGCAGCGTGGACGCGAGCCTTGAAAAGCACGTGCCCGTGATCCGCCGGGAGGGCGACCAGGTTACCGTCCGCATCGGCGCGGCCGACCACCCGATGATCGAGGAGCACCACATCGCCTGGGTCTACATTCAAACCGATGCCGGCGGCCAGCGCAAGTGCCTCACCGTCGGCGGCGCGCCCGAGGCGACCTTCTGCCTCGGCGGCGACAAGCTCCTCGCCGCGTACGCCTATTGCAACCTGCACGGTCTCTGGAAGGCCGAGGCCTAAGCAGCCGTCCTTTTGTCCGCGTGCGCGCTCCCGTCCTCCGGGGGCGCGCCTTTTATTTGCCGCACGCTTTGCCACGCGGGAGATTGAGAGAGATTCGAAGCGGAAACGCTCCCGTCCGCGGGGCCGGGAAGCGGCCGTGCGGCCCGCTTTACTTTCGCGAAAAAAGCGTGTATCGTATGCTCAGGCGGCGCGCGGCCATGCCCGGCGCGCAGACAGGAGGCCCATGCAAAAGAAGAATCCCCCGATCTACGTGACGAGACCATCGCTGCCACCCGTCGAGGAATACGAGCGGTACGTGCGTGAAATCTTCGAAAGCCGCTTCCTTACAAACTGCGGCGCGCTGCACCGGCGCCTCGAGCGCGCGCTTTGCGAAACGCTCAGCGCAGAGCACCTCACGCTTTTTACGAACGGCCATCTCGCGCTCGAGGCCTGCATCCAGGCGTTCGGCTTCGGCGGCGGCGAGATCATCACGACGCCGTTTACGTTCGTCTCCACCTCGCACGCGATCGTGCGAAGCGGCCTGACCCCGGTGTTCTGCGACATCGAGCCGGACTACTACACGCTCGACCCCGCGCGCATCGAGGCGGCGATCACGCCGGACACGCGCGCGATACTGCCCGTACACGTCTACGGCAACCCCTGCTTGCTTAGGGAGATCGAGCGCGTGGCGGCAAAGCATAACCTGCCCGTGATCTACGACGCGGCGCACGCGTTCGGCGTAAGCGTCAATGGCCGCGGCATCGCCTCGTTTGGCGACGCGTCGATGTTCAGCTTCCACGCGACGAAATCCTTTAACACGATCGAAGGCGGCGGCGTGGCCTGCGCCTCGGAGGCGTTTGCAAAGACGCTGCGCCGGCTGCGCAACTTCGGCTACGACGGCGACGAGGAGATCGAACTCGCCGGCGGCAACGCCAAGATGACCGAATTCCAGGCCGCGATGGGCCTGTGCAACCTCGAACACTTTGCGCGCGAAATCGAAAAGCGCGCGCGCGTCGAGGCGCGCTACCGCGAAAACCTCGCAAACATCCCGGGTCTTTCGCTGCGGCCGATCCCGCGCGGCGTCGCGCGAAACCACGCGTACCTCCCCGTCACGTTCGAACCCGAAGCCTTCGGGCGCACGCGCGACGAGGTGGCCGAGGCGCTGATTGTCTACAACATCTATCCGCGCAAATACTTCTATCCGCTCACGAGCCTCGCCTCCTGCTACCGCGGCCGCTTCGCGCCGGGGGATACGCCGCTCGCCCGCCTCGCCACCGAGCAGGTGCTCACGCTGCCCATGTACGCTGACCTTGCGCTCTCCGACGTGGACGATATCTGCCAGATCGTCTGCGCCTGCCGCCGGTAGGATGCGCACTTGATCCGCACAGCAGCGGCCGCCCGTCCGGGCGGCCGCTTTATCTATCAAAAACCAATTTTGACGGGATACCCGTTCTGCAAGGCGATCCGTCGCGCCGGAAAAAGACCATACAGCCGGATATGTATGGATGCAACGCCGCGGTGCCCAAGACTTGCCGTGAGGCGCGCGAAAGCCAAGCGCGCCGGGATATTTCTCCCGTCAAAAACGGGTTTCACGGGCACGCGCCTTGCCGGAACGGGCCAACTATGCTATTCTGATACCTGTAAAGAAAGAAAAGCAAAGAGGGGATTTGCGCCTGAAGGAGGCATCATGGAAGATCTGAGAAATAAAAAAGGCATCATCTGCGACATGGACGGCGTCATCTACCATGGCGAGAAGCTGCTCCCCGGCGTTAAGGAATTCGTCGCCTGGCTTTACGCCGAGAAGAAGAAGTTCCTCTTCCTTACAAACGCCAGCGGCAAGGCGCCGAAGGAACTGCAGATCAAGCTCGAGCGCATGGGGCTCGAGGTGGATGAAAGCCATTTTTACACGAGCGCGCTCGCCACTGCGGATTTCGTGCGTACGCAGTCCCCGTCCTGCAGCGCCTACATCATCGGCGCGCCGGGGCTGTTCAACGCGCTCTACGACGCGGGCATCACGACAACGAGCGTCGATCCCGACTACGTCATCGTTGGGGAAACGAGCAACTACAACTACGAAAACCTCTGCAAGGCGGTCAACTTCGTGCGCGCGGGCGCAAAGCTCATCGGCACGAATCCCGATATGACAGGCCCTTCGGAAAGCGGCATCATCCCCGCCTGCCGCGCGCTGATCGCGCCGATCGAGCTTGCCACCGGCAAGTCGGCCTACTATGTCGGCAAGCCCAACCCGCTCATGATGCGCACGGGCCTCAAGATGCTCGGTGTGCATTCCGAGGAGGCGGCGATCATCGGAGACCGCATGGATACCGACATCATCGCCGGCATCGAGTCCGGGCTTGACACCGTGCTTGTGCTCTCGGGCGTGACCGAGGCGGGCGAGGTGGAGCACTTCCCCTACCGCCCGCGGCTTGTGCTTGGCGGCGTCGGTGAGATTCCGCCCGCTTAAACCGGCCGCCCCATCTTGCTCGCATAAGGAGGATTGACCCATGGAGATTTCGCGGCGTCCCTTCGGCGCCACCGCCGACGGCAGGCAGGTAACGCTGTTTCGCATATCCCATGAGGACGGCTCGTTTGCCGAGTTCCTCGACTACGGCTGTACGCTCGTTTCGCTCGCCGTGCCGGACCGCGCGGGCGCGCTTGTCGACGTCTCGCTCGGCTATGACACGATCGCGGAATACGAGCAAAACAACGGCTGCTTCGGCGCCATCGTCGGCCGCGTCGCAAACCGCATCGCGGACGGCTCCTTTACGCTTGACGGCCGGCGCTACACGCTCTATCGCAACAATGGTTCGGCCTCGCTGCACGGCGGGCGCGTGGGCTTCGACAAGTATGTATGGAACGCCGCCGTTGAGGATGACGAGCTCGTGTTCTCACGCGTCTCACCCGACGGCGAGGAGGGCTATCCGGGCGCGCTTTCCATCGAGGTGGCCTACCGCTTTGCGCCGGAGCACGCGCTCTCGATCCGCTACTGCGCGGTGTCGGACGCGGACACGCTCTGCGCGCCCACGAGTCATATCTACTTCAACCTTGACGGGCACGGGGCTGGCAGCGTCGGCGAGCACACGCTGCGGCTCTTTGCCTCGCGTGTAAGCGAAGTCGGGGCGGGGCTGATCCCCACGGGACGCCTGCTGCCTGTTCTCGGCACGCCGTTTGACTTTACCGAGGAAAAGCCGCTCGAGCGCGATATCGAGGCGCCGGACGAACAGCTTGCGCTCGGCGGCGGCTACGACCACAACTTCGCGCTCGACGAGGCGGGCCGCTTTGCCGTGGCCGCCGTGCTGGCCTCGCCCAAGACGGGCATCGAGATGGCCGTCGAGACCGACCAGCCCGCCGTCCAGCTCTACACGAGCAACTCGCTCTCGCACCGCGCGGGCAAGGGCGGCGCAACCTACGAGCGCTTCGGCGGGGTCTGCCTCGAAACGCAGGCCTTTCCGGACGCGATCCACCACCCGCATCTGCCGCAGCAGACGCTGCGCGCCGGCGAGGTGTACACGCATCGCACGCTCTACCGCTTCGCCGCGCGCGCCTGACGCCGCTTAACCGAAACAACGCGCCGGACAATCCGCCGCAAAACGAACGCCCCCGCCCCGGTTACCTCCGGGCGGGGGCTGTTTTGTCGCGGGCGAATACCCAACGCTACATCGCGCGCTCGTAGATCGCGCGGATATCCTCTTCGCTCAACACGCGCAGGGCGCCGATCTTAAGCGCGCTGCCGTCCGCCGCATAGAGCGCCGCGTGCGCCATCTCCGGTATCCTGTCGGCGTCGACGCCGAGGGACGCAAGCGTGTGTTTGAGACCCATACGCTCGTAGAACGCCTCGAGCGCGCAAACGCCCGCCTCGATCGTCGCCGCGTCCTGCGGCTGCGGCTCCTGCCCCATCACGCGCACGGCAAAGTCGACAAAGCGCCGCGGATTCGCGCGCCAGACGTGGCGCATCCACACGGGCGTAAGCACCGCAAGCCCCGCGCCGTGGATCACGTCAAAGAACGCCGTCAGCTCGTGGTCGAGCTTGTGGCAGGCCCAGTCCTGCTCGCGGCCGACGCCGAGCAGGTCGTTGTGCGCGATCGTGCCCGCAAACGCGATCTGGCACCAGGCGTCATAGTCGCCCGGATCGTCGATCAGCGCGGGGCCGAAGGCGATCATCGTGCGCAGCGTGGCCTCGGCAAGCGCGTCGGAAAACTCCGTATGCTCGGTGTTTGTAAAGTAGCGTTCGAAGATGTGGCTCATCATATCCGACACGCCGCAGGCAATCTGCTCCTTCGGCAGCGTATAGAAGAGCGTCGGGTCGACAATCGACAGCACGGGCCGGTTCCACTCGCGCTTGTAGCCATACTTGCGGCCGGTGCGGTAGTTGCTCAGCACGCTGCTGTTGCTCG
>CAYMSL010000077.1:0-8600 GCA_964393095.1 uncultured Oscillospiraceae bacterium | reverse complement strand
CTTGGCGCCGCTTCGGCAGGCGCTGGAGGTTTGATCGGGGCTTTTTAGCGCAGGCTTTCCTTCATCGCAGCCAGCAGCTCGCCGCCTGAATCGCCGCTATATTCCCAGCACATCATGCCCATTAACTCGTTTGCCTTCACATAAGCGCCCTTGTGCGATATGGAGAGCGGATCGTCGTAGGTTGCGAACCGGTCGCCCTTCACCGCATAGGGCGCTTTCGCCTTTTCATCAAAGAAATACGACCAGCCGCTTTCGGCGATGAAGCTTGCCTATGTCGGCCACGCGCGCAACACCATGGGCCACTCCCTGCTCATCGGGGCGGCGAAGATGGGCATGGCGTTTACGGCCGTGGCCCCGCGCGCGCTCTGGCCCGAGGAAGGGCTTTTCAGCCGCATGCGGGCGCTCGCCGGCGAGACGGGCGCGCGTCTCGACTGCTCGGAGTCGCTCGCGGCGCTCGAGGGCGCGGACGCGGTGTATACCGACGTGTGGGTGTCCATGGGCGAGGAGGCGCAGTTTGCCGAGCGCATCCGCCTGCTCGAGCCATACCGCGTGACGATGGCGGCGCTTGAACGAACAAAGAACCCGGACGTGATCTTTTTGCACTGCCTGCCCTCGTTTCACGACCGCAACACGGCGGTGGGCGAGCAGGTTTACAAACAGTACGGGCTTGCCGAGATGGAGGCGTCCGACGAGGTGTTCCGCTCGCGCCACAGCGTGGTGTTCGACGAGGCGGAGAACCGCATGCACACGATCAAGGCCGTCATGCTGGAAACGCTCGGCGCGTAAAAACGTCCCCGCGCCTTGCGCCTTGGGCGCGCATGTCGTATAATACCCGCAAAACCGTCTTTGAGCGGAGCGCGGCCCGACCGCAAAACGGTATGGAGGAGCTTAGAACATGGAGCGATATGAAAACGACGCGGCGGTTCTGGTGCCGCGCGTGCTTTTGCCCAAGGCTGGCGCCGATTACTATCGATGGGCCGTCGTGGCCTGCGACCAGTTTACCTCCCAGCCGGCGTATTGGGAGGAGGCCGGGCGCATCGTGGGCGGCGCGCCTTCGACGCTCGAGTTGATCCTGCCCGAGGCGTACCTCGAAAAGCCCGGCGAGGACGAGCGCATCGAACGCATCCGCGCGCACATGCGCGCCTACCTTGCAGAAGGCGTGCTCGAGGAAAAGCCGCAGGGTTTCGTGCTCGTTACCCGCACGGCCGGGGGAAACACGCGCACGGGCCTTATGCTCGCGCTCGACCTCGAGGCATATGCGTATTCGAAGGGCGCGGAGACGCTGATTCGCGCCACCGAGGGCACGATCGTTTCGCGCATTCCGCCGCGGCTCAAGATCCGCGAGGGCGCGCCGATCGAGCTGCCGCACATACTCGTGCTCATCGACGATCCGGAGCATACGGTCATCGAGCCGCTTACAAACAAGAAAGCGGCGCTGCCGCTGCTCTACGACACCGACCTCATGCAAAACGGCGGCCATGTCACGGGGCATCTCGTCTCCGGTGACGCCGATGTGGAAGCCGTGCTTGCCGCGCTTTCGCGCCTCAAGGACGAGCGGGAGTTTCGCGCAAGATACGGCGACCACGCGCCGCTGCTCTTTGCCATGGGCGACGGCAACCACAGCCTTGCCACCGCAAAGGCCGGCTGGGAGAAGATCAAGGCCGCGCTGCCGGAAGAGGAGCGCGCCGGGCATCCCGCGCGCTACGCGCTTGTCGAGGTCGAAAACGTCCACGACGCGGGCATCGTATTCGAGCCGATCCACCGCGTGGTGTTCGGCGTGGACAACGGCGTAACCGACGCGCTGCTGCGGCTGTTGCGGTCGCAAAACGGCGGCGCGCGCGTGGAGTTCGGGCGCATGCCCGCCCCGCAGGGCGGAAAGACGCATGTGCTGCCGTTCTGCCTTGGCGAGACGGAGGGCGCGTTCATCGTTGACGGGCCAGCCTCGCAGCTTGCCGTCGGTACGCTGCAAAACGCGATCGACGCGCTGCTTTCCGAAGCGCCCGACGCTGAGGTGGACTACATCCACGGCGCGAACGTCGTGCGCGAGCTTGCTAAACGAGGCGGAACGATCGGGTTTTTACTGCCTGCGATGCAGAAGAGCGAGCTTTTTCCCACCGTGGTTTACGACGGCGCTCTGCCGCGCAAGACCTTCTCGATGGGCGAGGCCAACGAAAAGCGGTACTATATCGAATGTCGCCGCATCGAGCGCTAGCGTCGTTCGGGCGGCTACGCATACGCCGATAAGGGGGGAGAGCACATGGCGGTCAAAGTAGCCAAGTTTGGCGGCAGCAGCCTTTGCGACGCCGAGCACTTCAGGCAGGTCAAGGACATTATTTTCGCGGATAAGGCGCGCAAATACATCGTGCCCTCCGCGCCGGGCAAGCGTTTCCCCGGCGATGAGAAGATCACGGATCTCTTGTATCTTTGCTACGCGCAGTACGCGGGCGGGCTTTCGTTCGACGCGACCTACGCCGCCATCGCCGAGCGCTATGTGGGCATCGAGCGCGAACTCGGGCTCGACACCAACATCGCCGCCGAACTCACCGCGATCAAGAAAAACATCGAAGGCGGCGCGAGCGAGGATTACATCGCAAGCCGCGGCGAGTATCTCAACGGCCTCCTGCTTGCGGCGCTGCTCGGCTTCAGCTTTGTCGACGCGGCGGAGCTCGTCTGCTTCCATGCCGACGGCACCTACGACGACGAGACGACCCAGAAGTGGACGCAGCGCCTTTCCGACGCCGAGCGCGCCGTCGTGCCGGGCTTCTACGGCAGGAAGCGAGACGGCAGCATCAAGACCTTCTCGCGCGGCGGCAGCGACATCACGGGTTCCATCGTGGCGCGCGCCGTGCAGGCGGACGTATACGAGAATTGGACCGACGTATCGGGCTTTCTCATGGCCGACCCGCGCGTCGTCGACAACCCCAAGGTGATTTCAACCGTCACCTACTCCGAGCTGCGCGAGCTTTCCTACATGGGCGCGACCGTTTTGCACGAGGATTCGATCTTCCCCGTGCGGCGCGCGCAGATTCCGATCAACGTGCGCAACACAAACCGTCCCGACGACGTGGGTACGATGATCATACCCGACACGTTCCTCAAGTACTACAAGCGCGAGGGTGTGCTCACGGGCATCGCCGGGCGCACGGGCTTTACGGTCATTACGGTCTATAAGGACAACATGCACAACGAGGTGGGCTTCGGCTACCGGCTCCTGCGCGTGCTCGATCGCTACAACATCTCCTTCGAGCATATTCCGAGCGGCATCGACACGATGAGCCTCGTGGTCTCCGACGCCAAGCTCAAGGAGCATCTCGAGCCGGTGCTGCGCGAGATTCAGCGCGACTGCGAGCCGCAGTCCATCGAGCTGCACTCGAACATGGCGCTGATTGCCACCGTCGGCAAGGGCATGGTGCACGCGCTCGGCGTCGCGGCCAAGCTCTTCGGCGCGCTCTATGAGGCGGGCGTCAACGTGCGCATGATCGATCAGGGCTCCTCCGAGATGAACATCATCGTCGGCGTCGAAAACGACGACCTGCCTGGTGCCGTGCGCGCGATCTACAAGGCCTTCTCTTAACTTACTTTTCTTGAAAGAAAAGTAAGCAAAAGAACTTTACTTTTGTTGGAAAGCGAAGCGGGGTTTTCTTTGCGGGCACTGCAATTTGCCTGTTTTCCTTAAAAGAAAAGTAAGCAAAAGAACTTTACTTTTGTTGGAAAGCGAAGCCTGGCTGAGAAGCCAAGCTTCGCTTTGTGTGTTAAATGAGGGGTGTAGGGGCGTTGTCCCTGCCGGGGTTCTGGGCGAAGCCCCGAAGAGAGAGGTCCAGGGGTATTACCCCTGGGAAAAGGAGAGCACAAGCGCCTCGAGCATATCTACCACGCGCTCCATCGACTGCACGCTGATGAACTCGTAGCGGCCGTGGAAGTTGTAGCCGCCCGTGCAGAGGTTGGGGCAGGGCAGCGCCATGTAGGAGAGGCGCGAGCCGTCCGTGCCGCCGCGCACGGGCTGCACAAAGGGCCTGATGCCGACCGCCTCCATCGCGCGCATGGCGGCGTCGACGAGCGATTCGTCGATGCGCTCGCGCATGTTGTAGTAGGTGTCCGTCAGCATCAGTTCAACGGTGCCCGCGCCGTATTTGTCGTTGAGGTAGTTACAGGCGCCTTGTATGAGCGCCTTCTTGCGCTCAAACTTTGCGCGGTCGTGATCGCGTACGATGTAGAGCATCTCCGCCCGGTCGACGCGCGCCTCCAGGCGCTCGAGGTGGTAGAAGCCCTCGTATTCCGAAGTGCAGGCCGGGTTTTGAAAAACGGGCAGCATCGCGTGCAGCTCCATGCACACGAGCGCCGCGTTGACCATGCGGCCGCGTGCCGTGCCGGGGTGTATGCTGACGCCGTGGATCGTGATCTCCGCGTCGGCGGCGTTGAAGGTTTCGCGGTTGATTTCGCCGAGCGCGCCGCCGTCTACCGTGTAGGCAAAGTCCGCGGCAAAGGCGGCCACGTCGAATTCGTCCACGCCGCGGCCGACCTCCTCGTCCGGCGTAAAGCCGATGCGGATTTGGCCGTGCAAAGGCGCGTTTGGCGCGAGCAGGCGCTCGCATAGCGCCATGATTTCGGCCACGCCCGCCTTGTCATCCGCGCCAAGCAGCGTGCTGCCGTCGGCGCAGATGATCTCCTCGCCGATGTGGTTGAGCAGCGCGGGAAACTCCTCGGGCGAGAGCGTCAGTCCATGACCCATCTCGATGCTGCCGCCGCCGTAGGCGGGCGTAAGCACGGGGCGGACGTTTTCGCCGCTGACCGCGTCGGAGGTGTCCATGTGCGCGAGCAGGCCGATAATGGGCGCGCTCACGCCCGCGCTTGCGGGTATGCTCGCGCTCACGTAGCCGTGCTCGTCGAGCACCACGTCGCTTGCCCCCATGGAGAGGAGTTCGTCGTGCAAAAGCCAGGCCAGATCGAGCTGCTTTGCCGTGCTGGGGATGGTTTTAACGTTGCGGTCGGACTGCGTGTCGATGGCGACATAGCGAAGAAAGCGTTCCTTGACCGATTCCATAAAAACGTGCTCCGTTCCATTGTTCCGTTACGGGTAGCATATCACCTGGGCCGCCGCCTTGGCAAGCGCGGGCGGCCGGCACGCATTTCGGTGCGGGATCGCTAGAAGGCCGCTCTTTGGCCGGGCGGCGCGCTTGATCGCCCGCTATGCAAGGCTATTTTTCGTTTTCCTCGACGAATTCCTTGGCATCGACGATGTCCTCTTCGGTCTTTGGGCGCAGGGTCAAAAGGTATGTGGCGTTCTGCCGTTCGTCGAGCTTTGTTTGACGGTCCGTAAAAATCACCTCCGCGTCTAGTATGCCTCCTTTATCAAGGCGACAGCCGCGGCGGGCGGCGGAAAAGGCGCTTCGCCGGGGAGCGAAACGCCTTTTGAGTCGGGTTAACTTGTCATCCGATTATATCCATGCCGGGCACGGAATAAAGGGGAACGAGTTAGCGGTTCTTGTGGTTCTGGAAGCAAGCGCTGCAATAGATCGGGCGGTCGTTCTTCGGCTGGAACGGGATCTTTGTGGGCGCGCCGCATTCGGCACAGAACGCGTCGTACATCTCGCGATCGGTGCTGCGAACGGACTTGCGGTTCGAACGGCACTCCTTGCAGCGGACGGGCTCGTTTTGGAAACCCTTCTCCGCATAGAACTCCTGTTCGCCGGCCGTAAAGACGAATTCCTTACCGCAATCCTTGCAAATCAGTGTCTTGTCTTCGAACATTTGCCTGTTTTCCCCTTTTCGGTGCTCAAATTTCGATATCCGTATGTCGGCTGACCTGGTCTTTGCCCCCACACCCGCCAACCGGAGGGTTCGCTACCGGGCTTGACGCCTCTCACTACTGCCCCTCTCGGGCAACGCCCGGTTGGACTTACCACTAGATCGCACCATGCTCACGGGCGTTTTTGCCCGCTTACGTGGATCGTTTCGCCTGCGACTGGCCTCGACTTTCAACCACAGACCCGATCTACGGACACCAAGACAATTATAGAGCACCCCTGAATGTAATTGCAACGGTTTTCTTTATAAACGTTATGCAAAATCACCACAGAATACGGGGTTTTTTGACGTTACCGATGCGGAAAACGGTCGGCGTCGTACTGCGCGCGCGGCCCGCCGACATATTTCGGACGCGTTTTGGCAAGCACGAGCGTTGCCTCGCCGATGCGGCGCAAGTCGGTGTGCACGGGCACCACGACCGGGTGCAGGTGCATGCCGATGAGCGTGCCGCCGACGTCCATGCCAAGCGACGCGCGCGCGCGTAAATCCTCAACCATCACATGGTCGGCAATGCGTTTGTACGCCTCGCTTGCGAACGCGCCGCCCGCGTGCAGCCAGGGCTTGACCCAGACCTCCTGCAGATCGTAGCGCTGCATGCAGGCGCGGCTCGTGCAGAGCGCGCGGTTGATGTGCTCGCAGCCCTGCACGGCAAGGTAAAGCCCCGCGCGTTCCAGCGCCGGCAGCACCCCGTCCATGACGGCTTTGGCCGCGTCCTCGTTGGAGGCCGAGCCGATGCGGCTGCCCATGATCTCGCTTGTCGAGCAGCCGAGCACGAACAGCTCGCCCGGCGCGGGCTTCGCGGATTCGAGCAGGATCGCGACGGCCTCGGCGGCCTCGCGGGTCAGTGCGGAAAAGTCCATGTCCATCACCTCGTTGATTCGATCCTTTCCAAAGCATCAGTATAGCATAGTTTTCGCGCGGAGGGCGATCGATTTTCACCGTTTGCCGCAAGGCATGGTATACTGGGGCCATGGATTGGATCGAAGCGCTGCTGGCCTGGTATGAAAAAAACGCCCGCGACCTGCCTTGGCGCAGGACGCGCGAGGCGTACGCCGTTTGGATCAGCGAAATCATGCTGCAGCAGACGCGCGTTCAGGCCGTGGTGCCCTACTACGAGCGCTTTCTTGCGGCGCTGCCGGACGTATTTAAGCTTGCGCAGGTTGAGACCGAGCGCCTGCACAAGCTCTGGGAGGGCCTCGGCTACTACAGCCGGGCGGACAATCTCAAGCGTGCGGCGCGGATCGTTGTCGCGGAACACGGCGGACGGCTGCCCGCCTCATGCGAAAAGCTGCTGCTGCTGCCGGGTATCGGCGCGTATACGGCGGGCGCGGTGGCCTCGATCGCCTTTAACGAGGCCGTGCCGGCGGTGGACGGCAACGTGATGCGCGTTTACGCGCGCTTTTTTGCATGCGAGCGCGACGTGCGCGACGCGGCGTTCAGGCGCGACGTACGCGCGGCGCTGCTGCCGCTGATCCCGCGCGAGCGCCCCGGCGCGTTCAACGCGGCGCTCATGGAGCTTGGCGCGTGCGTGTGCCTGCCAAACGGCGTGCCGCGCTGCGGCGACTGCCCGCTTGCCGCCGGCTGCGAGGCCCTGCGCCTCGGCAAAGCGGCAAAGCTGCCGATCATAAGCCCGAAGAAACCGCGCCGCGTCGAGGAAAAGACCGTATTTGCCCTGCGAAGTCATGGACTGCCGCTCGGATACCGGCGGCCGGAAACCGGCCTGCTCGCGGGGCTTTGGCAGCTGCCCGAGGCGGCGGGCGCGCTCTCGGACGCGGACGCGGCGGTCTGGCTCTCCGCGCGCGGTCTTTACCCCGCGGCCGAGCTGCGTTTTTATGAGCGAAAGCATATCTTTACGCACGTCGAGTGGCACATGCGCGTGTGCGCGGCGAACGTCGCCGCCGACGCGCTGCCGGAGGGATGGGTCTGCCTTGATGAAACGCGCGCCCTGCCGACCGCGTACCGCGTGTGCTTGTAAAGAATATCGCCGCGTAAACCGCGCCGCCCCCAACCGCGAGGGCATAGAGAACAAAGGGCTTTATCGCGAAGGAGAAGTGCTTAACAGAAGGATTTGGCCGCCCAGGCGCTGCGGACGGAATCTCCCCGTGGGGCGGCATGAGGGAGCGGCGGTTATACGCCCAGAACCTGCTCGAGCAAATCTGAAACCGTGTGCAGCAGCTGTTCTACGCCGCCAACCTCGGAGTAGTTCAATGCCATCTCAATCGGATGGTCGGTTTCTTCATCCAGTATGAAGCTAACCTCTTCCGGATCGAAGCAAAGCATCAGTTCGCGCGAGCGATCGCCGAACAATCGATGCTTCTCGGAGATCAACACAAAGTCGATGCTCAAACCGTACCCCATGTCATCTGCGGAGACACTTTCCACGATCCAGGAGCGAATGCAGGGAATGCGCTCCAGCAAAAATGCATTGTCCGCATTGAACGCCTGGCAGATCTCACAAAACAGCGCAGAGGCGTTTTGGGGGATTTCGACCCAGACGTTTCGTTTTCTCACTGACTGCAAGCCTCCATTCGCTTTCTTTTTTCAACAAAGGTAAAGTTCTTTTGCCTTTTCTCTTGCAGGAGCGGAGACATAGCGCTCGAACGCTGCCGTTATGCAGTAAGCGGAGCCTGCCTTACCGTACAAGCTCCGCTTTTCAACAAAGGTAAAGTTCTTTTGCCTCCTTTTCTTTCAAGAAAAGGAGGGCTAAAGCATGGGCCTTCGACCCTCGACGGCCTTCGCGAGCGTGACCTCGTCGGTATACTCGAGGTTGCCGCCGATCGGGATGCCGTGCGCGA
>CAYMSL010000076.1:681-8717 GCA_964393095.1 uncultured Oscillospiraceae bacterium | reverse complement strand
CGCAGATCGACGGCGCGCACAACGCCAACGCCACCGCGCGCGACGCCTGGAAGGTCATGCCGGAGCTTATGGCGCAGCACGCGATCAACGCGCTGTTTTCCTATAAGGCCGGCGTGCCGAAGGAGAACATCTGCCTTTCGACCGTGCCGCCTACGGCCACGCCCGGCCCCTGCGTCTACATCGACCTGCCCTATGCGCTCGCGCTGCGCCGCCTGTTTAAGGGCTATCGCATGCGCGCGCAGATGAACACGAAATACATCGAGTCCAGCACGCGCGAGGCCACCGTGACGCACGTGCTCAACATGGTGGTGAGCAAGCTCACAAGCGCCGACATTCAATCGACCATCACGCCGGACGAAGGGCGCAACGTTCCCTGGCACATCTACAACATCGAGGCCTGCGATACCGCCAAGCAGACGTTTACCGGGCTGGACGGCCTCATGGAGATGGTCGAACTCAAGGGGGACGGCTACCTTGAGGACAAGGCGCGCGAGCTGACCGAGCGCGCGGTGCTCTTCCTCGAGGAGATGCTCGAACTCGGAGGCTACTTCGCCGCGGTCGAAAGCGGTATGTTCGTCGATAGCGGGCTTTTCCCCGAGCGTAACGGCGACGGCATCTTCCGCAAACTCGACGGCGGTGTCGGCGCGGGCACGGTCATCAAGCGTGAAGCGGACTACTGCGCGCCCGTCACCGCGCACTATGGCGCGAACAACGTTTCCCAGTACGGCGGCGATGCGGACAACCCCGCGGCGCTCATCGGCGGCTGCACGCTTGAAAAGCCCGAAAAGATCGTGTTCATCGATGAGCTTGACGAAGGCGACAACGTCTATCTGCGCATGGACGCGGTCAGGGACTTTGCCGCGCCGCGCGCAACGAAAATCCGCCCCGAGATGGAGTGGCTTGCGGACGGTACGGTGATGCTGACCATGTTTTTTCCCGCAGACGCGCGCACGGCCGAGGCTGCCGCGCTCGAATGCGGCAGGCGCATGGGCCTAAGCGAGCTTGCCGTGATCTCGCGCGAGGTGATGCATCGGGCCGAGGGTACGCGCATCGAACTCAAGGGCAAGGTGGGCTTCGAGATCGACCTTGCGGCGCTTGTGCTGCCCGCCGAGCCGGATGTGCTCTCGGACGACGCGCTGCGCAAGGCGCTGCAGCGTAAGCCCATGCGCGTGGTCTGCGCCACAATCGGCGAGGACGAGCACTCCGTCGGCCTGCGCGAGATCATCAACATCAAGCACGGCGGCATCGAGCAATACGGCGTCGAGGCGCACGATCTCGGCACCTCCGTACCGCCCGAAAAGCTTGTGGGCGCGGCCGTCGAGCTGGACGCGGACGCCATTCTCGCATCGGTGATCATCTCGCACGACAACATCCACTATCGTAACATCGCCCGCATCGACCAGATCGCGCGCGAGATGGGCGTACGCGACAAGCTCATATTTGTCGCGGGCGGCACGCAGGTTGACGACAAAGGCGCGCGCACGGCGGGGGCGGACGCGGGGTTCGGCCGCGGCACGCACGGCAACCACGTGGCGACGTTCCTCGTTAAAGAGCGCATCCGGCGCGGAGAAGATCGGGATGAAGGTTGAGACGCTCGTAGCCGAGATCGGCTCGACGACCACGCTCGTATCCGCCTTTGACGACCTCTCGGGCGAGCCGCGTTTTCTCGGCCAGGGGCAGGCGGAAACGACGGTGCTCGAAGGCGACGTGCGCCTTGGGCTGGCGAAAGCCATAGAAGCGCTCACGCGCGCGTTGGGTGCGGAAACGCTGGAATACGGCGAGATGCTTGCCTCCTCAAGCGCCGCGGGCGGGCTCAAGATGTGCGTACACGGTCTTGTATACGAGATGACGGTTAATGCCGCGCGCGCGGCGGCGCTTGGCGCCGGGGCCGTGGTGCACCAGACGACGGCGGGCCGGCTCACGGACGCCGACCTCGCCGAGCAGCGTGCGATTTGCCCGAACCTCGTGCTGCTCGCGGGCGGCACGGACTACGGCGAGCGCGACACCGCGCTCTACAACGCCGAACTGCTCGCTTCCAAAGGCACCGGCGCGCCCGTGCTCTATGCGGGCAACGTGCAGAATCAGGCGGCGGTGCGCGAGCTCTTCGCAGGCGGCGCTACGCCGCTTTACGTAACGGAAAACGTCTACCCGCGGCTCGACGCGCTGAACATCGAGCCGACGCGCCGCGTGATCCACGCCGCGTTTGAAGCGCACATCGTCTCCGCGCCCGGCATGGAGCACATCCGCGATCTCGTCACCGGCGCGATCCTGCCGACGCCCGGCGCGGTCATGGAGGCCGCCATGCTGCTCTACGCGGAGATTGGCGACCTCGTCGTGCTCGACATCGGCGGCGCAACGACGGACGTACACTCGGTAACCTACGGCTCGCCGGAGATCGCGGCGCTTTCCACCGCGCCGGAGCCCTTCAACAAGCGCACGGTCGAGGGCGACCTCGGGCTGTATGTCAACGCCCCGCGTCTTGTCGAGCGCCTTGGCGAGAAGGCGCTTGCCGACGAGCTCGATCTCGACATACCCGCCGTGATGGAGGCGTACCGCTCGATTCCCGGCACGCCGGAGCAGCTCAAACTGACCACGCGCCTCTGCATCGAGGCGGGGCTTACCGCACTCGGCCGCCATGCGGGCAGGATGCGCTACTACTACACGCCGCAGGGCCGCGCCGCCGCCGCAGAGGGCAAGGATTTAACGTTGGCGCGCACGCTTGTGGGTACGGGCGGAGCGCTCACGCGCTTGCCGGAGCGCGAGCGCATCATGCGCCGGCTTGCCGATTGCAACGCGAGCAACGCCATGCTCTTTCCCTCGCCGGGCGAGATGCGCGTCGCGTTCGACGAGCAATACACGATGGCGTCGCTCGGCGTACTCGCAAGGGCGCATCCAAGGGCGGCAAAGGCGCTGCTTCTCGAAACGCTGCGTCTTGCGTAACATGGCAAGGCGCACCAGGTACCATAGCGGAGGTGCAGGCATGAGCGGATATCCGCGCGTAACGGCAAACTTAGGCAAGATACGGCACAACATCGACGTGCTGACGGCGCTTTGCGGCGCGCATGGCGTGTCCATAGCCGCCGTGACCAAGGTCGTGTGCGCCCACGCGCCGATCGTACGCGCGCTCGAACAAAGCGGCGCGGCGATGCTTGCCGACGCGCGGCTCGAAAACCTCGCGCGCATCGAAACGAGCAAGCCCAAGCTGCTGCTGCGGCCGTGCGCGCCCTGTGAGGCGGATGACGCCGTGCGCATTGCCGACGCTATGCTGGTGTCCGAGATCGATACCATCCGCGCGCTCGGTGCCGCCGCAAAACGGGCGGGGCGCAGGCACGCGATCATACTCATGATCGACCTTGGCGACCTGCGCGAAGGGCTGTTTTACCATAGCCGCGAGGCGATTCTGCGCGCGGCAAAGGCCGCGGCAAACGAACCGGCGCTCGAGCTAAGCGGCGTCGGCACAAACCTCACCTGCTACGGCGCGATACTGCCAAACGAGGAGAACCTGGGCCTGCTTTGCCGTATCGCCGAAGAAGTGCGCGCGCATACCGGCCTGCCGGCGCCGCTCGTATCCGGCGGCAACTCAAGCTCGCTCGGCCTGCTCCGCGCCGGGCGCGTGCCGCGGGGGGTGAACCATCTGCGTCTCGGCGAGTCCGTGCTGCTTGGCAACGACACCGCGGCGCTCAATGTCTTTAGCGGCCTGCATGGCGACGCGTTTACCGTGTCCGCGCGGCTTGTCGAGGTGCAGAACAAGCCCTCGTACCCGATCGGCACACGCGGCGCGAACGCGTTCGGCGAGCGGCCAACGTATCGAGACGAGGGCGAACAGGTGCGCGGCATCCTCGCCATCGGCCGGCAGGACACCGTCGCGGAGGGGCTGACCCCGCGCGATGCGGACGTACGCATCCTCGGCGCCAGCTCGGATCACCTGATTGTCGACCTTAGCTGCGCAAGGCCCTATCGCGTCGGTGACGCGCTCGACTTCACGCCCGACTACGGAGCACTTCTGCGCGCCTACACGAGCGCGTACGTCCATAAGGCCGACATTGAAGTTTGATCCCAGGCGGCATCGCAGAAACGGGCGGCTTCGGCCGCCTTTTTTGATCCCGGTGGAGCAGGCGCTTTGGCGCTTGGCCTTGCGGCGGCGCTGCCTATACCCGGCGGTTCAGGCTGCCCTTTTCCGTCCAAATCGTGAAATAATTGAAAAATTGCATGAGAAATTAATAACAACGATTGCAAAGTTTATGGGCGTTGCTATAATGAGGATAAGACAAAACGAAGAGGTGGTACTATGGGCAAGAGCGTCTATTCGCTGGTATTGACCGACGAGATCGTGCGCGAGATCGACCGCCTGGCACTCGAGTCAAGCGTGAGTCGCTCCGGTATGATCAACCAGGTCTTGGCGGATTTCGTACGTTATACGACGCCCGAAAAGCGTATGCGCGAGGTGTTTACCGCCATCGAGCACATGCTTGTCGGCAGCGCGTTTGAGCCGATGCTCCAGCCGGCGGATTCGATGTTTTCGCTGCGCAGCGCGCTCGAATACAAGTACAACCCGAGCGTGCGCTATTGCGTCGAGCTTTATCAAAACGCGCGGCCGCTGCTCGGGGAACTGCGCGTATCGGTGCGCAGCCAAAATAGCGCGCTCGTGCTCGCGATGCTGCAGTTTTTTAAACTCTGGGCGCGCATCGAAACCGCCTACATTGGCGGCACGGAGTACGCCGTAGAGGACGGGCGATACACGCGTAAGCTCCGCCTGCCGGAGGGTAAAGAAGCGGACAACGAGGCCGTCGGCGAGGGGATCGCGGGCTACATCGACCTCTTCGACCGGGCGCTTAAAAGCTATTTTGAATCGATCGGCGAACCCGTGCCGGCCGTGCGGAACGTGGAGCGGCTTTACGCCTTGTACGTGCGTGGCGGCGGGATGATCCTGTAAAGGGGGAGTGGCTATGAACATCAATCAACTCACGCAAAAGAGCATCGAAGCCGTGCAGGCCGCGCAGCAGAACGCTTCCGAACGCGGCAATACGGAGGTTACCGGGCTGCACCTTTTGCAGGCGCTGCTTGTTCAGCCCGACGGACTGATCCCCAATCTGCTCGAGGGCATGGGGTGCGACACGCGCGCGCTGCTTGGCGAAACCGCTCGGGCAATCGAATCGCTGCCGCGCTATAGCGGCAATTCCGGCGCGGAGCAGATCTACCTTGCAAGCGATCTCAACAACGCGCTGAACGAGGCGGAGAAGATCGCTAACGGCATGGGGGATGAGTACGTCTCGGTCGAGCACCTGTTCCTCGGCCTGCTCAAAAAGCCGTCCGAAACGCTCAGGCAGCTCTTTTCGCGCTTTCATGTGGCGGAAAAGCCGTTTCTTGAGCAGTTGAAAACCGTGCGCGGGAACCGCAGGGTGCAGTCCGACAACCCCGAAAGCACCTACGACGTGCTCAACAAATACGGGCAGGATCTCGTGGAGCTTGCGCGCAACCAGAAGCTCGACCCCGTGATCGGGCGCGACGACGAGATACGCAGCGTCATTCGCATCCTCTCGCGCAAAACCAAGAACAACCCCGTGCTCATCGGCGAGCCGGGCGTCGGCAAAACCGCCATCGCCGAGGGGCTGGCGCTGCGCATCGTGCGCGGCGACGTGCCCGAGAACCTGCGCGAGCGCAAGGTGTTTGCCCTCGACATGGGCGCGCTCGTGGCGGGCGCAAAGTTTCGCGGCGAGTTTGAGGAGCGGCTCAAGGCCGTGCTCAACGAGGTCAAGGAGTCCGACGGGCGCGTCATCCTCTTTATCGACGAGCTGCACAACATCGTCGGCGCGGGCAAGACCGAGGGCGCGATGGATGCGGGCAACCTGTTGAAGCCCATGCTCGCGCGCGGGGAACTGCACTGCATCGGCGCGACCACGCTCGACGAGTACCGGCAGTACATTGAAAAGGACGCGGCGCTCGAACGGCGTTTCCAGCCCGTGCGCATCGAGGAGCCGACGCTCGAGGATACGATTTCGATTCTGCGCGGCTTAAAGGAGCGCTATGAGGTATTCCATGGCGTTAAGATTCAGGATGCGGCGCTGATCGCGGCGGCGACGCTTTCGCAGCGCTACATCTCCGACCGCTTTCTGCCGGACAAGGCCATCGACCTTGTCGACGAGGCCTGCGCGCTGATTAAGACCGAGCTCGACTCGATGCCGGGCGAGCTGGACACGATCAGCCGGAAGATTATGCAGCTTGAAATCGAGGAGGCCGCGCTCAAGAAGGAGACCGACCAGCTCGCCCGGGAGCACCTTGGCGAGATTCAGAAGGAGCTTGCGGAGCTGCGCGGCACGTTTAACGAGGGCAAGGCCCGCTGGGAGAACGAGAAGCAGGCCATCTCGAAGGTGCAGCAGCTGCGCGAGGAGATCGAGCGCACAAACGGCGAGATCGCGCGCGCCGAGAGCGCTTACGACCTCAACAAGGCCGCCGAACTCAAGTATGGCAGGCTGCCGCAGCTGATGGAGCAGCTTGGCGAGGAGGAGCGCCTCGCCGAAAGCCGCATACACGAGACGAGCTATCTGCGCGATCGCGTGACGGAGGAGGAGATCGCCCGCATCGTCGCGCGCTGGACGGGGATTCCCGTCTCCCGCCTGATGGAGGGCGAGCGCGAAAAGCTGCTCCGGCTGCCGGAGATTCTGCATCAGCGGGTCATCGGGCAGGACGAGGCGGTGGATCGCGTCAGCGACGCGATACTCCGTTCGCGCGCGGGCATTCAGGACCCGAACCGGCCCATCGGCTCGTTTCTCTTCCTTGGGCCTACCGGCGTGGGAAAGACGGAACTGGCCAAGGCGCTCGCGCAGGCGCTTTTCGACGACGAGAAGAACCTTGTGCGCATCGATATGTCGGAGTACATGGAGAAATACAGCGTCTCGCGGCTCATCGGCGCGCCGCCGGGCTACGTAGGCTACGACGAGGGCGGCCAGCTTACCGAGGCCGTGCGCCGCAAGCCCTACGCGGTGGTGCTCTTCGACGAGGTGGAAAAGGCGCACCCGGACGTGCTCAACGTGCTGTTACAGGTGCTCGACGACGGGCGCATCACCGACGGGCAGGGGCGGACGGTGGACTTTAAAAACACCATCATCATCCTTACCAGCAACCTTGGCTCCGACGTGATCCTCGAGGGCATCGACGCGGAGGGGAGGATCTCCGAAAGCGCGCGCGACGGCGTCTCCGCAATGCTGCGCACGCACTTTCGCCCGGAATTCCTCAACCGGCTCGACGAGATCGTGTTCTACCGCCCGCTGACGAAAGAGGACTTTACCGGCATCGTCGACCTGCTTATCGGAGACCTTGGACGTCGGCTTGCGGGCAGGCAGCTCAAAATCGAGGTTACGAGCGCCGCCAAGGATCGCATCATCGCCTCCGGCAGCGACGCGGCGTTCGGCGCAAGGCCGCTCAAGCGCTACATACAGTCCCACGTTGAAACGCTGCTCGCGCGCAAAATCATCGCCGAGGACATCGCGCCCGATACGACGCTCGTGGTCGATTGCAACGAAAACGGCCTGTTCGTGCGCTGATTACGAGGAAGGGCAGATAAAAAACCGGCGTTTCCGCACCAATCGGGAGCGCCGGTTTTCTCACTAGATCGCTTTAAAAGCTGTCGGGAAATTCCACCTCGGAGTACAGCAGCCGGATCGACAGGTCGTCGTACACCTGAAACTCATAGTAGGCGGCGCCGTCCGCGCTCGAGCGCAGGCCGTCCCAACTCTCGGCATGTACATAGTAGAGGCGCACGGTGACAAGGCCCGGGGAAACGCCGTAAAAGACGTTTTCGAGCACGCCCGGGGCGCCGAGCATGGCGTAGGTTTCGTCTTCACGGTAGGTCTGTTCGGTATCGATGTGCCCGATGCTGTCGGCGCTTTCATACACGAGCCAGGTATAGCCGTCCTCGGCGTTGCAGGGCAGCGTGTCCGTAAACTCGGGCTTGGCGGCGCGCGCGCAGGCGCATAGCAGCAGGAACGCGCCCGCAAGCTCCAGGCAGAGCGCAACCGCCTCGTTCGCGCCCGCCATCA
>CAYMSL010000076.1:0-671 GCA_964393095.1 uncultured Oscillospiraceae bacterium | reverse complement strand
AGCAGCGCGAACATACGATTTCGTTTCAAGCGCGCCTCCCTTCTCCGGCGCGGCTAACCGCCGCGATGGCATAATTTTCTTTCTTCGCATATTATCGCACAGAAACCGGCGAATTTTCAACCAAAACGAGAAAGAGGCGCGCTCGGACTGTCAAAAAAATATGCTTGACAGCGCAAAATGCAGAATATATAATCTACGCCATAAGCGAGGACGCGGAGATAACGGACGCATACGACCTTTTAGAGAGCGGGGGATGGTGGAATCCCCGTAGGAGACGGGCGTTCAAATGGACCGCAGAGCGTGTGGGTGAACGGAGTATCCCGCAACGGGTCGCGACCGTTATATCGCGGGGGATGTGTTGGCATTCCTATTGAGAGCCCGGATAACCGGGAAACAAGGTGGCACCGCGAGAGATCGTCCTTGTTTCGGCGCAGCGCGTCGAAACGGGGGCTTTTTTCGTTCCCGGCGGATTTACGATTAAATTAAGAAAGGAAAAATCGCCCGCGGCCAACAGCGGGCGCCGGCAATAACGCCATGATGACCTACAGGGACTTTACGAACTATGTCAAGCAGTACCCAAGCGAAGACGGACGCTTTGGCGAATACGGCGGTTCGTACCTGCCGCCGCAGCTTGTGCCCGTGTTCAAAGAGATCGACGACGCCTACGAAAC
>CAYMSL010000075.1:0-8744 GCA_964393095.1 uncultured Oscillospiraceae bacterium | reverse complement strand
GGCCGAGAGCGTGGTGGACTGCGTTTCGGCGAACACGACGACGCCCAGGGCGACGTTTAGCCCCACGCCGCCCGCGGCGGAGATGATCATGCCCACAAAGGCAAGCAGGAAGTTGCGGTTCCAAAGTCTCGTTTTCACGGAGCGCTCCATTCTATCCGGATTGTTTCAGTATACACAAAAGCATAGCCGGCCGTAAAGAGCGCGAGCGCTAAATCCGGGCGGCTGCGGCGGATGGCCTTTTGCCGGAAAAGACCGGAAAGCCGAAGCGAGCACGCAAGGCTTGAAAAACCGGTTGACGCCTGTTACGATAGCATTGTCTATCAGAGGGGTGAACACGGTGCGGATCAACGAATCGATCGAAGATTATTTGGGGAGTATTCTGATTGAAAGCGAAAGAACGGACGCGTGCGTTGCGCGGGTACCGCAAGCGCGCGCGGGGTAACGAAGCCCGGCCCAGCCACGCCGCAAAGCTGCTGCGGCGATTGCAAAACAAGGAGGAGAAACATATGAGCGAGAACAAAACCCTCGAAAACCTGATGGCGGCGTTTGCCGGCGAGGCCCAGGCCAACAGAAAGTATGTGGCCTATGCAAAAAAGGCCGAGAAGGACGGCAAGCCAAACGCTGCAAAGCTCTTTAAGGCCGCGTCCGACGCCGAAACCCTGCACGCGCTCAAGCATTTTGAGGTGGCGGGGAAGATCGCTTCGACGGCCGATAACCTCGCCGACGCGGTCGCGGGCGAAACCCACGAGTACAAGGACATGTATCCGGACTTTGTCAGCCAAGCGGAGGCGGAGGGAAACAGGGCCGCCGTGATGTCGTTTACCTTTGCGATGAAGGCGGAGGAGGTTCACGCGAGGCTCTATCGGGAGGCCTTGGAGCATCTCGACGGGCAGGAAGAGGTATTCTACTATCTCTGCCCCGTCTGCGGCAACATCGAGAAGTTCCGCCCCGAACGCTGCGGCATCTGCGGCGTACCGGGCGAGCGGTTTATTCAATACTGATCGGCGTTAACCCGAAAAAGCGCATACACAGCCCGCCGGTGAAAATGCCGGCGGGCTGTGCCGTCAAGCGGAAAAGCGCATGCAAACGTCCGCGGCAGCGGGCAAAGCGGATGCGCCGTGACGGTTTAAACGCCGCTTGGATCATTCGCTCGATCCAGGCGGCGTTTTCCGACCGGTGAAGAAGCAAAGCCTCTATTTTGTGCGCGCGATCTCGGTGTTGTCCGTCGTGCGGTCGGTCAGTTCCCGCACGGGATTGGGCGCGGATTCCGCGCGGTAGTCCACGTTGTATTGCCGCTGGTGCTTAACAATGACATTGTGGCTTGCGACGGTGTTGACATCATGGTTGACGCAGTCCTGATAGAAGAAAAACTCGTGATCATCCGGCAGGTCGGTTACGGGCGCATAGCTTTCGCGGTTTGCGGTCAGCAGAATCTGCTCGCCAAGCACCTTTTTCACATAATCCCGGGTATCGTGGAAGCGCAGAAGCGTCGGGAAGGTTCCGCCGGGGATGACCTGCTGCCAATCCTTGTCTTCGTAGCGCCGGAGCAAATCCACCGCGTTGTGCAGATGCGAAAGCTCCTGCTCAAGATGCATTTCCCAGATGGATTTTACGTTGGCGTCGGTCTCATCCTCATAGAAGGAATTATAGAGATAGCATTCCATGTATTCGTGCAGCAACAGGTTTTCAAGCCACGTGCAGTTTGGGTCGAGCAGCGAGCCGTAATGGCTCACATGCTGCTCCTCGATCATGGCGATCTCGAGGTAGAGCTGGCGGCCCAGGTCGTTGTAGTAGGTGTTGCCGAGGTTCATGTAGAAATTCATGGTCTGCTGCTCGCCCGCGGTAATAATCAGCGTGCTGAGCTTGGTTTGAATCTCCGCCGTCTGGAAATCCACCGGGTTTTTGACGGAATCAAAGGGGAAGCGGTGTTCCGCGATGGTCGGGCGGCCCGGCGTGATATCCACGTAGCTTTTTACGAGCCGCTGCGCGGGAATCTGCGCATCGAGATCGAGGAGGTTTGCGTAGCGGTAAAGGTGGTCGAAGTCTTCGAGCAGCGCAAAATCCAACGCCTGCTTGACGTAGGCGTCGGGCTCGTTCTCTGCAAGCCACGCGGTCAAATCTACCGCCACGTGCTCATAGCCGATGGTGGTTTCAAGCTGCGTTTCATCGATTGGCTTGAGCCAGTTGATGTGCTTTTGCTGCTGCTGCTCGATGCGGCGCGAAAGGGCAAGCTCCCGGCGCAGGTCGTTATTCGGACAATTGCGGTGGAACTGGTGCTTGAAGAGGACGGCTTCGACCTCGATGCCATTCATGAGGATGATCCGAACCTTCGTATAGGGGTCGACGGTCTGCTTGTTGTACGGCGTAGGGTATATGGTGGCCCAGTCCATGATACCGTCCGCCATCTTCATCGGCTTTTGTTCGAATGGATTCATCGATCGGCTCTCCTTTGCTGTTGTCGGGCGTAGTGTTTGGCGCATCGTTACGAAATATGCGGCGCCGCTCCCCAGGCGGCCCGAAAACCCGCGCGTTCGGATATTTATAAAAGAGCGAGGGAAAGATTGTAGCAGATTTTACCCGAAGGCGGTGTTCTGCGGCATGAATACGGCGATTGGCAAAAACATTCGGCGCGGTGATGCGTGGGATAAGGCGACGGGCAGGGCGGCGTATACCGACGATCTGCCGTGCGCGGGCCTGCTCGAGGCGCGTGTGCTGACCAGCACCCACGCGCACGCGCGCATTTTGAGGATCGACGTTTCCGGCGCGCTGGCGCTTGAGGGCGTGAAGGTTGTTTTGACGGGCAAGGACTGCCCGGAGCGATTCGGCCCCCTGCTGCAGGATCGGCCCGCGCTTGCGCAGGATGTTGTGCGCTATGCCGGCGAGCCGGTTGCGATGGTTGTGGCACAGGATGCGTTTGCCGCCGAGCAGGCCGTGCGCCTGATTCGCGTGGAATATGGGCCGCTGCCGAAGGTGCTGACGCCTTCGGAGGCGCTCTCGCGCGGGGCGCCGCTCGTTCACGAACAGCCAAACGGCTATAAAAAGGTGCTAAGCGATGTATACCCCGAAGCCGGCAGCAACATCGCGAGCCGCTACCGCATGAGAAAGGGGAATATCAAGGAAGCGTTTCCGCGCTGCAAGGCGATTGTGGAACAGCGCTTTTTTCTCCCGCCGTCCGACCACCTTTCCCTGGAGGTGCGCACGGCGCGTTCGGAGATCTCTGCCGACGGGCGGGTGCTGATTACGACCTCCTCGCAGGCGCCCTACTCGGTGCGCAAGCAGATTTCCGAAGCCTTTCTGATTCCAAGCGGAGACATCCAGGTGCGCGTGCCGTTCGTCGGCGGCGGCTTTGGCGGAAAAGCGCCCGTGATGCTTGAGATACTTGCCTTTTTGGCCTCCCGCAGCGTCGGCGGGAAAGCGGTGCGCCTGACGATTTCAAGGGAGCAGGACATGGCGTCCGCCCCCTGCCGCATGGGGCTCGAGGCGGATATCGCAATCGGCGCGGACGAGGCGGGAACTATCCGGGCGGCGGAACTGCTATACTGGCTGGACTGCGGCGCGTATACGGATATCGCGCCGTATATGGCAAAGGCCATCGCCGTGGACTGCACCGGGCCGTACCGCGTCGAAAACCTGTCGTGCGACGCCGTATGCGTCTATACCAACCATACCTACGCCACCTCGTTTCGCGGCTTTTCCCACGAATCCTTAACCTTCTGCATCGAGCGGACGATGGACATGCTGGCGCGCAAACTCCATATCGATCCGCTGGAGTTTCGCGTTAAAAACGCGATCCGTCCGGGCAATTTGACCCCGTCCAGGGTCGAATGCACGAAAAGCCTGATCGGAGATTTGCCCCAATGTCTTGAAAGCATCAAACAGCTCGCCGCGTGGGACGGCGGAAACGCCGTTCGCCTCGAAGACGGAACGGTGCGCGCAAAGGGCGTCGCCTGCTTTTGGAAAACCGAGAACCCGCCGACCGACGCCATATCCGGCGCGCTGATCACCTTTAACCCCGACGGCAGCGTAAACCTGCATACGGGCGTTGTTGAAATCGGCTCCGACGGGCGGGTCAACCTCGCGCAGATGCTCGCGGAAAAGCTCAAGATCGATACGGGAGAGGTGCATGTGGTCGCCCCCGTGGATACCCAAACCGCGCCGGAACACTGGAAAACCGTGGCGAGCCTCACCGGGTATATGGCGGGCAAGGCCGTTATGCGTGCCGCGGACGATCTGCTTGAGCAGCTGCGCAGCAACGCGGCGCAGGCGCTCGGTTGCCCCGCCGAAGAGATCGAAGTCGCGCACGGCAGCGTTTTTTCAAGAAAGAACCCGGGGCGCTTCATCGCGCTAAAGGACATCGCCCAGGGATACAAATCCGAGGCGGGAACGTCGATCGGCGAACCCGTTTTGGGACGGGGCGGGTTGATGCTCAAGGGCTTGAGCATGCTCGACCCCGAAACGGGAGCGGGGAAGACCGGCCCCGCTTGGACGCTCGGCGCGCAGGTGGTCGAGGTGGAGGCGGACTTAAATACCTATACCTATCGCATGCTCAGCGCCTCTACCGTCATAGACGTCGGCAAGGTCATAAACCCCGCGTTGATGCAAGCGGTAATCGCCGGCGGCATGTCGATGGGGCTTAGCCTCGCAAGCCGCGAGGGCTGCACCTATGACGAAAACGGCATTCCCCAAGCGCCCAATCTGCGCACCTATAAGCTCTTGCACATCGGCCAGGAGCCGGACTACCGCGTGGGGTTTGTGGAGACGCCGCAGGAGGATTCGCCCTACGGCGTGCGCGCCTATTCCGAGCACGGGATCATCGGCATGGCGGCGGCGCTTGCAAACGCGCTGTCCGCGGCCTTTGGCAAGCGCATCGTCACGCTGCCCCTTAAGCCCGAGAGCATCTATCAAGCGCCGTCGGAGGATTGAGCATGATTCCATGCAACTGGATCTATTTTAGGCCGGATACGCTCGCGGAGGCCGTCGATGTCTACGCGCAGTTTCGCGCGCGGGGGAAGGCGGCGTTTTACTACGCGGGCGGCAGCGAGATCATCACCGTTTGCCGCGGCGGCGGCATCCGGCCGGACGCCGTCATCGACATCAAGCGCATACCGGCGTGCGGCGCGCTCAGCCTCGACGAGCAGGCGCTGCATATCGGTTCGGCGTGTACGCTAAGCCAGATCGGCGAGTCCGGCCTCTTTCCGCTGCTGCGCCTGTCCTGCGGGCGGATTGCCGACCACACGAACCAATGCAGAATCACGCTTGGCGGCAACCTCTGCGGCAGCATTATCTACCGCGAAACAAGCCTGCCGCTGCTGCTCTCCGACGCGGAGGTAACGCTCGTTGGCCCGGAGGGCGAGCGCGTCGTCGCGTTTCAAGGCGTGTTCGACGGGCGGATGCGGCTGCGCCCGGGCGAACTGCTCGTACAGGCGCACGTGCCGGCCTGGGCCTTATGCGCAAGGCATTTTCACATAAAAAGGACGACAAACGAGAAGATCGATTACCCGCTGGTCGCCGTGGCGGCGCTTTGCAAGAACGACCGTTTGCGCGTCGGGTTTTCCGGCGTTTGCGCCTATCCGTTCCGAAGCGAAGCGATCGAGTCCGTTTTAAATGAGCGGGCGAAATCCGTTGCAGAGCGGGCCGCCCTTGCGGCCGAGCTGCTGCCGGAAGCGGCGCACACCGATGTGGAAGGGTCCGGCCAATACCGGATGTTTGTATTACAACATACGCTGCGGCGGCTTTTGGAGGAGTGGGAACATGGTACGGTATGAAGGAAAGGTAATCGTGACGCTGCGCGTAAACAAGGAGACGCACGCGGTGCTCGTGCGTCCCTGTGATTTGCTGCTCGATGTACTGCGCGGGCAGCTTGGGCTTACCGGCGCAAAGCCCGGGTGCCGAAACGGCGACTGCGGCGCCTGCACAATACTCGTTGACAGCCGGCCCGCCAAATCCTGCCTGATGCTCGCCGTTGAAGCGGAAGGCCACGAGATTCTCACGGTGGAAGGCCTTGGCGGCACCGCCTTGGTGCAAAAAGCGTTTGTGGAAGCCAACGCCTTCCAATGCGGCTATTGCACCTCGGGCTTCTTGATGGTATGCTACGCGCTCTGTCTGCGCTATCCGACCATGCCGGAGGAATGCGTGGTGGAGGAGTGGCTCCAGTCCAATATTTGCCGCTGCACAAGCTACAAGGAAATACGCGGCGCGGTGCGCGCGATGTACGCCGCGAAATCATAACGCCGCATCGGAGCGGACGGCAAACCTTCACGGCATGCCTGCCGTTACGGGTGTTTGGGCGTTCAGCGGCCGGGGGTTGCCCGCACGAGGATGTGATCGCCATTTTTCATCTGTAGAACATGCGCCCCAAAGGATTCGGCCAGCACCTCGAGAAACTGCTGGCGGCTATCGTCGTTGGGCAGGTTGAGCGCCAGCGAGCCGCATGCGATGACGCGTTCGGGGCAGTCCGTCACATACAAAAGAATCTCCATATCATTTCCTCCGAACCGAGCGCTTGCGAATGCTTTCGAGAATCGGCGTGTTGCGCACGGCTTCCAGTATCTTCTGCCGGTCGTTTATGATGGGTACGAACGCAACGACGATTCTGCCGTCGGAAAAGCTGCGCTTCGTAAACGCGAGCTCCTTTGTGCCGAATGAACGAACGGCGTCGTAGAGGATGGCGGCGCGCTGACCGTCATGCTCAAGCGTGAGGCGCTGCTTTTCCGACTTTGGCGTGGCAACGAGCGCGACGCCTTCGCTGCGAAACAGGGCCTGCCGCTTTTCGAGTCCCAGCATACCGCTTACCCAGATGCCGTCTACGTAGAGCTCCGAGCCTCTGACGTCGATCTCGCCGAAACGAAGCGCGCAGATATCGCCGACGCACTTGCCTTTCGTAAAGCGCACCATGCCATATATGCATATGGAACCCGCGAGCAGGGCCACAAGCGCGTTGAGCAAGACGTCGTCGCTTCGGATCAGATAAAGCGGCAAAACGGCGCCAAGCGACGTCAACAGCGAGATGTAGTTTCTCGATTCAAACGTCTTGGCAATGCCGTCGATGTAGACGCTGCCGCGCGGAGCATAGCCTGCCGCGTCGACCTGCTCGAGGCTTTCCTGCGTCTGTTTGCGGATATCCCGAAAGTGTTGCACCGCCAGCATCAGGAAGGTAACGGCGGCAAAATCGTTCGAGAGCAGCGAGGGGATCGCGACCGCGCCGAGGCACGCCGCGAAGAACCCGGTGACCAGGTTGATAAAGCAGCTGTTGGGGTAGCCGGGCACCTGCCTTAGGTCGATGCGCAGCGTAACAAAGCGGGCGGCTGTTCCCATGAAGATCCCGAGTAATATGCGCGTAAGCGTAATCGGTGAAATGGCGTACGCTGCTGAAAGCATGTTTGTTCCCCTGTGCAAGCGCCGTTTACGGCACGCTGCGGCATTCGCCGGCGCCGCCGAAGCCTGGGTTTAGTATGCCCGGCCAGGCGGCGGTTCGGCTTGCCAATACACGAAGCAGCGGCGCTTCCGAGGGAAGCTTTTGCGAACCGGATGCGAACCGGGGCAAAAAAGGCGCTTGTGCCGCGCGGGATGCTCGGCCGAAAAGAAGAACCCGCGGCGCGTATGCGCCGCGGGTTCTAAAGCACGAAGGGAACGTGAAACCGCCGCGAACGGCCGCCTCCGGTTTTATGGGCGTTGCCGGCGATCAGGTTCCAAGATACGCGGCCTTGATTGCCTCGTTGGCGAGCAGTTCCCTGCCGGGGCCGGTCATGGTGACGCGCCCCGTTTCAAGCACATAGCCCGTGTCCGCCGTAGAGAGCGCCATGTTCGCGTTCTGCTCGATGAGCAGTATCGTGACGCCGCGCTTGTTGATCTCCTTGATGATGCTGAAGATATCGCGCACGATCAGCGGCGCAAGGCCCAGCGACGGCTCGTCCATCATCATGAGCTTCGGGCGGCTCATCAGCGCGCGCGCGACCGCAAGCATCTGCTGCTCCCCGCCGGAAAGCGTGCCGCCCGCCTGCCAGGAGCGCTCCTTGAGGCGCGGGAAGAGCTCGTAGACCCAGTTGATGTCCGGCGTGATGTCGTCATGGCGCATATACGCGCCGACACGCAGGTTTTCAAAGACGGTCAGGTTCGTAAAGATCCGCCGGCCTTCGGGTACGAGCGTGATGCCGCGGCTTACGATCGCCGTGGTATCCTTGCCCGCGATGTTCTCGCCTTCAAATTCGATGACGCCGCTTTTTGGCTTAACAAGCCCCGCGATGGCGCGCAGCGTGGAGCTCTTGCCCGCGCCGTTTGCGCCGATGAGGGTGACGATGTCGCCCTTCGGCACGTCGAAGCTGATGCCCTTGACGGCCTCGATGCCGCCGTAGTTGACCTTGAGGTCACGGATGCTCAGAATCGTGTCGTTCATTCGCTCACCCCCAGATACGCGTTGATCACGTTCGGATCCGCCTGCACGAAGGCGGGCGTGCCGTGGCTGATGAGCCGCCCGAAGTCGATGACGTAGATGCGCTCGGAAAAGCGCATCACGAGATCCATGTGATGCTCAATCATAAACACCGTCAGGTCGTACTTGTTTTTGACCTGCACGATAAACTCCCCAAGCGCCTGCGTTTCCTGCGGGTTCATGCCGGCGGCGGGTTCGTCGAGCAGCAATAGCTTCGGTTCGGTAGCGAGCGCGCGGGCGATTTCGAGCCTTCTTTGCAGGCCGTAGGGCAGGCTGACGGCAAGGTCGTTTGCGTAGCGCAGGAGGTTTTGCTCCT
>CAYMSL010000074.1:0-8755 GCA_964393095.1 uncultured Oscillospiraceae bacterium | reverse complement strand
GCACGCCGGGCACCGATCTGGAATGGTACGCCTACTGGAAGAACTACTGCCACAATTTCCTGCTCGCGCTTGGCATGAAGGACGCGCGCATTCGCCTGCGCGAACACGCGAAAGAGGAGCTTTCGCACTACAGCAAGGGCACTACGGACATCGAGTTCCTCTTTCCCTTCGGCTGGGGCGAGCTTTGGGGCGTGGCCGACCGTACGGACGTCGACCTGCGCAGCCACGCCGAACACAGCGGTGAAAGCTTCGAATACCTCGACCCCTTTACGGGAGAAAAGTACATCCCCTACTGCGTCGAGCCCTCGCTCGGGGCCGACCGCGTGGCGCTGGCCTTTCTCTGCAACGCCTACGATGAGGAGGAGCTTGAAGGCGGCGACAAGCGCGTTGTGCTGCGCCTGCATCCCGCGCTCGCGCCCTATAAGTGCGCGGTGCTGCCGCTGAGTAAAAAGCTTAGCGACCTTGCGCAGCCGGTCTACACGGCGCTCTCAAAGCGCTTTATGACCGACTTTGACGACACCGGCTCCATCGGCAAACGCTACCGCCGCGAGGATGAGATCGGCACGCCGTTTTGCGCGACGATCGACTTTGAAACGGAAACGGACGGCTGCGTGACCGTACGCGAGCGCGACTCGATGCGGCAGGTGCGCCTGCCGATATGCGAGCTTGCCGCCTACGTCGAAGCCCGTCTGGACTTTTAACCCGACCGACCGCCCCCGCCCCGTCAAGCGGGGGCACTGATTTTTTGCCTATGATTTTTTGGGATGTCCTGCTCGAAGCGGTCGTTGACTGCCTCAAACTTGTACCTTTTTTGTTCCTGACGCTGCTGTTGATGGAGTACATCGAGCACCGCGCCGGGGATCGTTTCCTGCGTATTGTCCGCCGCTCGGACCGCTTCGGCCCGCCCGTGGGCGCGGCGCTCGGACTCCTGCCGCAGTGCGGCTTTTCGGCGGCCTGCGCCTCGCTCTTTAACGACGGACTCGTCTCCGCCGGCACGCTCGCGGCTGTGCTGATCTCAACAAGCGACGAAGCGCTGCCGATCCTGCTTTCGAACCCGGCCGGCATCGGCGCGGTCGGCAAGATCATGCTCATCGAGTTTGGCCTCGGCCTGTTGACCGGCATGCTGCTCGACTGGCTTTGGCCGCTTGAAAAACAGCGGCTCTCCTACGCCTCGCACGAAACCGCGCATGTTTGCGGCAGCGACCGCACGTTTAAAAAGATCGCGCTCGCGGCTTTTCGGCGCATGCTTTCGATCCTGCTCTTTCTCTTTTTGATCACGCTCGCGCTCAACGCGCTCATCGCCTGGGTCGGTGAGGAGCGGCTTGCCGCCCTGCTGCTGCCCGGCCCGCTGCAGCCGGTGCTCGCGGCGCTCGTGGGGCTGATTCCAAACTGCGCCGCCTCGGTGCTGCTCACGCAGCTCTACCTCGACGGCATGATCTCCTTCGGCAGCGCAATCGCCGGCCTTTCGACGGCGGGCGGCATCGGCCTGCTCGTGCTCGTGCGCGGCAAGCGGGGCTTTCGGGCATACGCCATCGTCCTCGGGGCGGTGTTTGCCGTCTCGGTGCTTTGCGGCATGGTCTTGCAGTTGTTTTAGCCTATGGAGCAGATCAGCGGCGTCGTCACCTCCATCATATTCCGCAACGCCGAAAACGGCTGGACCGTGCTTGAGCTTGCGCTTGACGAGGGTGAGAAGCTCACGATCGTCGGCGCGCTGCCGCTTGCCTCGGCGGGCGAGCGGCTTGAGCTGACCGGCGAGTACGCCTCGCACCCGAAGTACGGCTGCCAGTTCAAGGCAAGCGGCTATAAAACCCTCGCCCCCGCCACGCTCTCCGCCGTGGAAAACTACCTCGGCAGCGGGCTGATCAAGGGCGTAGGCCCCGCGACCGCGCACGCCATCGTCGAACGCTTCGGTATGGAGACGCTCAGCGTGCTCGACGAAACGCCCGCGCGCCTCTCCGAGATCTCCGGCATCGGCGCCAAGCGCCGAGAAATGATCACCGCCTCGTATCAGGAAAACCGCATGATGCGCGACATCATGCTTGCGCTCGAGCCCTATGGCGTCACGGTCAACCAGGCCTACAAGCTCTACCGCATCTATGGCGAACTGTGCCTTTCGCGCATCGAGGAGGACCCGTACCAAATCATCCGCGACGTCGACGGCATCGGTTTTGTTACGGCCGATCGCATCGCGCAGAACGTATCGGGCTTTTCCGCCGACTCCGAGTCGCGCCTGCGCGCCGGTATCCTCTACGCGCTTTCACAGGCGAGCGAGGAGTTTGGGCATACCTATCTGCCGCGCGACATCCTGCTCAGTTACGCGAGCAGGCTCCTCGGCGCGCCGGCGGAGCGCCTCGACGACACGCTCGATGCCCTGCTCGAGCGCGACGAGGCCATTTGCCAGTACGTCGGCACGGTCGAGGGCGTGTTTCTGCCGTATCTGCAGCGCATGGAGGGCGCCATCGCCGACAAGCTGCTGCGCCTTGCCGAACGCCCGGTGCAGAACCCCTTTTTCGACTTCGCGGCCGCGCAGGCCTCGGAGCGGCTCGAACTCTCCGGCCAGCAGCGCGAGGCGGTGCTCGCGGCGCTCGGCGCCGGCGCGCTCGTGATCACGGGCGGCCCCGGCACCGGCAAGACGACGATCATCCGCTTCATCACGCTGATTATGGAGTCAATGGGGCTTGAGGTCGAGCTCACCGCCCCGACCGGACGCGCGGCCAAGCGCATGGCGGACGCCACCGGGCACGACGCGCGTACGATACACCGCCTGCTCGAGTACATCCCCGGCGAGGGCTTTCTGCGCAACGCCGACGATCCGCTGCTAACCGACATGGTGATCGTGGACGAAACCTCGATGGTCGACGTGCCGCTCATGCACGCGCTGCTCAAGGCCATCCCCGTCGGCACGCGCCTCATCCTCGTGGGCGACCGCGACCAATTGCCCTCCGTCGGCGCGGGCAACGTGCTGCGCGACATCATAGAAAGCGGCGCGCTAGGCGTGTTTACGCTCGACGAAATCTTCCGCCAGGCGCAGGAGAGCATGATCGTCGCGAACGCCCACCGCATCAACGAGGGCCGCTTCCCCGTGCTCGACGCACCGGAGTCCGACTTTCTCTTCGAACCCGTCGGCTCGCAGGATCAGATCCTCTCGCGCATCATCGACCTTTGTACACGCCCGGGCGGCGCTTTGCGCACCAACGAGCCGCTGCTCGACGTACAGATACTCGCCCCCATGAAGAAGGGGACGCTCGGCGTGCACAACATCAACGCCCGGATGCAAGCCGCGCTCAACCCGCCCGAAAAGGGCAAGCGCGAGCACGTCGGCGCGGACGCGATCCTGCGCGAGGGCGACCGCGTGATGCAGATGAAAAACGACTACCGCGTCGAGTGGAAACGCCGCCTGCCAAGCGGCGCCACCGAGGAGGGCATGGGCGCGTTCAACGGCGACCTCGGCACGGTGTTTCGCATCAACGAGCTTGACCGCTCGATCAGCATCGTCTTCGACGACGACCGGCTCGCGGTGTTTGACTTTACGAAGCTCGACGAACTCGACCTGGCCTACTGCATCTCGATTCACAAAAGCCAGGGCAGCGAGTTTCCCATCGTCATCCTGCCGCTCTTTGGCAGCGCCGCGCCGCTTATGACGCGAAACCTTCTCTACACCGCCGTGACCCGCGCAAAACGGCAGGTGGTCTGCATCGGCCGGCGCGACGCGATACAGAGCATGATCGCAAACAACCGCACCGACCGACGTTATACCGCACTCTGCGAACGGCTTGCGGAGCAGCTCGCGCAGCGCGGCTGATTGCCGACCGATTTGCAGTTTGGCGACATGCCGCGCGCCAACCGGTATCTATGTATATGAAAGACCCCGTTTGCCCGAAACGAGAATCAACGCCGCTTCACGCGCTGATCGACGCGCTCTACCCCGAGCGCACGAACTGCGCGCTCTGCGGCACGGAGGACATCATAGGCGGCGACCGGCTGTGCGACGCGTGCCGCGCCGCGCTCGTGCCCTGCCCGCCGCTTGCCTGCGAGGCGCCGCTCGACGGCCTCGCCGCGGGGCTTGTATACGAAGGGCCCGCCGCAGACGGCATACACGCCTTTAAGTACGGCAGGCGCGCCGGCCTCGCGCGTTTCTTCGCGGCGTATATGGCGCTGCCCGCCGGCTGGCAAGTAGACCGCATCGTGCCCGTGCCGCTGCACCCGCTCAAGCGCTGGCTGCGCACGTTCAATCAAAGCGCGCTGCTTGCAGGGGAACTGGCCCGGCGATATTGCCGCCCGCTCGACGAGCGGCTGCTTGTCCGCACGCGCTACACGCGCACGCAGACGGCGCTCGACGCGGCGGCGCGGCGCGCGAACGTTGCGCGGGCGTTTGCCGCCCGGCCCGCCGCAGGACTATCGATTTTGCTTGTAGACGACGTAACGACCACGGGCGGCACGCTGCTCGCCTGCGCCGGGGCGCTCAAAGGCGCGGGCGCCGCGCAGGTATACGCCCTATGCGCCTGCGCCGCCGAAGCGCCCTCCGCGCAAGCGCTTCAGCACTCCGGACAGCGGCCGGAGCAGCAGTCGCTGGAACCGCGATATTTCTGATGGGTCGCACGGCCGCCGCGGATGTGCCGCTCGGCCTTGTTGACCTCGAGTACCTTACGCACCGCCGCCGCAAGCGACGGGTCCAGCCCGAGCAGACGCTCGGATACATCCTTATGTACCGTGGACTTGCTGATGTGAAACACCCGCGCGGCGTCGCGCACCGTAGCGCCGCGCTCGACGATATAATTCGCCGTCTCATAGATGCGTTCCTCAATATAGTCGCGCACGATCCATCCCCCCGCATAGCCTTGGCGCGGGCGCGTAGCCCGACGTCTTTACAGCCTATGCCGAAGCATGGCGGCGCATGCCTGTGCGCGGTCGAATCGGCTCGGGCCGCCGCGCAAAAAGGAACCGCCCGGAGGCGGCTCCCTGGTGCGCAACCGCGGCAAACGCGACGGCGCTTCACCACGGTTTATGCTTTCTTTGCATGCTCTTTACGAGGGTTTTTCGAGGAGCGCGCGGAGGTTTCGCGCGATGGGTTCATAATAGGTATCCATGGCAAGAACGCGCGCCTTCTCCCGCGCCGCCTCGGGCAGTTCGTCAAACGGCACGCCGTCGAGCAGCGCGCGCGTCTCCGCTTCGTCAAATTCCACCTCGTCGGTCAGCATGCCAAGGTACGCGCGGTTGGCCGGACACGCCGCCTGGCAGCGCATGCAACCGATCAAAGCGTTGTGCGCGCGCAAATCGAGCCAATCCGGAAAGGGCTCGGAGGAATCCGTCTCGTTATAAAGCGTAAGACAGCGCCCCGCATCGATGAGGTTGCAATCGGGCCGAATCGCGCGGGTGGGGCAGTTGTTGGAGCAGGCGCGGCAGCGCTCGCAGGAGGTCATGCGGCGCGCGGCGCGCCAGTTATCCTCCTCGCAGGGCATATCCGAGCAAAAGCAGGACAGCAGCGCAAAACTGCCCATGCGCTTGACGTAGCAAACGTTGTTGCGCCCGTATTCCGCAAGCCCCGAGTGCGCCGCAAGCATCTTTCGCGGCACCTTCCTAAGAACCGCCGCGCGATACCCGCCGCCCGCCAGCGCCTCGTTGAGAATGCCGAGGATCTGTTCGGGGGCGCGCGTATAATCGAGGTAGGTCGGCGGAATCTGCGCCGCCACCTTTACGCCGTTGTGGTGAAAAGCCGCCCGTCCGATCGGCGTCGGGCTTGCGGCGATGAATACCGAGCGCGCGCCGGGCATAACCTCGCTCTCGTCGAAGAAGCCGTCCAGCATGCCGCCGATGCCGTCGCTGATGAACCCGCCCGCAAGCAGACGATTCAATTCGTTGTGCAGCTGGGGCAGCCGCTCGAGCGGCACCACGCGCGCCTGAAAGCCCGCAATGGCCAGCCGCTCCAAAACCTCATGCTGCACGCGGGCGCCTCCCTTTTCTTTTCATGACTATATATAATTATAACCGCAACGTTTTTTTTCCGTCAATAGCGGCGGCCGCAAAGAAAGGTGATTCTTGAAAAAAGCCGTTCCATACGCGCAGCCGCCTGTCGTCGGCGGACGGTGTGCCGGTACCTTCCGCCCGGGTGCGCACCGTCCCGAAACGCCCCGTGGGAATCCCCCATGCCCGCCGGGTGCCGGCCGCCCCGGCGCCGTCCGGTGCGCGCGGCTTGACGCCCCCGCGCTATTTTCCCTAAGGCGGCGGGTTCTTCGATTTGGCGCGGCAAATTTAATCCAATTTTCATCTGTTTTATAGTTCCCTGCCGGTTTCCTCTGCTATGCTGAAAACAGATTTGACGAGAGGCGGCAGAGTACTGTGATGGGACCATTCTCCTTTATGTTGGCGCTGTTTTTGGTGATCGGGCCGGTTTGCCTGATCTTCCGGCTCGTGTTCTTCGCCATGAAATCGGCTGTCCGCGCGGTCTTTTGGGTGGCGCAGGGCGCGATATTCCTGTTGGGCTTTTTGTTAAGCGGCGGGCTGATCGCCTTTTTAGGCATATTCCTGCTGCTGAATATCCTCGCGCTGCCCGTTATCTTCCTGTTTGCGCGGATATAATCGCCCGTTACACCCGTTCCGCTAAGCGCGGCGCGTCCGCCGCCTTGCCGCAATAGGGCAGCACGAGGGAAATGCGCGTGCCGATCTCCTTGCGGCTTAGCAGTTCCACGTACCCGCCGTGGCGATCGATGATCCATTTGGCGATGGATAGGCCTAGGCCGGTTCCTCCCGTTTTGCGGGCGCGGGACTGGTCCGAGCGGAAGAAGCGGTCGAATACATGGGCAAGGTCCTCTTCCGGGATGCCGATGCCGTTGTCCGACACCGACAGCGCGACATTGCCGCCGTCCAGCTTCGCGGCAATGCGGATGCGTTCCCCGGCCGGCGTGTACTTAATGGCATTGTCCACAAAGATGCGCAGCGCCTGCTTGATGAGCTGCGCGTCGCCGTATATCGTAAGCGCCGGGGCAATGGAGGATTCGTAGACGTGCGCCTCGTCGATCATCCTGGTTTCGAGCAGCACCTCGTCAGCGAGCGAGGAAACGTCCACAAGGCCGGTTTTGAGCACGATCGAATCGTTGTCGCTGCGGGCCAGAAACAGCAATTGCTCCACAAGATCCTGCATGCTCGCCGCCTCGCTTTTGATGGCGTCGATCGATTCCTGCAGGGTTTCTCCATCCTGCTTTCCCCAGCGGTCGAGCATGTTGGCATAGCCCTGTATCACCGCGATGGGCGTGCGCAGCTCGTGGGACGCGTCCGATACAAAACGCAGCTGCGATTGATAGGCGGCGTCCAGCCGGTCGAGCATCTCGTTGATGGCGGTGGCGAGTCCCTTTAATTCCTGTTGTTCATCCCGAAAGACGATGCGGGTATCCAGGCGGTTTTCCGTGATCGTGTTCAATGTGCGGATCGTGCCGTCCAACGACGGGCGGTCCACGCGCTGGCGGCTCTGCTCGTTATCGATGGTTTGCGCGGCGGTTCGGGTCAGCTCGTAAATGGGCCGCAGCGTGCGGCTGACCGAGCGGCTCACCTTCGAAATGCCGCCGAGGAGGTTCAATAGCTGCACGATCAAAAGCGCGGCAAAACACACGGAGAAGATGCGTATCGGGCGAGCCCAGCGATAGGTGATCACCAGCAGGCGGTTGGACTGCGGCGATGGAATCGTGATTGTATAAGCGGCCGAACGCACGCGGCTAAGGAAGGTTGTGCCGGTGGGAAAGCGGAGTTCTCTGCCGGTGCCCGGCAAAACGGGCGGATCATGCCTGAGCAATGCCTTCTCGAGAAAATCGGGCAGGCTGAGGCCGCGCACTTCGCCCAAGCCGTATTGATACTCCCAGTCCGCAAGAAGAAGCTCCGTGCCTGCGTCCGGCTGTCTTAGCAGCTTCGGGGCGAACTCCATGGCCTGCCATTCGGTCCAAACGGCCAAGCCCAGCACAAAAAGGAACACCAGCAGCACATCGAGCCAGAAGATATGCGTAACGGAGCGGAAAAACTGATTGGCGGTAAGCCGCCAGGTCAGGGAGGTTCCTCTCTTTTTTTGCGTTGCCTGCGTCGCGCTGGGTTTCATACCCCCTCCTCTAAGGCTTCGCTACTGTTCGCGCAGCACGTAGCCGACGCCGCGAACCGTATGGATGTATTTTACACCGAAGGCCTCGTCTATTTTTTGCCGCAGGAAGCGGATATACACGTCCACGGTGTTGGTCTCTCCCTGGTAGTCATACCCCCACACCCGCTGCAGCAGCACATCCCGCGAGAGCACGATGCCCTTGTTTTCCATGAGCAGCTGCAAGAGGTCGAACTCGCGCTTGGTCAAAGTCAGTTCCACATCGTCCATCGAGACGATATGCCTCGCCGGATCGAGACACAGCCGCCCAACCCTGCTTGCACCCTGCTCGGGACGGTTTTTGCGCAGCGTCGCGCGAATGCGAGCCAGCAGTTCCTCGATGGCAAAGGGTTTTGTAACATAATCGTCCGCGCCGCCGTCAAGCCCCGTCACCTTGTCCGCCACCGCGTCGCGGGCGGTCAGCAGGATAACGGGTATGGAGGCGTTTCGCCGCAAGCGGCGAAGCACCTCCAGCCCGTTGAGCCCGGGCAGCATCACGTCGAGCAAAATCAGGTCGAAGTTCCCGGATTCCGCCAGTTCCAACCCGGCGCGGCCGTCCGCGGCCTTTTTCACCTCATATCCCTCGTAGGAGAGCTCCAGCTCCACAAACCGCGCAAGCTTTTCCTCGTCCTCGACAAG
>CAYMSL010000073.1:0-8850 GCA_964393095.1 uncultured Oscillospiraceae bacterium | reverse complement strand
AAAAAGCACGCCGTGATGCGGAGTTTTTCAAAGGGCATGCTGCCGATGCTGCTCGTGATCGGCGTGATCTGCGGACTCGTCATGCTGCAGCCGAACATGTCGATGGCGGTGATCATGGGCCTTATGGGCTATGCGCTGCTGTTCATCGGCGGGTGCGATACCAAGCAGCTTCTGCTGCTCGCCGTGGTGTTTGTGGGGCTTTTTGCCCTGCTTGCGGTCATCGAGCCGTACCGCCTCGCGCGGCTGACCTCGTTTGTAGACCCTTGGGCCGATGCGCTCGGCACGGGCTATCAGCTCATCCAGTCCTTCTACGCGCTCGGTTCCGGCGGGCTCTTCGGCGTCGGCCTCAACAACAGCCATCAGAAACTTTTGTACATGACCTATGGCGAGTCGGACTTTATCTTCGCCATCGTCTGCGAGGAGCTTGGCTTCGTCGGGGGTCTTCTCACGCTTGCCGCGTACGGCTTTATCATATACCGCGGCATCCGCATCGCGCTGCTTTGCCGCGACCGCTTCGGCAGCCTGTTCGCGGGCGGCATCACGGTGGTGTTCGGCTTGCAGGTGTTCGTCAACGTCGGCGTGTGCACGGGGCTTTTGCCGACGACGGGACAGGCGCTGCCGTTTATCAGCGCCGGCGGCTCGTCGATGCTGATCTTCCTTGCGGCCATGGGCGTGCTGCTGAATATCTCGCGCTCGGTCAACTGACGCCTAAGCGCCGCGATGCGGACGGGCGCGCGATGCCCGCCGGTAACATTCGCCCGCCTCCCAGCATAGAATATGGGTGCATGGGAGGTGCTCCATGGCGAAAATGATCGTCACGGGCGGGTACCCGCTGGCGGGACGCTGCCGCGTCGGCGGGGCGAAAAACGCTGTCCTGCCTATTTTGGCGGCGTGTATGCTCACGGGGCGGCCCGTGCGGCTTTTGGATTGTCCGCACCTAACGGATGTGGACAATATGCTTGGCATCCTCGCGACACTCGGCTGCGATGTCGGATTTGAAAACGGCGTCATCGACGTGGACGCCTCGGGCGCGAACTGCCACGAACTGCCCGAGCGCTTGAGCAAGGAGCTTCGCTCGTCGATCTTCCTGCTCGGCCCCGTGCTCGGCCGCTTCGGCCGCGCGACGGTGACGCATCCCGGCGGCTGCGAGATCGGCAACCGCCCGATCGATCTGCATCTTTCGGGGCTGGCCGCGCTTGGCGCGCGCATCACCGAGGAGGGCGGGCAGATCCTCTGCGAGGCGGAGAAGCTCGTCGGCGCGGAGATTCACCTTGATTACCCGAGCGTGGGCGCCACCGAGAACATCATGATGGCGGCTGTCTCCGCAAGCGGCGAAACTGTGATTCGCAACGCCGCGCGCGAGCCGGAGATCTGCGATTTGCAGAGTTTTCTGCTCGCGGCGGGCTTTCGCGTTTTGGGCGCCGGAACCTCGACGATTCGCATCACGGGAGGCGCCGCGCCGCGCGAGGTGACGTTTACGATCATGCCGGATCGCATCGTGGCGGGCACGCTGCTCGTCGCGGGCGCGATCACGGGCGGGGTGGTCACGATCGATAACGTGTGCATCGAGCATGTCTCGGGTACGCTGAGCAAGCTCTTCGAATGCGGCTGCCGCATCGAGACGCGGCCCTGCTCGATCACGCTCGCGGGGCCGAGGCGTCCGCGCGAGATACGGCTCATCGAAACCATGCCGCACCCGGGCTTTCCGACCGACATGCAGGCGCAGATGTTCGCGCTTTGCACCGTGGCGGACGGCACGAGCGTCATCGTCGAAAACGTGTTTGAAAACCGTTTTAAGCACGCGCAGGAGCTGGGGCGCATGGGAGCCAGGAGCACGGTCAAGGGCCGTACGGCGGTGGTGCGGGGGGTAAGCCGGCTTACCGGCGCGCCAGTTACGGCGCACGATCTGCGCGGCGGCGCGGCGCTCGTGCTCGCGGGGCTTGTGGCGCAGGGTGAGACCGTTGTTGATTGCTGCGAGCGCATCGATCGCGGGTATGTCCGCTTTGAGGAGATGCTCGGCGCGCTCGGCGCGAGGATTAAGAGAGAGGAATCGTAACGAAAGAACCGCTGCATGGCGAAGCGTAAAGGTAAAAATTCAGGCGGCCGGCAAGGCCGCGGCAGCGAGGAGAAGAAGGGCTTTTGGTCGCACTTCTTCGAACCCGTACCCCCGGATGATGAGCTCGACCCGGCATCTGCGAACCGGCAGTACGGCGAGCCGCCCGGGGTGCCGTTGACGCACCTTTTTACAGACGACGAGCTTGACTACTCCGATGAAAAGGACGCGGCCAACCTTGCGCACCTGACCTGGAGCGACGGCGAACGCGTCGTGCCGGACTCGGTGCGGCTTCGCTTGCACGCCGACGGCGATGCGCGAAGCGCGGGCGCAAAAAAGAAGAAGGGCAAGGCGGCAAGCGGGAGTCCGATCCGCCTCTTCGACGACGAGGCCGCCGCCGCGACGGGCCGCACCGGCCGCAAGGATACCACGCGCACGCGCATCTTCCGCACGGGCGCTTCCACGACGGCGCGCATCAACATCAACGAAACCGAAGAGACCATCCGCATGGAGGAGGCCCAGCGCAAGGCCCGCGCCCGCGAAGCCGCGCGCAAGCACGAGGAGTTTCTCGAGCGGCAGGATCGCCGCGCAAAGCGCGCCGCGCTGCTCAAGCAGATCTTCGGCAACCTGGCGTTTGTTCTTGTGCTGCTTGCGGGCATCCTTGTGGCGCTCTACTACGGATTCCTGCTCTCCGATATCGTCGTGATGGACAGCCAGGATGAAATCGCGGCCGACTATGCCGACTATATCGTCCAGCGCTCCGGCCTCAAGCTCGGCACGCACATGCTCTTTTGCGACCTCGACGGGGCTGAGCTCGGTATCGAGGAGGACCCGTATCTGCAGGTCGATTCGATCACCTATATCTTCCCGAGCCGTATCCGCATCATCGTAACCGAGCGCAAGGAGGTTGCGGGTATCGTCGGCCTCGACTACAACGTCATCATCGATAAAAACGGCTACGTGCTCTCGATGAGCGGCGGCACGGACCTCTCCGGTCTCGTGCAGGTTACGGGCGTAAGCATGGCGGGCTTTCAGCTTGGCCAGCGGCTTGGACAGGGCAACGATTTTGCCACGGCCACGCTCGTGCAGCTCATCGCCGTGCTCGAGCAGTATTCGCTCGTCGGCTCCATTCAGTCGATCGATTTGACCACGCCGCTTGCCATCACGATGGTCGCGACAAACGGCCTGAAGGTTCACGTGGGCCAGGCGACCGACCTCGACGCGAAGATGTATACGCTCTCGCGGCTGCTGCCCTCGTTTACCGCCAACAGCGTGTCGGTCGGTACGCTCTATCTCTCCGCGAAGGGCGGCACGGTGTATTCGCCCTCGTCCGATTATGCCCGGCCCGTTGTCACAATCCCGGACGACGGCGCGGAGCCCGACAGCGATTTTGTCGACAACAACAACGACGGCCTTGACGACAATACAAATGAGCCGTATGTGTCCCCGCCGCCCACGAGCGCTCCGGTTACGACGCCTTCGCCCGGCGGAGACGATTTCTCCGGCTGATTCGGAAAACTCCTTCCAATTCTGGTAAAACACGGCCGCGCGGCAGATCCGCGCGGCTTTTTGACGCGCCTTTCCAGGCGGTTCATAAAAAAACAAAAAAACGGTATATACACGCCGGGCTGTGTCCATACTGAATCCGAAGAGGTGAACCATATGTTTTTCGGATGGCATTCCCGATCGGCAGCCTGTGCGCTCGCAATTCTGTTTGCGCTGGCGCTGTGTCTGCCCGTACGTTCCGGCGAGGCGGAGAACGAGAACATCCTCCGCCTGCACATCATCGCAAACAGCGATTCCGCGGCGGATCAGGAGGTCAAGCTCCGGGTGCGCGACGCGGTGCTTGCCTGCGTAGAGGCTGGGACGAGCGCGGAGGAGACGCGCGGCTACATCCTTTCTCACGGGGCCGAACTGCTTGAAATTGCGGAGGGCACGCTGCGCGAACACGGCTTTTCCTACGGCGCGCAGCTCATGCTCGGCGGCTACGAATTTCCCGACCGCCGCTACGGCGAAACGTTTTATCCCGCGGGCAGCTACGACGCGCTGCGCATCATCCTCGGCCGGGGAGCCGGGCAGAACTGGTGGTGCGTGCTCTTCCCGCCGCTGTGCATCGTGACGGCGGAGCAGGAGACGCTGCCGGAGGCGGAGAAAATCGAGTTTGAGAGCACGCTGCTCAAGTGGTTCCGCTCGCTGGGGGTGATCTCATGAGCCGGCTGACAAAACGCGAGCGTAAGGGCAAACATCTCTTGAGCTGGGCCTGCCTGCTGCTCGCGATCCTCGTGTTGCTCATCACCTTTCAACCTTCCGCCCAGGCGGCGGCGCTCAAAAGGGGAGCGAGCGGGGACGATGTGATCACCCTGCAAAAGAAGCTCAAGAACTGGGGCTACTACAACGGGGCTGTCGACGGCGTGTTCGGCAGCGGGACCGAATCGGCCGTGAGGTACTTTCAGCAGAAGAACGGGCTTACCGCCGACGGCGTTGTAGGCGAGGCCACGGCAAAGGCGCTCGGCATGCAGCTTTCGGGCGGGAGCGGTTCGTCCGCATCTTCAAAATCATCCGGCACAACCGCGAGCGGGGATACGTACCTGCTCGCGCAGTGCATTTACGGCGAGGCGCGCGGCGAGTCGTATAAAGGGCAGGTTGCGATCGCGGCCGTCATACTCAACCGCGTGGACAACAGCAGCTTTCCCAACTCGATCTCGGGCGTGATCTATCAGCCGGGGGCGTTTGACGCCGTCAGCGACGGGCAGATCAATCTCTCCCCCAATGACACGGCCATCCGTGCCGCGCGCGACGCGATGAACGGTTCCGATCCGACGAACGGCTGCATCTACTATTACAACCCGAGCACGGCGACGAACAAGTGGATTCGTTCGCGCCCGATCATCGTTACGATCGGACGCCACGTATTCTGCCGGTAGGCGCCGTACCTTAGGGAAAGAGGAGTCGACATGGAACAAAGGGATCCCAAAGCGGAGGTTCATACGAACCTCGAAAAAATGGAAGAGAGAAACGACGCGGCCAAAAGAGCCAGGCGTGCGCGGCGCTTTCGCACGGTTATCGCCATCGCGGTGCCGGTGCTGCTTGCCATCGCGCTTGGCGGCGTATGCCTCTATGCCGCCGAACGCACGGCCTACGCCGAGTCGCTTGAGCGCAGCGTACACGCACGTGAGCGCGACGCGTACTACGAGCTGCATGACAACGTCAACGACATGCAGGCGGCCCTGCTCAAATTGCATGTGACCGCCTCGTCCTCGCGGCATATCCTGCTGCTTTCGGATATCTGGCGGCTTTCGGCGGCGGCCGTGGCAAACATGGCGACGATCCCCGTCTCGCACGTGGACACGTTCGAACTCAACACCTTTCTCGTGCGGGCGGGCGACTATGCCAATACGCTGATCCAGCGCATCCTTGGCGGCGGCGTGATGGGCGAGGAGGACTACGCCCAGCTTGACGAGCTTTACGAGGCGAGCGTGCGCGTTGGCAACGAGATCAAGGATCGCCTCGACCGCGACGACTTTCCCACGAGCCTTGGCGCGCCAGACGACAGCTATTACATGCAGGCCGGCGCGTCCGCTCAGGACGACGCTTCCGGCGCTCAGGCGCAGCAGGCGGAGGACGGCCAAGCCGAGGCGGATACGGATAAGGAGAACATATCCGACTACCCGACGCTGATCTACGACGGCCCGTTTTCCGAGAGCAACGAGAAGGCCGAGCCGCGCGGTCTGCCCGAGGGCGAGATCGATGAGAGCGGCGCGCTGCAAAAGGCCCTCGAATGGCTTGGCGGCGGCGAGTTGAGCGCCACCGGCTACGAGGACGGCGTCGTACCCGCGTTCGGCTTTGCCGGTACGGACGCGGAGGGCCGCGAGGTGGATATTACGGTGACAAAGCGGGGCGGCGCGGTGCTGCGCATGATGGGCCAAAGCGCGGGCGGTGCGGACGGCATACCCGAGGACAGCGTGGCAAAACAGCTCTCCGAGCGGGCGCTGGCGTACCTTGAGCAGCGCGGTTATCAGGGCATGGAGCCCACCTACGCCCAGTTTTACAACGGTGTGGCCGTGTTCAACTTTGCCGCCACGCAGGACGACGTGATCCTCTACGCGGACCTGATCAAGGTCTATGTCGAGCAGGCGAGCGGGGTCATCATCGGCGTGGACGCGACAAACTACCTCATGTCCCATACGCAGCGCGAGCTCGACACGCCCGCGATTGACGAAGCGCAGGCGGCCTACGCGGTCTGTGACGGGCTTGAGGTGCAGTCGACGCGCCTTGCGCTGATTCCGAAGACCGCTTCGACCGAGGTGCTCTGCTACGAGTTCAAGGGCGACTGCCGCGGGCAGCACTTCATCGTCTACATCAACGCCAGGAACGGCGCGGAGGAGGAGATCTATCAGGTCATCGACTCCGAGCAGGGCAAGCTCGTCGTATAGCGCCGAGAAACCGAGTGAAGGGGCCGCGCTTTGGGCGCGGCCCCTTTTTTGTGCGCAAGCCGCCGAAAAGACGATATAATGTAAAAAATACTTGACTATAATACTGCTATAGGTTACAATAGCGGCATCATCTGCATCGATAAAGGAGTTTGTTTATGGAGCACAGTCTCGAATACGCGGTCGGCATACTCATCGTTCTCGCGGCAACTCTCGTCATTGCCGTGAAGGCCAAGGCCAAAGGCGGCGTGCCGGGAAAGTTCGACGAGCGGCAGCAGGCGCTGCGCGGGCGGGCCTACAAGGCGGCGTTCTGGACGCTGAACGGCTACCTCGCGCTCTGCGTGGCGCTCGAGGTGCTTGGGATACGCTGGGCGCAGCACACGGTGCTCCTCTTTGTGGGCATCTGCTTTTCCGTGACGGTGTTTGCGCTGATCTGCATCTGGACGGACGCCTATTTCGCCATCAACCAGAAGCCGCGCTTCTATATGGGCCTCTTTGCCGCGCTCTGCGTGGTCAACGCCCTGTGCGCCGCCGGCAACGTGCTCGCGGGCGAGCCGCTGACGACGGAGGGACTGCTCAACTACCATGCCATCAACGCCGTCGTCGCGGCGATGTTTCTGCCGCTGCTTGCGGCCATCGTGTTCAAGGCGCGGCTTGAAAAGCGGCGCGACGGAGGTGAGCAATGAAAAACCTCCGGCTCAAGTCGGCGCGGGCCGCGCTCGATCTTTCCCAGCAGGAACTGGCCGAGCGGGTCGGCGTGTCGCGCCAGACCATCAACGCCATTGAAAAGGGAGACTATAACCCAACCATCCGCCTCTGCGTGGAGATCTGCCGCGTGCTCGGTAAGACGCTCGACGAGCTCTTCTGGCCGGTTTAATAGCCGCTTTGTTCCAAAGACGGGGTATGCGAAGCGGTTTCTTTGGTGATACAATACAGGCGAGGGGAAGCGGCGCGCCGCGTCCCGCCGGTTTTAAATTTATGAACAAGCGGAGGAAGCGGCATGGATAAAGAGATGAAGCTTGCCGTGCTCATCGACGCGGAGAACGTCGCAAGCAAGTATATCGGCGTGATCCTGAGCGAGGCGAACGCCCTTGGCAACGTGATCTACCGGCGCATCTACGGCAACTGGACGACGCCGCAGATGGGCGCCTGGCGCGAGGCGATACTCGAACACTCGATTCAGCCGATTCAGCAATACAGCAACACGAGCGGCAAGAACGCCACGGACTCGGCGCTGATCATCGACGCGATGGACCTTTTATACCTGGGCAGGCTCAACGGCTTTTGCATCGTCTCCTCGGACAGCGACTTTACGCGCCTTGCGTCGCGGCTGCGCGAGTCGGAGATGTTCGTGCTCGGCATGGGCGAGCAGAAGACGCCGCGCTCGTTCATATCGGCCTGCAACAAGTTCTCCTACCTCGACATCCTCTACGCCGCGGGCGCCGGCAGCAAGGCGGGAGAACGCGCGCAGTCCGGCAAGCTTGTGGGCGACGCGCCCATGCCCGAGACAGCACTCCGTCCGGGCGCGCCCCAGCAGGCGGCGTTCGCGCCAAAGCCCGCGGCGGAAGCGGCCGAGCAGGCGGCGGTGTCGAACCTCGACCTCATCTGCCTTTCGCTAAGGGAGCTTGCCGAGGAGAACTCGGACGACGAGGGCTGGATCTTCTCCGGCAAGCTCGGCAGCCTGCTGAGCAAGCGCTTTCCGGACTTCGACGTGCGCATATTCGGCCAAAAGAAATTCGTACCCTTTATCACCTCGCTCGGGGTTTTTCGCATGAAGAAGGACGAGCGCGATCCGTCCATCGTCTATTTTAAGCTTAAATAGCCGTGTTCTGGCGTCCGCTTCGTCCCCGCTTTATGCGGGGACGTTTTTTCGTGCGGTTTTGCGCTGCAAAACTGCGGGACGGCCGGGTTGTTAGCACTCTATCACGTTGAGTGCTAAATTTTACATTTCCTTCACGCTCGTTCTGTTTTTCTGTAAAAAAGGTTGTGTACGATAAGGGCGTTCCGAAAGGGAGCGCCCCGCCGGATACGGGCGAATCGCCCCGCCGGGGAGCGCGCAAACTATGATAGACAAGAAAAGAAGAAGGAGGCATTCATATGTTTGAACTGATACCGTATACGAGAAGGCGCAGCGTGACCCTCTACAATCCCTTTGAGGATTTCGAGCAGATGCAGCGCCGCTTCTTTGGGGACGTGGCCATCGCCGAATTCAAAACCGATATCCGCGACGAGGGTGAGAGCTACCTGCTCGAGGCCGATTTGCCCGGCTTTGAAAAGAGCGACATCTCGGTGGATATCGAAGGCGATACGCTAAGCATTCGCGCCGAGCGCAGCGACAGGAGCGAGGAGAAGGACAGTAAGGGCAAC